>NZ_JABAGC010000030.1 GCF_012843905.1 Clostridium sp. SM-530-WT-3G
CTATTGAGTAATATTTCACAACTTATCACCTCAATAAGATTATATCATAAATAGAAATATATTTTTATATATTTTTACAGATTATTTTTAACAGTTAAAAGCCTCCAATAGTAAATGGAGTATCATTGATACTAACAGTCTCAGGAATATGATTAGTATCGTACTTTGTTCCCATGACTATTCCCATTAATGCATCATCCTTTAGAGTAGCTGCAGGTGCTAATAAAGCTAATTTACTAATTACATCTGGATAATACCCTGCAAGCATTCCTCCTACAACTCCACCTTGTGAATGACCTACAACATATATATCTGTTATAAAATCAAGTTTTCTAACATAATTTAAAATTGCCATAGCATCCTCAAGTTCATTTAAAATATCCATATCAACTAATTTACCATCACTTTTTCCATGGCCATTAAAATCAAATCTTATTACAGATATATTCTCTTTTAAAATTCTTGTAGCTATCTTGCTATATAATGAATCTTCTGTATATCCTAAATCTGCTAAAAATCCATGAAATATAATAGCTATAGGTCCTTTTTCATTACTAGCTCTTTCTAGTTTTCCTCTTAAAGTAATACCATCTCTTTGTAATTCAATGTCCATATTTTATCCCCATTTTCATCTAATAATTTTAAACAAATACATCTACAGATATGTTTCATAATATATTTTATAAAAATATTATAATTTCTTTAAAAATTTCAACTTTAAATATAATAAAAAATAGCCTCAGCTAATTTTTTATGATTTTCTTCATTCATATGAATATCATCTATTTCTGAAGGCACTGCATAATCTGCTGCATTCATAAACCCTACATCATAACGTCTGCATACATCTTCTATTGCTTTTCCTAGATACTTTGATTGGATAAAGCTATTTTCATTAAAATCTCCATATACCCCTTGCTTTTCTGCTATGTTTTCGCCAAGTAATATAGGTGATATAATAAGTATATTAGGAACATTAAAACCTTCCCATATATAAGGATTTTTGATAATTTTAATATATTCGCTTATTCCATTTGCTATATATCCAGCACGACAGCTAAAAGTTGTTTTCAACTCATTTGTTCCAAGCATTATAATAACTAAATCTATAGGCTTATGGCTCATTAATAGCATCTTTAAACTTTCAATACCACAAAGCTCTCTTTTTTGGGGGTCTATTGAAATAACTGTCCTTCCATTTAATCCTTCCTCAATTATTTCATCATCTGGACATAAACTTTGCAAAATCTTTGTCCACCTTTTCTTTTGACGTGAGCCATCTGCAGGATTATATCCCCATGTGTTACTATCACCAATACATAAAATTTTCATATTAATCCTCCCTTGAACCATTAGCATTATAAACTAATATCACCTCTATCATGATATTGTTTTCATATTATATTATATTTTATCAAACTCCCTATAGAAAATACAAATTAATTATGGATAATTTTACCTAAATATATTTTTTTATAGACACTTACTTACCTTTATGTTTATTTTAATTCTTTCATTATATAATACTGAAAAATTGAAATATAAAAAATCATATATCTAAGTTATAAAAACATGATATATGGTTTATCTTATAGTATTCAATTATACAAATTTTATTTTAAAAAATAATTACATTCTTACTACGTTTATTTCTTTTCTTGGTACAGTTCTCTTGTATTTAACTCTTGGGTAACCAACAAGCATACAAGCAACGAATTGTTCCCCTTCTTTTATTTGTAATAACTCACCTATCTTAGGATTATCAGCTAAAGCTCTTTCTAAGAATCCACTAAAGAATGTTCCAAGACCTAAAGCATCTATCATAAGTTCCATTTTTGATGCAGCTAAAGCTCCATTTATAACTCTATCTGCCTTTACTACTATCATTAAAGGTGCTTTAAAGAATAATCTATCTTCACCATCTGGATTTTCTAAGAAGTCTGTGTACATCTTCTTCCACATCTTTGCATATACAATATATGCTTGTGGAACACCTTCTTTATTCATAACTACATCTGCAACTGAATTTAAAGTTTCCAAAACCATCTTTCTAAGTTCTTGCATTTTATCTTTCACAACAACATAAGAAACAGCTTGCATATTGCTTCCAGTTTGGCTATACTTACCCGCTTCAAGAATCTTTTGTATTTTTTCTTCTTCTACTTCATCTTTTTTAAATAATCTTACACTTCTTCTAAACTTCATGAAGTTCATTAATCTTTCTGGGGCTATATCGAAATCTTCTTTGTTATATTCCATAACTTCGTCCATTGAGTATTCTTTTTCATCATCACAAGATACTGCGCCAGCTGGACAAATTGCAATACAGTGGCCACATCCTATACATGCTTCATTTTTTATATGAGCTTTTCCATTAACCATTTCTATATCGCTTACTATACAGTCTTGCGTACATAAAGTACATCCAATACATTTATCAGTATTTACTATCATTTCAATTTTCTCCTTTGTTTAAAGTTATAAATAAATATTATTTATTCTCAACAACACTCTAATAATTATAGTACTATTAAGAAATATTTCAATGCTCATATTTCAGGAATTCATCCCTAAATATTGTAAACTAAATTATTGTGAATGACACTAACTTTAATCCTATAACAAGTTTGTCATAGGGTTATTATTATACTGAACAAACATTTATTATAAAGCAATGACAGCATTTTATAATAAATATTTTCTTATTTTTTATAAGATAACTAAATTTATTCTTTTCTCTTCTTACCAATAGCAGCAAGATATATTACAAATTCCTCTTCTCCATCTAATTGTAACATCTCATCTACAGGCTTTTGATCATATATACCAATTGCACATACTCCTATATCTACTGATTCACCTGCAAGGTAAAGGTTCTGACATACATGTCCTACATCTATTAATATTTTCTTATGAGCTGTAATATCAAATTTCCATTCAGATCTATAAGGTGTTGTACTCCATGCAAAAGTAACTGCTGCTTTTCTAGCAAAATTAGGTACAAAAGGTTGTTCTAAAGTAATTGCATCTAGTCTTTCAGCAACATCTTCCATTGCCTCCATAAATAATAGCTTATGCTCCACTGGAAGATATCTATATACTCCTCTTTCCAAACCTTCAACATTGTTTATAAACAAATAAGTCTCAAATGTATGAGTTGCTCCACTACATGGAACAGTTCTATAAGTTAATCCTAACTTACTTGTTCCAATTATTCCTTGTGTTGCCCATAAAAGATATGATAATTCTTCAAGGCTTACTGGTTCTTCACTATAAAATCTAGTACTTCTTCTGTCCTTTATACAATCAAAAATATTTGGTTTTTTTAAAACATTTTTGCTTACAGCAGGAAGGTCAATTATTATTGAATTTAATTCATAAGATTTAACTCTTTCAGGTTCAGGTTTTCCCTTCATTTTATCAGTTTTAATCTTTTTAAATTCGCTGAAATTAGATTTTAGAAAGTTTCTTTCTTTTTCGTATCTCTTCTTCATTACGCTTTCTCCTTTGTTATGTGTAAATAGATATAGTATACATACCTTTTCACTACCATTATCTCAAAAAAAACAAGTAAAATCTACATTATAAAAAGATAGATAATCTTTTTTCAAAATCATCTATCTTTTAGTTAAACCATATTACATTTTTAATTTACTATATACCTACTGGTTCAAATATCCATTGTTGATTTGCATATCCACCGTAGCTCCATTGACATACATTAGTTCCATCTGAATTCTGACCATTAGCAATATCAATCATAAAGTTACCTAAACCGCTTTGTAATGTTATATATCCATTACCTAGATTCTTAACATACCATTTTTGTCCTTGAACTCCAGTACCTGTTCCAATTTCAATGTTTTGCCCAGCTATTCCTGTATTATTTGTAACTTGAAGATATTTTTGTGCATTAACATTTTTAATATAGTACCATCCATCTTTTACAGATACATTAGAATCATTTTGTATTGGATATTTAGGTGCTGGATTTTGTGGTTGTGATGATGAACCCATTACATCATAGTATGCTTGTAATACTGCATCATAAGCTTTTTTCTTTTGGTTAAAGTTTGAATATAAAAGTGGCTTTTCATCTTTACGCCATGAATTATTATCACATAATCCCCACCATACAAGAGCAGTTATTTTTGCACCTGCTTTCTTTTCTTCTAAGATAGCTTTCATTAAATCATAGTAATATTGCGCTTGTACATTTTCATCTTTACATTCTAAATCTAATTCAGTTATTTGAATTTCAAATCCTGCTTTTCTAAATGCTGCTATAGTAGATTTATAGTTTGCTACAGTTGGAAAATCAGTAGACAAGTGAGATTGCATACCAATTCCTGCACATACTTTTCTTCCTGAATTTATAAAGTTAATTAAATCAATTATTTCATTAACTTCCATGTATGTGTTGTAGTCATTGTAGAATAATTTTACTTTATCAGTCATTTTGAAATATTCTAAAGTATCATAAGCATAATTAAATGCATCTTTTACAAACTGAGCTCTTGTACTAGGATTTCCATAAATATATTGCCATCCTGAATTTTTCGCATGTAAAAATTCATTGACAACATCCCATGCATACACAATATCTGAATATTGGCTTGAGCATACATGTCCCATATAAGATTTGATGAAGAATTCCATTCTCTTGTTCATTACACTTGCATTTACATAACCTGCATTTTTATTATATCCAGTTCTAAAGAACCAGTCTGGAGTTTGAGAATGCCACACAAGAGTATGTGCACGTAATGCTAATCCATTATCATGACAAGTTTTTAAAATCTTATCAACAGTTGAAAAATCTAAATCTGGAACTGTCTTTCTGGATAATTTTCTGGAATATAATATCCTTTTGCTCTTGCTTCATTTACAGATATAATTTTAGGTGACCATGCTCTTAAAATATAATCTGGTTTCATTTCATTACCAACAGCCATACTGTTGTATTCTTTTTTTGCATACTGAAGAATATTGGGATTTAGAATTTCATCAGATACACATGCTGTCCCAACCTTAGGAATTACATTTCCATAGGTGTTCACTAAATTTGCATTACTTGGAATAGATGCTGCATTCGCCTTGGATATTCCTGCTGTAAACACTAATGAAACAGCCATGACTGCAGACATTGCAAGACTTAATACTTTTTTCACTTTGTTTCCCCCTTAATAAATAAATGTATAAATATAATTAATTAATCAAATATAATTAATTAATCAAACTACAATTTAATATAAATTGTTAAGAATTCCCTGAATAAGCCTGATAAATTTATATATCAGCATTACTATTTTCCATTTTACTTTATAATTGTAATATATTTCCATAAACTATACAAAAAAATATATTAAACTCTTATTTTTTATCTTCTTTGGCTTCACTTAAATATAAATAATTAAATAAAAATAGACTATCCTCCTGGACAATCTATTTTTTATAATTCCTAATAATATTTTAATGTTCTAAATATTAACCTATTTATCAAGGAAACGCATTATTTCATCAGCACTTTTTCTCTTTGATTGTGGTGCTTCATCTGGGTAACCATAAACAATAAGAGCAGCTACTGTTTCTTCTTCTGGTAAGTTTATAATTTTAGCAATTGATTCTTCATTAATTACTCCCATTATGCAAGTTCCAATACCTTTAGCATATGCAGCTAAACAGAATGTTTGGCAAGCTATACCAGCATCAAATACTTCCCAAGTGTTATTTGCTGAACTTTCAATACCATATTGTTCTAGTTTACCACTTTTACCTTTTACAAAGCTTAATACTGCAACACCTTTTGCATTCTTTAATGTATCCATGTTATATACGAAACCTTTAACAGCATCATTAGCTAATTTTTGAATAGTTTCTTCATCATCAATTAATGTATATCTAGCTATTTGGTAATTTACCCATGATGGAGCCCATCTAGCTATATCAATGATTTCTTTCATAGTTTCTCTATCTACTTTTTCATCTTTAAATTTTCTTATACTTCTTCTTTCTTTTATCATATCAATTGCGTCCATGTAAAAAAACCTTCTTTCTTTATCTTTTGTAATTATTTTTCCCTCAATATAATTATATATCCTATCAACTTACTCAACAAGTACTGACATTATTATAAGTGTTTTTATTAGTATATAATCCTTAACCAATCACCAAAAATATTAAATTATATGAACTATTCTCTATTATATTTCGTAAGTAACAGTTTCTCCTTTAAATTTAAAAAATTGTTTACTTTCTACTACTGTGTTATTATCTCTTATAGGGAAACAAAAAACAAGTATGATATTTTATGATACCAGTATCAGAAAGGATACCTATTAACTTTCAGTTATTAGTTAACAATGAACAGTTAACTAAAGAAAGTTTGTTAACTAAAAAAAACTAACGTCAACATTATTTTGTTGGCGTTAGTTTTTTATTATATTCTATTAATATGAACTATCTTGATAAATATCCAGTATATTCACTTGTATGAAGAAAATTATTGGCATTTTCTATTCTTTCCTTAGTAGGAGGTTGCACATCCTTTAAAGGATACTCTTTGCCAAGTTCTTCCCACTTAAATGTTCCAAGTGTATGATATGGAAGCACTTCTACACGGTCTACATTGTTTAAAGTTTTTATAAATTTATCAAGTTCTATTAGATTTTCATCATTATCACTTCCACCTGGGACTAGCACATGACGAATCCATATAGGCTTATTGATTTCTGATAAATATTTAGCCATATCAAGAATATTTGAATTACTCCATCCAGTAAGTATTTTATGCTTTTCTTCATTTATCTGCTTTATATCAAGCATTACAAGATCAGTTACCTTCATGAGTTCATTAAATTTACTAAAGAAAGGTTCTTCTCTTGTAAAAGGATTTCCTGAAGTATCAAGTGTAGTATGAATACCTTTGGCTTTAGCTTTTGTAAAGAATTCTATTAAGAAATCTATTTGAAGAAGAGGCTCACCACCACTTACAGTGATGCCGCCCCCCTTTTTCCAATAAGTTTTGTATCTTAAGGCTTGAGCTAATAACTCATCAGCAGTTTTTAGCTGTCCATCTTTCATTTCCCAAGTGTCCGGATTATGGCAGAACTGGCATCTCATATGACAGCCCTTTAAGAAAACTATAAAGCGGACTCCTGGTCCATCAACAGATCCAAAACTCTCTATTGAATGAACTCTTCCAATTATTTTATCAGAATTAGATTCTTTCATGACAAGTTCTTGAGATAACATCTAATTGTTGTTCTCTTGTTAAGTCGATGAACTTAACTGCGTAACCTGATACACGGATAGTGAAGTTTGCATATTCTTCTTTTTCTGGATGTTCCATAGCATCTTTTAATTTTTCAACACCAAATACATTTACGTTTAAGTGATGTGGTCCTTGATCAAAGTAACCATCTAGTACTTGAACTAGCTTGTCTACTTGTTCTTCTTTATTGTTTCCTAAAGCAGTTGGGTTAATAGTTTGTGTATTTGAAATACCATCTAATGCCCATTCGTATGGTAACTTAGCTACAGAGTTTAATGAAGCAAGTAATCCGTTTTGTTCTGCTCCGTAAGATGGGCTTGCTCCTGGTGAAAGTGGAGTCCAAGCTCTTCTTCCATCTGGCATGTTACCAGTGTACTTACCATATACTACGTTTGAAGTAATAGTAAGGATTGATGTAGTTGGTTCAGAATTTCTGTATGTGTGTCTCTTCTTGATTTTTTCAAGGAATGAGTTAAGAACATATACACCAATTTCGTCTGCTCTATCATCATCATTACCGTATTTAGGGAAATCTCCTTCGATTTCGTAGTCTACTACTAGACCTCTTTCATCTCTGATAGTCTTAACTTTAGCATATTTGATTGCTGAAAGTGAATCTATTACGTGAGAGAATCCAGCTATACCAGTAGCAAATGTTCTTCTTACATCTGTATCGATAAGAGCCATTTCTGCTGCTTCATAGTAGTATTTATCGTGCATGTATTGGATTAAGTTTAATACATTTACGTAAAGACCAGCTAACCAGTCACTCATTTGTTCATATTTAGCGATTACTTCATCGTAGTCTAAGTATTCTGAAGTAATTCCTTTGTATTCAGGTCCTACTTGCTTACCTGATTTTTCATCTACCCCACCATTGATAGCATATAATAAACACTTAGCAAGGTTAGCTCTAGCTCCGAAGAATTGCATTTCCTTACCAGTTTGTGTTGCAGATACACAGCAGCAGATTGAATAGTCATCTCCCCATACTGGTTTCATAACGTCATCATTTTCGTATTGGATTGAGCTTGTATCTACTGAAATCTTAGCAGCATACTTCTTGAAGTTTTCTGGAAGTGCTGAAGAATAGAATACAGTTAAGTTTGGTTCTGGTGATGGTCCCATGTTTTCTAATGTGTGTAAGAAACGGTAATCGTTCTTTGTTACCATGTGACGTCCATCAACACCAATACCAGCTAATCCGATAGTAACCCATGATGGATCTCCTGAGAATAATTCATTGTAAGAAGTTATTCTTGCAAATTTAACCATTCTGCATTTGATTGTTAAATGGTCGATTAATTCTTGAGCTTCAGATTCAGTGATTACTCCGTTTTCTAAATCTCTTTGGATATAGATATCAAGGAATGTAGATACACGTCCTATTGACATAGCTGCACCATTTTGAGTTTTGATAGCTGCTAAGTAACCAAAGTATAACCATTGAACTGCTTCTTTAGCATTTTTAGCTGGCTCTGATATATCAAATCCATAGCTTTCAGCCATTTTCTTCATGTCTTTAAGAGCATTAATTTGATCTGTGATTTCTTCTCTTAAACGGATAACATCTTCTGTCATAGTTCCGTCACCACAGTTAGCTTTATCATGTTCTTTTGCTTCTATAAGGTAATCTATACCATAAAGAGCAACTCTTCTGTAGTCACCTACGATACGTCCACGTCCATAAGTATCTGGAAGACCTGTGATGATATGACTGCTACGAGCTGCTCTCATTTCAGGTGTGTAAGCATCGAATACTCCTTGGTTATGTGTTTTATGATATTCAGTAAATATCTTGTGTAATTCTGGATTTGGTGTATATCCATAGTTTTCACAAGATTGTTCAGCCATCTTTATACCACCGTATGGCATGAATGCTCTCTTAAGAGGCTTGTCTGTTTGAAGACCTACGATTTGTTCAAGATCTTTTAATGATTCATCAATATACCCAGGACCATAAGCTGTAAGACCAGAAACAACTTCTGTTTCCATGTCAAGTACTCCGCCTTTAGCTCTTTCTTCTTTTTGTAATTCTTGTAATCTACCCCAAAGCTTATTTGTTGCATCTGTTGGATCTGCAAGGAAGCTTTCATCACCATCATATGGTTTATAGTTCTTTTGGATGAAGTCTCTTACATTGATTTCTTCTTTCCATAGTCTTCCTTCAAAGCCAGACCATTGTTCTTTTTCTAACATTATTAATTCCTCCTTGTATACTATGTATACTTGTATACATGTATTTTTACAATTTATATTATTAATTGGGTATAAGCTAAATTAAATTTTCCTCATCAAATATATAAAACATTTACGAACGCTAAATATTTTATATATTTGATTATTTGCAGAATTACTTTTTAATTAATCATTTAAAACCATATACTTTATACAGTAGGATAACTATTTATAAATAAGTATATTTTTTAACAATCTGAATTATATATTTTATGAAATGCTGAATTGTATTTTGTTTAGAAACTAAAACTATTAAACTTCACAAAAAACATACTAACGAATTTAATTACAGACTACAGAAAACAAATAATTAATATTATAAGATCACTTAAAAAAGAGACGCGATGAGTGAACTTACTTCCTAATCTGACTCATGTATTTTTACCAGCATTTCACAAAATCATATAATAAATATCCATAAAAATATTATCAGTTGAATATTATCTCATTTTAGTTTTTTTGTCAATATTTACTTTAATTATATTTTTTTATATTTTATATAATTTTTTTCAAAAAATTCATATTATTAATTCTGCATACAAAATTAATAAAATAACATAATCCTATATCAATTAAAAATAGTAATAAAAAATAAAGAAAAGGAATATTGAAAGCATTTTCTACTTAAAATATTCCTTTTCTCTATTACATTATAATAATTATTTAAATTAGATTTTATTAAAACTAATCAAGTTTACTGAACATATCTTTGCTTACTCCGCAAACTGGGCATACCCAATCTTCTGGAATATCTTCAAAAGCTGTTCCTGGCGCAATTCCTCCGTCTGGGTCTCCTACTGCTGGGTCATAGATATAACCACATGTGTCGCATACATATTTATCCATTTTTATATTCTCCTTTATTGTTCGTAATTTTATTTATATAAATTTTTATTTAGCATTATTAATTAATTATTTATTTAAGAAGTTCTGTTACAAGTCCTGGAATTAAGTCAAAATCACTTTCATCTGGATTCCAAAGAGATCTAACATTTTCATCTATTACTTCAAATCCTGCTTTAGCAAGCATTTCTTGAAGAACTTTTACAGATTCTCCACTCCATCCATAGCATCCAAATGCAGCTGCTTTTTTATTCTTAAACTTTAATTGTTTTAAAAATTCCATCCATCCAGCAACGCTTGAAAGAATACTGTTACTTACTGTTGGTGAACCAACTGCAATAGCTTTTGATTTGAATATTTCTGTCATAACTTCATTCTTATCTGCTTTTGCAATATTAAATACTTTTGCTACAGTATCAGGGCTTTGTCTGTGAACTTCATCTGCAATTCTATGAGCTATCTTTTCAGTTCCATTCCACATTGTGTCATAAGCAATAGTAACTTGATTTTCTTGATATTTATCAGCCCATTTACTATACATTTCTAAAATTTGACCTGGATTTTCTCTCCAAATAGCTCCGTGTGAAGGTGCAATCATGTCTATTGGAATATTTAATCCTGCAACTTCTTTTAACTTATTTGTAACAAGTGGTGCAAATGGATTTAATATATTTGCAAAATATTTCATTGCTTCTTTCTTTAATAAACATTGATCTGCTTTATCATTAAATAATTCTTCTACTGCAAAATGTTGTCCGAATGCATCATTTGAGAATAATATATTATCTCCTGTCATGTAAGTTGCCATAGAATCTGGCCAGTGAAGCATTCTCATTTCAACGAAGATTAACTTTTTACCATTTCCTATATCAATAGAATCGCCTGTTTTTACAACATGGAAGTCCCAACCTCTTTTTCCGTATTGCCCTTCAATACTCTTTACAGCATTCGCTGTGCAGTAAATTGGAGTATTTGGTATTTCTTCCATTAAAGCTACAAGAGAACCTGAGTGGTCACATTCTCCATGATTTGCAACTATGAAATCAATCTTATTTAAATCAATTTCCTTTTTTAAGTTTTCTACAAATTCAAATTGATGAGGAAGCCAAACTGTATCTATTAATACTGTCTTTTCTTCTTCTATTAAGTAAGCATTTTGGCTTGAACCATTTTTAATTGAAAAGTCATCTCCATGGAATTTTTCTAATTCCCAGTCTAAATAGCCTACCCAGCTTACGTTGCCTTTTACATGTTTTCTCATGTGATTTATCCCCCGTTCTTAACTCTGTTAACAAAAATTTAACATTTTTTTAATCTTAAATACTTAAATAAAACTATATTAAATATCTCTTTATTTAAATATTAAACTATTATAAAAAACTTATAATCCTTAATACTTAATTGTTCGTATCATCTCTTTCACACTTATCTTATGATTTATTCCACTTTTTTTCTGTTGCTTCAGCAACATTTTCTTGCTATTATTTATTTTATTCAAAATATTTATCAAAAAACGCAAAATTCGACATAAGAAAGGATAATATCATGAGTGAGTTAGATACATTTAAACAATACGAAGAAATTTTAAGGACGAGTTCTTTATTCCGTTCTATCCCTGAATCTTCTTACAAAGATTTATTAGAATTTCTTAATGCAAAGATTAAATTCTTTAAAAAGGATGAGTTTGTTCTTCATCTTGAAGATTCAGTTTTATATTCTGGAATAGTTTTAAATGGGATACTAGAAAGTTCATTTTTAAGTGAACACTTCAACAAGATAAATATTAATCATATTACTAAAGGGTGCCTGTTTGGAGAATCATTAGCATGTTTAAAAGCAAAAAATAGTCCTATTCAGCTTCGTGCATTAACAGACTGCTGTATTCTTTTTCTTGACTTTAGTAAGCTATTTGGTGATAACAGTGTTAATTCAAAATATCATCACCAATTAACAATTAATTTAATTCAAGATTTATCATCACAGAATCTATTTTTAAATTTAAAAGTTAGAATTCTAAGTCAAAAAGGTCTTAGAGACAGGCTTCATATTTATTTTAGTAGTTTAAAGCCTGATGAAAATGGTTATTTTAATATTCCTTTTTCTAAAACCGCCTTTGCAGAATTTTTAGGTGTAAATAGAAGTGCTCTTTCGAGAGAACTTAGTAAAATGCAAAGTGAAAATTTAATTGAGGTTGAGGGAAAATCAATTAAACTTATTTTATAAATGTAATGATTTTTAAATTTTGTTTTTGTAAATATGCAAAACTATCATACTAAATTTAATCAATAAATCACAAATAAGAATTTATCCTATTTGTGACTTATTGATTAAATTTAAACTATATTGCTTAGGTGTTATGCCAAAATTTCTTTTAAAAATATTTATAAAATATGATATATTATCGTATCCAAGAGAAAATGCTACTTCAGTAACACTTTGATAACCGAGCATTTCCTTTGCCTTCTTCAGCTTGAGATTTGTAAAATACTTATTTGGAGATATCCCAGTTGCCTTTTTAAAAATAGTCGAAAAGTTAGTAAGGGACATTCCTAATGAATATGATATGTCACTTATACTTATATCATTTAAAATATTACTATTCATAATATCAATTGACTGTCTTATTATATTATTGGAATTAAGCTTATTAAAATCACTGAATATTTTATGTTTAAATAATTCATATGTAATTTCTTGAGCTCTCAAATCTATTAAAAACTCTTTATTCTTTTCATTACTAATAGCTATATTTATTACATCATCCATTAAGTTCTTTACACTAATATTTTTAAATGTAGAATTATTTTGTAAATCTGAATCTATATTTTCTCTAAAATCATATTTTACTCTATTATTTACATATGATAAAAGATCATTAGAAATTTCAAGTACGAGTGCTTTAGTTGGATTTTCTGTTACAACTTCAACCTTAGAATTTGGTTTTAGTAGCACAAATTCATTATCTGAATATATTAATTTTTTTTCATTATTAACAGCAATTTTCTTTTCACCTTGTAAAACTCTACATAATCTATTACATTCATGGGTAGTATAAATATCTTTATCATTTCTCTTATAATTATAATATATTAATTTAACTAAATCCGTTTCTACTCCATTTACTATTTCTTTAGATAATGCTTCAAATTCTTTCATAACTATTGTTTCCTCACAAATGATAAAATTCTATTTAGTTGTATGAACATCCTCTTCTTAAATCTCAAATTAAGATTAATTACAAATAAGTCTCTACTTTAATACCTATAATATAATCAAAATATCTACATACCCCTTCAAATAAATTTAAATTCTAATACTCTTTTTATTCTTTTTCTTCAAAAACAGCATTTTATATAATTTTCGTTATTAATTATACAATGTTTTTTAAATACAACCAAATATTTTCGTGAATTTATAATCAATATTTAATGTAAATATCACATTTTTTTATTCCATATTGAAATTAAGTCTACTTTTTTTCAAAAATGAATTAGTTATTTTTTTAACATAACTGTATTATATGCCTGTAAGGTTTTTAAAACCAACGCGGCAAAACTTAGGAGGAATTATATATGAGTAGTAAATTTTTTATGCCACCATTAAGTTTAATAGGTAAAGGATGCTTACATGATGCAGGCCCACAATTAAAGGCTTTAGGACTAAATAAAGCATTAATCGTAACTGATAAAATGCTTATTGAAACAGGATTAGTTAACAATTTAACTAGCGTTTTAGAAAATAATGATTTAAATTATGCTATATATGATGGAGTAAAACCAAATCCAACAGTAACATCTGTTAATGAAGGATTAAGAATATTAGAAGAATTCGATTGTGATTTCGTAATATCATTTGGTGGAGGTTCAGCTCATGACTGTGCAAAAGGAATTGCTCTTCTTGCAAGCAACGGTGGAAAAATCAATGATTATGAAGGAGTAGATAAATCTACAAAACCATGTCTTCCACTTGTAACTGTAAATACAACTGCTGGTACTGGAAGTGAATTAACTGTATTTGCAATAATTACAGATGAAGAAAGACACGTAAAAATGGCTATAGTTGATAAAAACGTAAACCCAATAATGGCTATAAATGATCCAGTTTTAATGATGGGAATGCCAAAAGGATTAACAGCTGCTACAGGTATGGATGCCTTAACACATGCAGTTGAAGCTTATGTTTCTACAGCAGCAACACCTGCAACTGATGCATGTGCAGTAAAAGCGATTTCTTTAATAATGAATAATTTAGAAACAGCAGTTGCTGATGGAAGCAACGAAGAAGCAAGAGAAGCAATGGCTTATGCTGAATATTTAGCAGGAATGGCATTTAATAATGCTAACTTAGGATATGTTCATGCTATAGCACACCAATTAGGTGGATTCTATAACTTACCTCATGGTGTATGTAATGCAGTACTTCTTCCTCACGTTCAAAAATACAACATGGAAGTTGCTGCTGACAGATTAAAAGATGTAGCTTTAGCTATGGAATTAGACGTTAAAGAAATGTCTGATATTGAAGCAGCTAATGTAGCTATAGAAGCTATAAGAACTTTATCTAAAAACGTAAATATACCTTCTGGATTAGAAGAACTTGGCGTAAAAGAAAGTGATTTTGATACATTAGCTACAAATGCTTTAAAAGATGCTTGTGGTACTACAAACCCAAGACAAGGTTCAAAAGAAGAAATAATTGCTATTTTAAGATCAGCAATGTAATATAGCTTAATTTAACAATAAATATATAGTTTTTAACATTTAAAAATTATGAACCTGTTATTTGTTTAAAATAGCAGGTTCATAGTTTAATTATAACTATTCGCTACATACAGGAAGAACTATTATAAACTCGCTTCCAACACCAACTTCACTTTCCACATATATCTCTCCACCATGAAGTTTTATAAGCTGTTTAGTTATAGTAAGACCTAATCCACTTCCACCTTTTTGTTCAGAATTTTCATCTACAACCTGGTGGAATCTATCAAAAATTATTTTCTGATTTTCTTCGCTTATACCTATCCCATTATCTTTAACAACTATCTTTACTTTATCATCCAAATTATATATTAATACTTGTATTAACCCACCTTCAGGAGTAAATTTAGCAGCATTATTAACTAAATTTATGATACATCTTTCTATATCAAGTTTATTACACTGAATTAATTTTTCCTCTACATCAGTATCAAAAATTACTTCTAGTCCTTTTTCTTCAATGTAGTCTTTCATATCAAGAACTGTTTCTTCAACTAAATAAACAATATCCGTTTCTTGTTTAATTACAATATAATTATTATTTTCAATTTTTGTATAATCAATTAAGTTATTAATAAGATTTAATAACCTATTGCAGTTTCTACTCATTATATCCATATAATACATGAGCTTTTCAGTAGTTAAAATCGTATCATTCTTTAAGCATGAATTTATTAATTGATTTATACTACTTAATATATTTAAAGGTGTTCTAAGTTCATGTGATAAATTAACAAAATAATTATTCTTACTCTTCTCAAGCTTTAATACTTTATTGAATAATTCCTCATTTTTCTCCATTTCTCTTCTAAGTTCACAAGTCTTTACATCAACTAACTTGTCCATTTTCTTAACTCTATAAAAACATATATATACATAAATAATTATTACAAGACAATAAATAAATATAGCCTGTTTACTCCTCCAAATAGGAGCATTAATATCAAAGCTCATATGGCTGACTTCACTTACTACTCCATGCTGAGTCATTGTTTTTATCTCCAAATTATACTTTCCTGGGGCTAAATTTGCTAATAAAAGTGAATTATTATCAGCAACATTCCATTTGTCTTCACCATTTAATCTATAGTAATACTTTGTTATTTTTGTATTTCTATAATCATCTGTAAAAAAGTTTATCTTTATATTATTCTCATTATAATTAAGGTGCATATTAGGTACGGCCTTTTTTGCTATACCATTTACTTCAAAATTCTCAAATATAACTTTTGGCTGAAATGCAGATATTTTTATATCATTTATATCAATAACATTAAATCCATTTATGCCTCCAAAGTATAAATATCCATCATTACTATTAAAGCATGATCTCCCATTAAATTCATTGGACTGAAGACCATCTCCAACTGTAAAGTTTTTAAATGTCCCCTGGCTCATTGATAATTTAGATATACCACCATTTGTGCTCATCCATATATCATTATTTTCATCAACTAATATTCCATATACAGTATTATTTATTAATCCATCATTTTCTGTGTAATGAATAAATTTATCTGTATTTAAATCTAACACATTAAGTCCATGGCTGGTTCCAACTAATATATTTCCATCTAAATCTTCAGTTATGTACCTTATTGAATTATTACTTATACTGTCATTATCATCATTATTTCTATATACTTTATATTCCTTAGTATCTGGATTTATTTTTATTAATCCACCATGCAAAAAACATCCAATATAATAATTCCCATTAGAATCTTCATATACAGCCCCTACATTTTTATCATCTACTCCCATTTTATCCAATATGTATGTTATATCTAAAACTTGTCCACTTTTTATATCTAATATAGCTAATCCCTTATTAGTCCCTACCCATAAATATCCCTTAGAATCTACGAATAAAGACCTTATTCTATTGGATGGTAATCCTTCTTTATCTGTATAATTGGTTATATTATAGGTATAATTACTAACAGCATATTTTTCTATAATAGATAATCCTCTATCAGTACCTACACATACATAATTATCAATTCCAGTTATATCCTGTATTGAATAGCTAATAAGATTACTATTCTTTGGGTTTAAGTGTTTTATTTCATCCTCAGTAATAATATTTAAACCATTTTTATTAGTTCCTACCCATAATACTTTATCATTATCTTTATATATACCATTAACCATATTCCCACTTAAACTATTTTTATCATGCATCTTCGATTTAAAATGATAAAAATTATTAACAGGATCAAATACAGATATTCCACTATAGGTACCTACCCATATGAGTCCACTGTTATCTTTCAATAAACAATCTGTTTTTTCATCTATTAAACTATCTTTTTCATATGGTTCATCATTATAATTTGTAAATATCTCTTTTTCATAATCAAACTTACTGATACCTTTATCAGTAGCAACCCATAGTTTTCCATTAGAATCAAGAACCACATCTCTTACACTGCTACTTGATATTGAATATTTATCTTTAGTTTCTCTATAATTATCTACATGTGCATTATTTAAATTTATTCTAAACAATCCCTTATCTAATGTGCATACCCATACGTACCCTTTTGAATCATCATATGTAGTGTATACATCAGCTTTTCCAATTGTATCTTCATATTTATTGACAATATTTAATTCTTTATCTACTTCAACTACTCCTTCATCTGTACTAATCCATATATGACCTCTTGAATCTTCTTTAACTGAATATATGTATTGACTTGGCAGATCATTTTCTTTATCTAAGATTCTATAAAACTTCTCATTTTTTTCATAATACAAATTAAGCCCATCTTCTGTAGCTGCAAATATCCTATTATCTTTAGTAACAAGAATATTACATACATTACTATTGGATAAATTTCCTTTATCTTCTTTTTCAGAATAATTCCTTATTTCATCTGTATCAATATTTATTCTACTTATTCCCTCTAAAGTAGCTATCCACATAACACCATTTGTATCTTCTGCAATTCCTCTTATATAATTGCTTATTAATGAATTTTCACTATACTTATCATTTTTATAATGTTTAAATTCCTTTCCATTATATCTATTAAGTCCATCTTCAGTACCTATCCATATATACCCCCTGCTATCTTGATACATATTACCTACTGTAGACTGTGATAGTCCATCTTCAATCGTTATATTATTAAATTTTATATTTAAGTCTATATCAGCATAACTTAAATCACACTTTATAAACAAAAATATAATTAAAAAGAACAACACTCTTCGTCTCATTCTATTACTCAACATAATACTCCATCCTACCCTTTAGTATAATTCCATATGATTTACATAATTTTCAACATACTATTCTAGTATATATTACCTTGGTTAATTATTCCACATAAAGTCTTAATTATTGTCAAAATCTTAAAATTAGTCCATATATTTAATTGAATTATTATTATTCCATTCAAAAAATGAATAATTTTTTTTATAATTCTTTAATAAAACGCAAAAAAGAGCACTTTATATCGAAATACATCACAATAAAGTGCTCTTAATTATATAAATATTATATTTTTATTTAAGAATCAGCAATTTAAAAATAAGTATACCTAAATTTTTAGATTAATTACTGAATATATTTTTCTATATTATCTAGCTTGTTTACAAAATCATCAAACTCTTTAATGTATTTTAAGAATTCTTTCTTTGATAAATTAAGATTTTTTGCTATTTTTTCCGGAATATCCTTTGCCTTTTCTTCGAGCTGTAACCCTTTTTCAGTGACAGCTATATATATTTTTCTATCATCATTTTCATCTTTTTCTTTTACTAGATATCCATTGCTCTCTAATTTAGTTAAAATAGGAGTTAATGTACCAGTCTTCATTTTCAACTTAGAACTTATTTCTTTAAAAGATAATTTCTTATGCTCCCACAGAACCATCATCACTAAATACTGTGGATATGTTAAATCTATCTCATTTAATAAAGGTCCATATAGTCTGACTATACTCTTAGAAGCTGAGTACACCCTGAAACAAAGCTGATTTTCTAATTTTAAATTGTCATACATAATTTATGTCCCCTCTCTTCCCTCTGTTTTTTAATACTAATTTAAACTATAATTCATATGTCCATTAGTATAACTTGTATTCTTACACTTTTCAAATACTTTTACACTATAAATGCAAATCAAGCTAGGCGAATAAATAAATTTTTCGTCTAGCTCTCAATTGCATAATATATATTTTAAACTTTAAAGTTCTATAACTTTCTTTTCACTTAATGATACTAAAGCTTCAGGTGTATGAGTTGATAAATATACAGTCTTATTGTCTTTAACAAATTCTCTAACATTATTTAAAGTTTCTTTTGCTGCTTCTTTATCTTCAAATACTAATGATAATTGATTTTGTCTAAGTGCTTCATCTGTGTAAGTAACATCTCCATGGAACATATAATATAATCCATCATTTTCTGCTACTGCTATAGAGTTGCCTTTTGTATGTCCATAAGCAGGTAACATATATATGTTATCAGCAATTTTTTGACTTTGTTTAAAGTTCTTATATTCTCCATCTTCAAATTTAACTCTTACTATATTATCACCATCTAATTTCATTGCATCAGCTTCTATTTCTGATATATATATTTTAGCATCATTAAATAATCTAAGTTCTCCTGTATGGTCTGGATGTTTATGTGTAACTATAACCTTATCCACATCTTTTGGTTCATATCCTGCTTTTTTTAGCGCATCTACAAAGTTATTAACTTTCTTTCCTTGATATATCATTTGTCCATCTCTTGGTTCTACATCTGGTGTTTCAACTGGAACTCCTGTATCTACTAATATAACTTCTTTACCAGTATCTATCAAATAATTTTGTAAACTTGATTTATAAGTTTTATTTGGATCAATACTTTCTTTTTCAGCTGTTCCTCCAAATGCAAATCCCTCTGTCATATATCCATCATTATAAAATTCTAATGCTACTATTTTCATCTTAAGCCCTCCGTTTTATCGTGTGCGATTAATCTTATACGGTCATTATATTTAGTTTTTTATATTGTGTCAAATGTAATTTTTAACAGATAGAACTATTAAAAAAATTCAACTCACAAATTACATGCATTCCCACTAAAAAATTAAAATTTATTAAATTATTTTTAAACTTATACAAAGAAATCTATTTTAACAAACTGAAAAAATAACCGAAAGATACTTATTATAAATAAAAATATTCCGAAGAACTTCTATTGAAACTTTTAAAACTGTAGTTATTTATAAAAAATAGCCAAAAATACACATCTCCTTTATAAGGGAAGTATGTTTTTAATTTACTTGCAGACGCCTTATTTTCTATATATAATTGAAAAAAAATAAAAAAAGGATGTGATATTATGAACCATGTAGCTAATATGAATGATGTAGCTAAACATAATTACTTAGAAATTATGAAGGCATTCTTAATGGAAATATTATTATTCTTAGTGGGAACATTTGTAGGTGTATTCTTTATACCAGATAGTGTTAAATCAATATTAAACATTTGTTTCTTTGCATTAATTATATTTAGTATATTTTCTAAAAGATTAAACTTATTTAAAACTAAGGCTAGTGTAGGTGTATATGCAGCTTTTCTAGGTATCTTATCAGGATCAGCATATATATATTACTTTGCTACATTAGGTGCTGGAGCATTTTTATTTACAGTATTATGTGTTCTATTTATATTTATAGCATCATATATAACTGCTAAAAATTCAAGTCTTGATAGTATATTCAGCTTATCAAAAATAATTACACCTGGATTAATAGTACTTATTATAACAGAAGCTTTAATGTTCTTCTTCTTCAAATATTCAATGTATGTAATAATTGTTTCAATTATAGGTATTATAGTTTATACAGCATATGCAATTATAACTATGAAGAGCATAATAGAAAGAGTTAGCTATGCACCATTATCAAATGAAGAAGTAGCTGCGTACTCATTCAGTTTATTTATTAACGTATTATACTTAATCCTAGATATACTTAGATTATTATCTATAGTATCGGATAATTAATAAAAACCTAATATATAATTAAATTTATAAAAATCTTATTAAGTTATTGTATTAATAATTTAATAAGATTTTTATTTGAAAGAAGCAGTTATATATGACTATTGTTATCTTACCACTTCTCTTTATTATTATTTATTTTACTGGAAGAATTATTACAAATTCACTGCCATCATTCAATTTGCTATTTACATATATTTCTCCACAATGAAGATTTATAATCTGTTTAGTTATTGTAAGTCCAAGTCCACTTCCACCCTTTTGTTCAGATGCTTCATCTATGACTTGATTGAATCTATCAAAAATCATCTTTTGATTTTCTTCACTTATTCCTATTCCATTATCTTTAACACTTATTTTAACCTTATCATCTAAATCACATACAACTACTTCAATTAGACCACCTTCAGGAGTAAATTTAGCAGCATTATTTACTAGATTTATAATACATCTTTCTATATCTAGCTTATCACACTCGATCACTTTTTCCTCTACATCAGTATCAAAAATGAGTTCAATTCCCTTCTCTTCTACATAATCCTTCATATCTAAAACTGTTTCTTCAGTTAGATAAACTATATCAACTATTTTTTTATCTAGTGTATAGCTATTATTCTCAATTCTTGTATAATCAATCAGGTTATTAATAAGATTCAATAATCTATTACAATTTCTATTCATTATATCCATATAGTGCATTAGCTTTTCAGTAGTTAAAACCATATCATCTTTTAAGCACGATTTTATTAATTGATTTATACTACTTAAGATATTTAAAGGTGTTCTAAGCTCATGTGACAAATTCACAAAATAATTATTCTTATTTTGCTCTAATATTAATACTTGATTAAATAATTGTTCATTTTTCTCCATTTCTTTTCTAAGCTCACTAGTTTTTATACCAACTAATCTGTCCAATGTCTTCATTTTATTTCTATATAAATATATAGCTAAAATTATTAAAACCCAATATAAACACAAAGCATATTTGTTCTTCCAAATAGGAGGGTTAATAGTGAAATTTATACAGCTTATTTCACTTTCTACCCCATGTGGAGTTACTGTTTTTACTTCTAAAACATAATCTTCTGGAGGTAAATTAGCAAATGTAATTGAATTGTTTTCAGTTAAATTCCAGCTATAATCTACTCCCTTTAATCTATAAAAATATTTATTATTTCTAGTATTCCTATAATCATTTGAGAAAAATTTTATTCTTATATTATTTTCATTATACTTCAGGTTCGTATTAGATATATCCTCTCTATTTATTCCATTTATTTCGAAATTTTCAAGTATAATTTTAGGCTGAAATTGAGATAATTCAATATTATTCGTATCTACAATATTAAATCCATTTATACCTCCAAAATATAAATATCCTTCATCATCACCAAAACATGATCTTCCATTAAATTCATTAGATTGTAGACCATCTGCAACTGTAAAATTTTTAATTGTTTCTTGCTCTAAAGATAATCTAGATATTCCTCTATTTGTACTCATCCATAAATTATTACCTTTATCAACCAATATTCCATATATAGTATTATCTACTAATCCATCTTCCTCTGTATAATGTTGGAACTTATCTGTATCAGGTTTTAATATATTAATCCCAAAGCTTGTACCAATTAATATATTTCCTTTTAAGTCTTCAGTTATGTATCTTACTGAATTATTACTTATACTTTCAGTATCATTTTCATCATTTTTATATACTTTATATTCTTTAGTATTAGGATTTATCTTAATTAATCCTCCCTCTAAAAAACATCCTATATAATAAATCCCATTAGAATCTTCATGGATAGCTCGTATAAACTTATCTGAAACTCCCATTTCATCTAATATATATGTTATATTAGTAATTTTCTTGTTCTTTATATCTAATACGGATATCCCTTTATTTGTTCCTATCCACAAATATCCTTTAGAATCTACAAATAACGATCTTACTTTATTTGATGGTAACCCATCTTCCTCTACGTAATTTGTTATAGTATAGCTATTATTAATATTTTTTTCTACTACAGATAGTCCTTCATTAGTCCCTATAAATACAGAGTTATCAAATCCAGTTATATCATGTATTGAATCGCTTATAATTTCACTATTTTGTGTGTTTAAATGCTTTACATTTTCTCCATTAATAATATTTACTCCATTTTCATTAGTTCCTACCCATAATGTTTTATCATTATCTTTGTATAAACCATTAATTACATCTCCACTTAAACCATTTATATCATATGGCCTTGATTTAAAGTAATAAAAATTACTATTAGGATTAAATACTGATATCCCACTATAAGTTCCTACAAATATAATTCCACTATCATCTATTAATAAGCTACGTGTTTTATCGTTTATTAAACTCTTTTCATCATATGGTTCTTTTTTATAACTTGTAAATATTTCTTTTTTATAATCAAAGCTACAAATACCCTTATCAGTTGCAAGCCAAAGTTTTTCCTTTGAATCCATTACTATTGCTCTTATAGTATTATTAGGAATTGAGTTCTCACTCTCAGTATTTGTATAATTATCTACACTTCCATCATCTAAATTTATTTTAAATAATCCATGTCTTAATGTTCCTATCCACATATGACCCTTTAAATCATCATATATGCTATATACATCAAGCTCTCCAATAGTACTCTCATATGAATTAACTTTATTTAAATCTTTATCAAATTCCACTAATCCAGCATCTGTTCCAACCCAGATATGTCCTCGAGAATCTTCTTCAATTGTATATATATACTGACTAGGCAGGTCACTTTCTTTATCTAAAACCCTAAAAAATTTATTACTTTTCTCATCATATATATTAAGTCCATCATTAGTAGCCATAAATATTTTATTATCTTTAGTATTAATAATTTTACAAACCCTCTTATTAGATAAGTTTCCATTGTTCTCATCAGCGAAAAAATTTTCTATTTCATCTGTATTTGGATTTATTTTACTTGCCCCTTCTAATGTAGCAACCCATATATATCCATCCTTATCTTCCGCAATATCAATAATATAATTACTAGCTAATGAATTTTTATTATATTTGTCATTCTTATAATATTTAAATTTATAACCATTATACTTATTCAAACCATCGCTAGTCCCTATCCATATATATCCTTTACTATCTTGATACATTGTTTCTACCGTAGACTGCGATAATCCGTCTTCAATTGTTATACTATTAAACTTTATACTTTCTTTTATACTCGCATAACTTGTATACGTATTTAAAAAAGAAAATATAAATACTAATACTAGAATTTTTTTTAAGTATTTACTTATTACCATAGTTCTCCTTCTAATTCTGCAACACATTTTGACCATATTTTTCATCTTTCTCCATCAATATACGCTTAGTATATAATATTTTACTATTTTTTTCTATATAAAATTTTTAAAATAATATTTTTTAAATAGAATTAAATATTTCCCCAAACACATTCAACTTGGTAAGATTACTTTTGCAAAATATTACAAAAAAATATCACACTACTTAAAATAAAGTTAGTAGTGTGATATTTTTTCTATTATCCTACTGCATCAGGATTAATATAGTAATATTGACTTACAATATTTCCATTTTCATCATACTTATAAACAGTGTCATTGCACTGATGTGGAGTTTTAAATACAGTTCCATCATCTGTTACAAAGTATTCATCTCCATAGCCTATGCATACTAATGTTCCAGTTACATCTGGCACGTCCCATCCATATCTACATAGATATTTTAAATTTTGATTATAATATTGGACTATCTCACAATTATAATAGTTCCCACATGTATAAATAAATTGCGAATCTGGCACAATGTTTATTATTCTTTCAATTTCATACGGAATTTCTGTTGTCCATATTCCATTATCATCTACATACCATCCATCTATGAATGTATTATGAGCCATATAGCCAGTTGAATTGTAAAAATAATACCACTTGCCATTTATATAATTCCAGCCATAAATTTTATTGTTTCCATTGTAACATACCCATTCATGTTCATAATCATGCCAAATAGGTTGCCAACAATACTCTGCGGTACATGTACATGCCTCTGCATAAGTTTTAGGCGCTAAAAATGTGTTAAATAATAATATTGAAAATAGAATTAATATATAAATTAATATTTTTTTCAATCTATCACCTTCACAACATGATTTGTACTAATACTATATATTCATAACCATTATTAAATATTCACCACTATACATAATGTTTTAAGGGATACTTTTCTTTTTTCGTCACTTATGGAGTCAAAGATTTCATTAAACTCTTTAAGGTTAATAATATAAATTTCCCTTATCTATATATGGATATACTTTAACAATGTTACCATTATTATCATACTGAATTATATTTTCACCACCTTGATGAGCAGTATTAAACACAGTTCCATCATCTGCTACAAAATGTTCTCCACCTTCACCAAAAATCACTAAAGTACCATTTACATCAGGTGCATCCCAACCATTTAAATATAAATTTTTCAAATTCTGATTTCTAAATAAGCTTATAGTTCCTCCATCATTACCAAATGTATTAATCCATTGTTTATATGGAACGACATCTTTGATTCTCTGAATTTCATAAGGAATGTCATTAGTCCAAGCTCCATCCCTATTTACATAATAACCATTAATAAAAGTATTATGAGCCATAAAACCATTCGAAGGATATAAGTAATACCACTCCCCATTTACATAGTGCCATCCAAAAACCTTCTGTCCTCCAAAATAACATACCCACTCCCATTCTCCTTGATCTTCTACCTGTCCCCATGTATAATACAACTCATCAGTATATGCTTCTGCTTTTTGTCCTGGTAGTATAAATGCTTGTACAACAAATACTGATATAACTAACAATATACTTACTAATATTTTTTTCAACCCGACCACCTCATCTTACATTAATTTATATATTAATATTCAGAAGTAAAGTCATATATTCTACTATTTAACTTCAAACATAAAATATATTATGTAAATTTTTCAAATAAATTTTGACTAATTGTAGTTAGTACATATTATTAATATGGATATAATTTAAATAAAAACATAAAAAAATACCTAAAGATGTGAAAATATTAAGTCTTTCACATCTTTAAGTATTACTCATTTACATTATAATATAATATTTTGTTTTATTTACCCCTGTGTACACTAGTTTTGATAAACTATATTTAATTTATCTGCATAATCAAATATTTTTACTTGATCAGCATCTAAATCTTCTTTATGCATATCAACAGCACTTATTCCAATATTATTATATGTTGTATAATAATAAACTCCTGTTTGTTGACACATACAAGAAGTATAGATAGTTATGTCATCTAAACCTTCATTTATAACTGCACCCTTAGGCATAGCTACATTATTTAAAATATGGAAATATTGACTTATTCCAGACATTAAATCGTCTGCTTTTGGATATTGTGATTTTAAATAAGATATTCTTACAAATCTATCTACTCCATTAAATCCTCCTGGTAATGGTTTAGTACCAAGACCAACTCCTAATGGTTTTAATTCCTTAGTTCCCCATTTTACATTTTCTGGTTGAACAGGTTTAGTACCCATATATAAATTTAAGTTAGTTAATTGCCAGTCAAATGTTGGTGAATTAGTTAAAACTCCAATTGGATTATCAAAAACTTTTAATCCTTCTTTTGTTTTTTCTATAATTATAGACTTTCCGTTTGCATCTGCAACCATCCAATGAAGAGTTGGAAGTTCAGTATTTTCATTAATTGGTATTGCAACTAATTCAAGATTTTTAATTTCTTCTACAACTTGATCTACAGTTTCAAAGTTTCCTAATGCCCATTGAATTAAATCATATGGTCCTATATTTTTCTTTCCTGGAACTACACTTGGTTCTAAATAAGAATATCCTGGGAAATTAAGTCCTGCACATGCAAGTCCTTTTTCATTAAATCCATCTGCCATAGCTGGATAATCATCAATCATTGTTGCCATGCCTAATATTGCATATTTATTTTTTCTCATTTCACCAGTAACTCTATCTCTATATTCATAGTTTCTAGGTACTAAAGTTACTGCCTGATTAAATGAATGGTTAAGATCCATGTTTCTCCCAAATAAATTATACCCATCTTTAGTTTCTAACATTAAAGCTGTACACATTTTTGTTACCTCCAAGCACATTTCATCTTAAGTTAGGTCCCCTAAAACGCTCTAACCTCTAAAGTAGTTATATTATATTTGTCTCAATTATACACCTACTTTTTATATTAAACCATAGTTTGCAATATGAAATGTAAATTTAATATATTAATCCATAATTTATTATAAATAAAACCAATATCTAAGTATAATCTATGCTAAATAATCACTAATCATTCTACATTTGCTCCAATAACCATAAGTAAAATCTTTTAATTTAATCTACTCGCCTCTCCATTTCTTTCACACATTTTTTGCAGATATATGCATCCTTGTATTCAATAAAATCCCACAAGAATAAAAATACCTAAAGTTTGAATTTGTTATTCAAACTTTAGGTACTACATTTTATCTTATTAAGCCATATCAGCTACAAATTCCTTTTTTATTTTAATCAAATAAATCATATAGTTTAAGAGTCCCTTGATAATACTTGATACACATATACTTATCCATACTCCATTTATACCAAACGGCTTTATAAGTATAAGCGCAAGTGGAATTCTCATAGCTGTGAATACAATACTTATAGTTGCTGGTATTCTTGGCTTTCCTATCCCAGTAAACATACCATTAGATATCATTTCTATAGCACTAAATACTTGTGAAAATGCCACTGCCTTAAGATATGCTGCTGCTATTTCAGCTGCTTTTCCACCACTTATAAATAAACCTATCATCTGTTTATTAAATAATAAAAATACTACTGCCATAATAAGTGCATAGGACATTCCAACTACAAGTGAACTATTATATCCTTCTTTTATCCTCTTAAACTTCTTTGCTCCAAAATTCTGGCCAGTAAATCCTGCAACTGCACCATTAAGTCCTCCTATAATCATATAGGCAATAGATTCAATCTGAGCCCCTACTTTCTGAGCAGCAATTGCATCTGTTCCAAAGATAGCTATTACTTTTGCCAAAAGAATATTTATTATAGTAAAAAGAACTCTTTGGGATGCCATAGGCAATCCAAGCCTTACTATTTCCTTTATTTTTGATTTATCAATATCAGAATCAAAGTGATAATTAAGCACACCATTTGTACTTATCTTAAAGCATATGAATATTACTATATTAGCAACAAGAGTACTTACTCCAGCCCCTATAACACCAAATTTAAAACCATATATGAACAAAGGATCAAGTATAATATTTAAAAATACTCCAAGTGCATTTATTTTAAAAGCAATTTTATTATTCCCAAAGCTTCCTAATATTCTTGTATACATCATATTAAAAAATGCAAAAAATAAAATAGGTGCATTTAATACAAGATAATAATATGCATTTTTTTCTACATATGTATTTTGAAGATTTAAAAATGTTATAAAATCTTTACCAAATAAAATTAATACTAATCCAAATATAACTGCTATAATTAAATTTATGATAATACCAGCATTTACATATTCCCTAACCTCATGATCATTTTTTTCTCCAATTGCATGAGCAACTTTAATTCCTGTTCCTATTACAGCAAGAGCATTTATTGCATTTCCTATGTTTACATAAAGGCTGGATGATCCAATACTTGCAACTGCATCACTTCCAAGTTTTCCAACCCACATCATATCAATAATATTATATGTAAATTGCATTAGTGAACTTCCCATTATAGGCAGTGCTAGTTCAGCTATGACAGTTAAAACCTTACCTTTGGTTAAATCTATTTGCTTCATTTCTTCTCCACTTCTATATTAAAGTTCATCATTTTTAATTCTTTGTGCTAATTCCTTAACTTTTTTCTCAATAATTTTTGCTGTTTTTATAAATTCTTCATCACTTTTTCCCGTTGGATCTTCAAGTCCCCAATCTTCTATATGATCTGCTTTTAAATATGGACATACTACATTACATCCCATTTTTATAGCTATATCAACTTCTGGTATATCACTTAACAATTTAGATTTCTGAGTTTCATTCATATCTACATCGTATAAATCCTTTATGATTCTCACAGCATCCTTATTAATCATAGGCTTTGTTTCAGTTCCAGCAGAATAACTTTCAAAAACATCCTTTCCAAAAATTTTTCCCAATGCCTCTGCCATCTGTGATCTGCATGAATTATGTACACATATAAATGCTACTTTTTTCTTCATCTTTATTTACCTCCATATTGTCATTTACTTTAGTCAGCTTTTCTAGAAGCTTCACGGCATATATACTTCCTTCTTCATTTATAGAATAATAAGTCCACTTTCCTTCTTTTCTTCCAGAAACAATTCCTGACTCACATAATATCTTCATATGATGTGATAATGTAGACTGACTTATATCCATTTTCTCTAAAAGAATACATGCACACTTTTCACCACCTCTAAGCATCTCAAGTATCTTAAGGCGTTTTTCATCATCAAAAGCCTTAAATACTTTTGCATCCTTCCCATATTGATTGTTCATCTAACTTATTAACACCACCTTATTTATATAATAAATAAAAAAAATTATCCGTAGTCTACGTTCTATTATTTCATATCTATTTTTTTCGATATGATTATTATATATTTTATATGGAAATTATTCAATATGTATTCATATTTGTATTTAACTTAAAATTATTCTATTAATAAAAAAGAACTGACACACACATAAATTATGCATATCAGTCCTTGCAATATATACTAACCTAGCTTGCTTAATTTATCCTTAAGACTAGCTATCTCAGCATTTACCTTTGTAATACGTTTATCCCATTCAGATATTTTTGATTTATCCTGAGTCTTATTTTTATTCATCTCATAAATTCTTAAAAGCTCTTCCTGATTGTGTATTTCAACACCTAATTCATCTTTATTCATAATTACCATCCCTTTCAAAACTTATCTCATGACATAATAAAATATATTAAATGTTATACTTTTTTATGACATATATTATTAAGAATGATAAAGCAGTATTTTTTCAAAATAAGCTGAAAAAGAACAATCTACTGTTAATTTAACTTAACAGTAGCTTGTTCTTATAAGAGTAATATAATATCTAATTATTATTTGTTTAATTCTTTATCCATTAAATCGCTTATTTCATTTTTAGTTTCTTCAACACGTTCTTCATATTTAGCTTTTTCGCTATTATTTTTAGCGTTCTTTTCGTCATTTTCGTAAACTCTTAAAAGTTCTTCTTGGTTATGTATTTCAACATTTAATTCATTTTTGTTCATTCTAATTACTTCCTTTACTATGTATTATCTTTTGTAACTAAACATCTTAATGTTTAGTAAAAGTAACGTAACATACTATTAAAACAACATCTTAAGATTCTTAACATACATCTTTAGGTTTTAGTTTATAATAACTTAACTAATATATTGCTCTTAAATACTCTTGCTCCTTGAACACTATTACACTGACATTTATATAACTTCATTATATATACTAAATTTATTCTTAAACTAAAACTTTACTTCTATAAGCATGTTTTAAAAGAAATATACATCTAATAACAACCATAAAAATGTATCTTGAGAAGCCTAAAGGTTATAACAATATGTACCTTTCTTCCCCATCATTGTATTACTATCCAACTATTTTGTTAAGGTTTGTATCATTTAACTTTTTGGAGTAATTCAACAAATTTCTCTATAATTTCGGTTTTTTATATTCTTTTTCCACGGACAAGGCTCTAAATAGGTAAATATGAGCTAAAATCAACCAAGCAATTGTATATTTACATAATAAGTAATTTTTATATACTATAAAAATACATTAATTCTATATTATGTTTAATTTGTCAACTTAATCACTACTAACAGTACATTATATAAATCTATAATATAAAATATCACTATAATATTTTATAATCTAAAATTTATAGTGATAATTTTTCTATTTTTATCAATTATAATATAAAAAAATATATTTCTTTGTTATTCTTGTATTTCCATTTTTATCGATTTACTTTAAGCAATTACAGTTTATTTTTTAATATCCACATGTTTTATGCAACAATAAAATTCCCTTTTTCAATCCTAGCCTTAGCTCCCATTGGAAGTGTCATAGTTGGTACACTATGGCCACATGATACATTATATAAAACTGGTTTATTTTCACTGCATATTAAATCATTAAATATTTCTTCTAATGTAAGACTCTTTTCTGGCTCACATGGATCACATTTAGTAAATTGACCTAAAACTATACCAACAGCATCTTTAATCTTACCACTCTGCTTTAATTGAAGCAGCATTCTATCAATTCTGTAAGGTTCTTCTCCAACCTCTTCTATAAATAATATCTTACCCTTTGTATTTATTTCATATTTAGTACCTATTGAGGATACTAAAAGCGATAAATTTCCTCCAGTAAGTATCCCCTCTGCATTTCCCTTTACTAATGTCTTTAAATTTTCACCATTTGGATTTTTTATAATACCTAATGGCTCACTTGAAAATATATTTTTCTTAAAGGAATTTATAGTATATTCATCTACACCTTTATATAATTCAGTTGAAGCCATTGGTCCATGGAAAGTAATAAATCCACATTTCTGATTAAATGCAATATGAAGTGCAGTAACATCACTATATCCTACAAATACTTTAGGATTAGCTTTTATTAAATCATAATCAAGCATAGGAAGAATTCTTGAAGCTCCATAACCTCCACGCATTGCAAATATTCCTTTTATATTTTTATCTTTAAACATACGATTAACTTCATCAGCCTTTGATTTATCACTTTTTCCAGATAAAAATCCTCTGCTGCACGTACAGCTCTCACATAAAACTGCATCAAGACCTAATTCTTTAATTGACTTTACTGATGCTTCAATCCTATCCTGCTTAACAGGTCCACATGGCGCTATAAGTGCAATCTTATCTCCACATTTCAATGGTTTTGGTCTTTTCATAAAATCAAGCTCCTTTGATTCATAATTATTTTCCCTTATAAAGTTTATTAATTATTTAGTCTTTTATTCTGTATCATAAAGAGAATACTATCAAGCAAAAAAAGTATATCTATTAAGAAAATAAAATTTATTCCCTTAATAAATATACTTTATACTATACTTTAAATCATTATTAATTCTTCATCTATTTCTTCTAAGTAATATCCCTTATATCCCCATATAATATGATTATTTCTCATATTTTCTACAGACATTAATATACTTTTAAATCCAAAGTCACTAAGTCTTTTTACTCTTTCTTTTAAAAACTGTCCAATTTCATCTAATGACTTTCCTTCTATAATCATAAATCTTATATCACTTATTATTTCATCTGATATTTCTAATTTCTTATATATTCTATTTAAAATTATTCTAATATCCTTTTCATAGGAACACTCTCTGTTAAGTATTTCTGTTATCTCTAAATTAGTATAATATTTATAATTCAAATTTATATTAGCAGTTTTTACTTTCATAGATTCTCTATCTGATATTTTTAAATTATAAAAGAAGCAATCTTCATCTTCATAAAACAAATTATTTCTTAAATTATATTGTCTTATAACTTGTATAGCCCTATGAATTCTATATCCTACTCCTATCTTTTTCATTATATACTCTCCTAAAAGCTCTAAATGAAAAACTCCATAAACTTCTAACAACTGCTTTGTCATGTTTATAACATCTGATCTACATTTAGAAAATTCCTTTACACAATTATCATCCAAACCAGATACTATATGCATTTGAAATTCTTTTGGAATAGATATACTTCTCTTTTCTCTATTTATATATACCAGACCAATTCTGGCTAAAGATTCAGCATGTTCAGAAATTATACTATCTTCATATATAATTTCAAAATTGTTATTACATATTTCTCTAAGTAAATCAAGCTCATCATAAATAATAAATTCTAGTAATATATGATTCATATTGCTTTTCATATATTCATAAATAATATCAACAATATTTTCCTTTTTCCTGCATCCCAGCTTAAGTTCAAATACCTTAATAATATTATTTAATTCACAAATCTTCATTTTTAAAAATACATCTCTAGCATTTATCATTATAAACTTTCCCCTTGCATTCTAAATATCTAAATTTAAATAATACTTTGAGTAATAAAACCCAATAATAATATTTATCTTCAAATACCCTTATATATCTAAATTACTTATTAGAATTATAGTTTCATTCAATATTTACCTTGTTTTATATAATTCTAAAAATAATACTAGCACTTAGTTAATAACTTTTGAGATAGTATTCTCATCATACTAAAACACTTTTACCAAACAACTTGCATTATAACACAAAATATATTTTTTGAATAATCTTTTTCCAATATATATACAATTTAAGAATTTACCTTTAATACAAAGCTACATCATATATTTTTTCTCTTTATATAATGGAAAAGGATACATTTTTAAAATTTTAATAATATCAAAATTAAAAAGACTATCCAATAATATATTTATTAATTTAAACAATTATGTGATAATCTCTTTAATAATATTACTTAATCCTATTACATCCTGCCAAAGTAATGTAAATATAATTGACTTTTAAATAACATTATAAATTTTATGCACCTACTGCTGAATTTTTATTAGTATTTGCACTCTTTTGAATTCTTCTTAAAACAAATCTGCTTACTGGTCCTGCAACTAATATATTTAAGAAGAATGCAGCACAGAAATTTCTTGGCCATCTAATAAAGAATTCCCCTGCTATAAGAGAAATGTTATCTCCTCCAAGTAATCCTCCTATGAATGTCATAATTAAAGACATACAAGTTACTATAAAGAAACAGTTAAAAAGAATTAATGCATTAACACTATCATTTTCATGACTAAATTTTGCAAGTAACATTCCGTTGATTTTTCCTACAACTACTCCTTCTAATACAAAGGCTATAATAAATGTAATAGGAAATGCTTTTAAACATATCATCATTACTTCCTTATTAAATGTTCCGTGGTGTATAGAAATGTTAAGCATACCCATGAAAAATACCATGATAAAACACATACATACTCCAAAAATAATACCTTCTTTTTTATTTGTTGGCATAATATCCTCCTAATAGTATAAATATTTAATTTACCAAATTTTATAATTTTAACTCTGCCTTTTCGACAGACAAATTGCATTATAGCATAGAAATTTTTTTCGTGTAAGATTTTTTTTATTGAATTTTTTTACATTTAGTACTCACTTCTCTCTTATGTATTGATTGCTCTTAAAGTAATCATTTTCAATAATTTGAGGTATATGATCATCTTTTCGACAATACTTGACATATTTCATTATTCTAAATAAAATAGATAGCATGCTATGTATTTTGTGGAGGTGATAACTAGTGTCAGAAGATATTCAACCCCAAATAGGTATACTTATTAAAAACATAAGTAATATTATCTCAACAGAACTGAATAACAATTTGAAGCCTTATAATATAACAGGCGTTCAAGCAAGAGTATTATTTTATATTAACTATGCCTCAAATAAGGGAAATATATTTCAAAAAGATATTCAGAATCATTTAAAGCTTGCCAATCCAACAGTAACTGGAATTGTCCAAAGATTAGAAGAAAAGCAATTAATTGAGCGTCATGTAAGCAGTGAAGACAGTCGCTATAAATGCCATGTGTTAACTGATAAAGGACGTGATGTTGTTAAAAGCCTTTCTGATTATTCAACTAATGTAGTGGAACAGCGCATTTTAAATGGTTTTTCTGAAGATGAGACAGAAATACTTACATCACTTCTGTCAAGAATACTTGAAAATCTAGGAAAATAATCGTCTTAATGATTAGATGATTATTGTAACTACCAAAAAAGTTTTTAACAATTAAAATTGTTAATTATAAATTTAATATAAACAAAAAAATAAAGAGAGGATGAAAAACAGATGATAAAGAAATTATTTTCCTACTTAGGGAAATATAAAAAGCATTTATGGCTTGCTGCTTTATTTGCAACCCTTGAAGCCGTATTTGAATTATTAATTCCACTTGTTATGGCAAAAATCGTTGATGATGCTATTCCAAGCGGAAGTATGCCTTACACAATAAAACTTGGTATTTTAATGATTTGTATGGCTCTTATTTCTTTTGCTTTTGGTACACTTTTATCCAAGCATGCAGCAATTGCTGGTCAAGGACTTGGAGCTAATCTTAGAGAAGCTGAATATATAAAGATTCAAAGCTATTCTTTTAAAAATATTGAAAAGTTTAGTACTGCTTCTTTAATTACTCGTTTAACTACAGACGTTACTGCTATTCAAAATGCAGTTACTATAGGTTCTAAACTTTTAGTTAGAGCACCTATCATGCTTATATTTGCAATGTTCTTGACTATAATGATAAGTGCAAGACTAGCACTAATATTTGCAGTAGCTTTACCAATACTAGTAATTTTCCTTTTATTATTAATAAAAAATGTTGGGCCTAAATTCGGTAGGATGCAAGGTAAAGTTGATATTATGAACACTATAGTTCAAGAAAACTTAATAGGTGTTAGAGTTGTAAAATCCTTTGTAAGAGCTACAAAAGAAATAGCTAAGTTCGAAAAAGGTACTGAAGACTTAAGAGAAAATGCTACTAAAGCATATGGACTTACAGTTCTTGCTATGCCAGTAATGCAAATACTTATATATGGTACAATGGTAGCAATTTTATGGTTTGGTGGGAACATGGTTTATGCTGGAACTATGGCGGTTGGAGAACTTACTAGTTTCTTAACTTACTCAACTCAAATTCTTGTAGCCCTTATGCTTGTTGCTATGTCACTTATGATGATTTCTCGTTCAATAGCATCTGTAAAACGTATAATTGATGTTTTAGAAGAAAAAGTAGATCTTGTTGATGGTGATAGAGGCGTTTCAAGAGTTAAAAATGGAGATATAGAATTTAAAAATGTATACTTCAAATACGAAGAAGACAGCGAAGAATTCCATTTAACAAATATTAACCTTTCTATTAAGTCTGGTGAAACTGTTGGTATCATAGGAGGAACTGGTTCTGCAAAAACAAGCTTAGTTCAACTTATTCCAAGACTTTATGATGTAAATCAAGGTGAAGTATTAGTAGGTGGCGTTAACGTTAAAGACTATAAATTAGAAACTTTACGTAATGAAGTTTCAATGGTTCTTCAAAAGAATACTTTATTCTCAGGAACTATCAGAGAAAACCTTCTATGGGGTAATGAAAATGCGACTCAAGAACAAATTGATGCTGCTTGTAAGGCTGCATGTGTAGATGAGTTCTTAGACAGACTTCCTGGTGGTTTAGATATGGATTTAGGTCAAGGTGGAGCTAATGTTTCTGGTGGACAAAAACAAAGATTATGTATAGCTAGAGCTATATTAAAAGAACCTAAGGTATTAATCCTTGATGACAGTACAAGTGCAGTAGATACTGCTACTGATGCTAAGATCAGAAAAGCATTTAGAGAAGACTTAGCAAATACAACTAAGATTATAATAGCTCAAAGAGTTAACTCAGTTTGTGATGCAGATAAAATTGTTGTTATGGATGACGGTAAGATAGTTGCTGTTGGAACTCATGATGAACTTATGAAGAGCTGTTTAATCTATCAAGAAGTTTACACATCTCAACAGGAAGGAGCTGGTTTCGATGAGTAAAAAGGTCAAAAAAGGCGGTCCAAAACCAGCCAATATGATGAAAACTTTAGGAAGATTATTCTCCTACTTAATGAAATATAAATTTTCATTATTGCTTGTTTTACTATTCATACTTGTAAGCGCATTCGCTTTAATAAGTAGTTCATACTTCTTAAAGCCTATAGTCAATGACTACATAATACCTGGTGACTTTAGTGGTCTTGCAAAAATGCTTGGAGTACTTATAGTCATATATATTGCTGGTGCTTTATCTTCATTTGGATATTCAAGAATTATGATTCATGTAGCTCAAAGAACAGTTAAAGATATTAGAAACGATTTATTTTCAAAGATGCAAAAGATGCCTGTAAGTTACTTTGACTGGAACCCTAACGGTGACTTAATGAGTTTATATACAAACGACGTTGATAACTTAAGTGAAACTTTAAACAGTAGTTTAACTAATATATTCTCATCTACTATTACATTCATAGGTATAATAGTGATGATGATTGTATTAAATCCTCTATTAATCTTAGTTACTATTGTATTTCTACTTATAATGGTAGGAGTAATTAAAAATATTGGTTCTAAGAGTAAAAGATACTTCGGTGAACAACAAAAAGAAATCGGTGCTCTTAATGGATATATAGAAGAAATGATTGAAGGTCAAAAAGTAATCAAAGTATTCTGCCATGAAGACAAAGCTATAGAAGATTTCAAAAAGTATAATGAACAATTAAGAGAAGCATCTACAAACGCTCAAAATCATGCTGGACGTATGATGCCATCTCTTGGTAATATTTCTTATGCTAACTATGCTGTAACATGTTGTGTTGGTGCACTTATGACTATAGGTGGTATATTTAATATAGGCGCTTTAGTAGCTTACCTTCAATATACAAGACAAATAACTCAACCAATTCAACAAGTTTCACAACAAGTTAATATGCTACTTGCTGCCCTTGCTGGTGCTGAAAGAATATTTAAAGTTCTTGATGATGAACCAAATGAAATTGATAATGGTACTATAACATTATCAAATGTTGAAGTTGTTGAAAACCAAACAGATGTAGATACTGGTGCTGATACTGAAGATTTATTTGAAACTGATAGACACACTGGAAAATTTGCATGGAATAATAACGGAAAGCTTACTCCACTTACTGGTGATGTTGTATTCAAAGATGTTGTATTTGGATATTATCCAGAAAAGACTATCTTAAAGAACATATCATTACATGCATACAAAGGACAAAAGATTGCCTTCGTAGGTTCAACTGGTGCTGGTAAGACTACAATTACAAACTTAATAAACAGATTCTATGAAATCAATTCTGGATCAATTACTTATGATGGAATTGATATAAAAGATATAAAGAAAGATGATCTTAGAAGATCATTAGGTATAGTACTTCAAGATACTCACCTATTTACAGGAACTATTGAAGAAAATATTAGATACGGTAACTTAAATGCAACAAAAGAACAAATTATAGCTGCTGCAAAACTTGCAAATGCTGATACTTTCATAAAGCATCTACCACATGGATATGACACTGTAATTACTGGTGATGGTGAAGGATTATCACAAGGTCAAAGACAATTACTTGCTATAGCAAGAGCTGCTGTTGCAAATCCACCAGTGCTTATTCTAGATGAAGCTACAAGCTCAATAGATACAAGAACTGAAAAGATAATAACTCAAGCAATGGATAAATTAATGCACGGAAGAACAGTTTTCGTAATTGCCCACAGATTATCTACAATTAAAAACTCAGATGCCATTATGGTCCTTGAACAAGGTCAAATCATTGAAAGAGGAAACCATGATGAACTATTAGCTAAGAAAGGTAGATACTACGAACTTTATACTGGTAAAGTTAAAAATATTTAGAATTCTACATTTTATAGTATTTGAAAAAAGCAATGTAATTATACGCTACATTGCTTTTTTCTTTATGTTATTTTTTCTAGTTTATTTATAATATTCAATTCTAATAAACAAAAAAATAATTATTTTATATATAAATTCACATTTTAAATTTTTTTTCAGTAAAAAAAGAAAATTAATCTATTTACTCACAAATAAAAGTACAAGCCATAGGCTTGACTTTTTTCTTAGATGCATTGAAAATATGCTAGAACGGAGGAATTTTTTATGGAAATATATTCAATACATCAATGGCTTTTATTTTTCTATTTATATGGTTTTTTAGGCTGGGTTTGGGAATCAACCTATGTATCTATTAAACAACATAAATTTGTTAATAGAGGATTTTTACACGGACCTTGTCTACCTATTTACGGATCAGGAGCAGTAATAATTTTATTAATAGTAATGCCTTTTAAAAGTAATCCTTATCTTGTATTTATTATTGGCTTGGTAGCTGCTACTATTTTAGAGTATCTTACAGGCATGGTAATGGAAGATATATTCCACGTAAGATATTGGGATTATTCTAAAGACAAGTTTAATATACATGGTTATATATGTTTAGCATCTTCTATAACATGGGGTGTTTTTTCACTACTCTTAATCTATATTATACAACCCCCTATTCAAGATATAGTACTTAAGATTCCGCATAAAATTTCTGAAATTCTTGCTTTAGTAATTACAGTAATATTTACTATAGATGCAGTTCAATCATCTAATGAAGCTATGTATCTTAAAGAGCTTCTTATTAAATATACTCATAGTAATGAAGAAATACATAAGATTCAACAAAAACTTAAATCTATGGCAGCACAAGGTGCTAAGGAAAGAGCTGAACTTAATAATAAATTAGTAGAATATAAACTTATTAAAGAATTATCTAAAAACTCTGATAGTAGACATAAAAAATCACTTAGAATCTTACATAGAAATCCAGGTGCTGTAACTAAGAAGTATTCTAAAGCTTTAGATGAATTAAAGAAATAAAAAAAATGCGCTACAATTAATTTAGTTGTAGTGCATTTTTTATATAATTTACCACTTAAAATAAATGTTTTATTCTTTTAAATCTCAATACTACTAAAGAGAAAGAGTAACTCTTGTGCTACTTTTTTAATCTTTAAATAAGAATCTTCCATTCATAATATCATAATTTCCGCAACCATCAAATCTAATGATTAACTTATTATATCCAGTTAAATCATCTGATATTTTCTGTGCTTCATCTCCATATCTGATAGTTTTCTCTTCTAAAACTCTTCCATCTCCAATTAATAACACTTTACCATATATTTGCGATTCGTCTTCCCACCAACTCCAACTTTTCTTAGTATCATCCATTCCTATAGTTGCAGTGAAACTCTTATACTTATTATTTAATTCAAATATATAATCATCAGTAGAATTAGTATATCCTAATGAAGGAATATAAGTATTTCCTAATATATGTGTTCCTTCAAATGCATAAACTAAATCTTGGTGTTAGTATAAAATAGTGGACACGACAAGTCGAACTAAGTAAAATAATATTTAGTTAAGAAAGGATGTGTCCAT
>NZ_JABAGC010000031.1 GCF_012843905.1 Clostridium sp. SM-530-WT-3G
TGTTAAGCACGCCGCCAGCGTTCGTCCTGAGCCAGGATCAAACTCTCAATAAAAAGTTTAATCTTAGCTTACTCAAAATAAAGAATTGCTGGTTTACTTAAATGTATTATATATTCTGTTCAATTTTCAAAGACCATTTTCTTTCACAACTTTCGTTGTTACTTTTTGTTTTTTTCTGTCACACTCAAGCGACTTGTTTAGTATATCACTTGATTTGAATCATGTCAACAACTTTTTCAAAACTTTTTAATTTATTACTTTTTAGTAATTTTAAAGCTTTATTTCTGTTGTTTACCGCTCCTTGCGACGTGTTTTATCTTAACACATAATTTCTTATGATTATTTATACTTTTGCCTAATACACAAAATTATTACATATTTCCTCTTAAATACTCTTATATTCTTTCTTTTTTGCACTATGATACACCAGGCACACATTACTTGATATTTATAATCTAAATCAAGAAATATCTATATTGATTTAACGTATATTTCTTTTCTTATAGATCTAATTTATATAAAAATAGGGCACCAATACTAACTTGGTACCCTTAATAAAAATATTTATTTACTTTTATTCTTCATCATGTTCTGAGTTAATAATACTATTATCCACATTTTCATTATCTTTATACTCTGAGTTATCAACATTATCCCCAGAAACCTGTTCTGAATTTTCTTCTGAATCATCACTATTTAATATTTTAGCTATTGCAACTACTTTTTCATCTTCAGTAGTTCTCATTAATGTAACTCCCATTGCAGATCTACTTGTAACAGAAATATCACTTACATTAATTCTAATAGCAACACCACTAGAATTTATAAGCATTAACTCATCATCAGCCTTACATACAGTAGCCCCTGTAAGCTTACCAGTCTTAGGACTTATCTTATAAGTAATTAAACCTACTCCACCTCTGTTTTGCAGTTTATATTCACTTATAGGTGTTCTCTTACCAAATCCATTTTCACTTATTACTAATAATTCTTCATCATCTACAGCTATATCCATACAAACAGCAATATCATCACCCTTTAAGTTTATAGCTTTAACTCCAGATGCAGTTCTACCCATTGGTCTTACATCTTGTTCATTAAATTTAACTGCATAACCATTTTGAGTTACCATAATAATGTTGGCATCACCATAAGTATTCTTAACTTTAAGTAATTCATCGCCTTCTTTTAGGCTTATTGCTATAAGACCATTCTTTCTAAGATTCTTAAATTCACTTATATGAGTCTTCTTAACTATACCATTCTTAGTACCCATGAATAAGAATCCTTCTTTTTTACCATCGGAAACAGTTAATACTGTTTGAATCTTTTCATCTGGTTCTATAGCTATAAGATTAATTAAGTTAGTTCCCTTTGCCTGTCTTCCTGCATCAGGAATTTCATATGCTCTTAATTTATATACTCTACCTTTGTTTGTAAAGAATAATACATCAGAATGTGTAGAAGTTATCATTACATGTTCAACAAAATCATCTTCTTTTGTTGTCATTGCTTGTATTCCCTTACCACCTCTTCTTTGAGCTGAATAAGTATCTGCTGATATTCTCTTGATATATCCACCCTTAGTTAATGTTATAACCACATCTTCTTCTTGGATAAGATCTTCTATATCAATTTCATTAAGAACTTTTTCAATCTTAGTTCTTCTCTCATCTGAATATTTAGCCTTAATTTCTAAAAGTTCATCTTTAATAACTCCTAGTAATTTTTCTTCACTTGCTAAAATTGACTTTAAATATTCAATTTGCTTCATTAACTCATTATATTCTTCTTCAATTTTTTCTCTTTCTAATCCAGTTAATCTTCTAAGTCTCATTTCAAGAATTGCAGTTGCCTGCTTTTCTGAAAGATTAAATCTTTCCATTAATGTATTCTTAGCAGCTTCACCAGTTGCTGAAGATCTTATAATATTGATTACTTCATCAATGTTATCTAATGCTATCTTTAATCCTTCTAATATGTGAGCTCTTGCTTCAGCTTTGTTTAATTCAAATACAGTTCTTCTTGTAATAACTTCTTTTTGATAATTAATGTAATTAGATAATATTTCTTTTAAGTTTAATACTTGTGGTTCTCCATTAACTAGAGCTAACATTATCACACCAAAGCTATCTTGAAGTTTTGTATGCTTAAATAGTAAATTTAAAACTACATTAGGATTTGCATCTCTTTTTAATTCTACTACTATTCTCATACCATCTCTATCAGATTCATCTCTTAAATCTGATATTCCAGTTATTCTTTTATCTTTAACTAAGTCTGCTATATTTTCAATAAGCTTAGCCTTGTTAACTTGGTATGGTATTTCTGTAATTACGATTCTATGTCTTCCATTTTCCTCTTCAATTTCAGCATCTGCTCTAACAACAATTTTTCCTCTTCCAGTTTCATATGCTGCTTTTATTCCTGCTTTACCCATAATAGTAGCACCAGTTGGGAAATCAGGTCCCTTGATTACTGTCATAAGATCTAAAACTGAACTTTCAGGATTATCAATAAGCATTACTGTTCCATCTATTATTTCTCCTAAATTGTGTGGAGGAATATTAGTTGCCATACCAACAGCTATTCCTGATGATCCATTAACTAAAAGATTAGGGAATCTCGAAGGTAATACAACTGGCTCTTGTTCTTCACCATCAAAGTTTGGCATAAAATCAACTGTATTCTTATTAATATCTCTTAACATTTCTACAGCAATTTTATTCATCTTTGCTTCTGTATATCTCATTGCGGCAGCACTATCACCATCAACAGATCCAAAATTTCCATGACCGTCCACTAACATGTATCTCATTGAAAAGTCTTGCGCCATTCTAACTAATGCATCATAAACAGAACTATCACCATGTGGATGATACTTACCTAAAACTTCTCCAACAATTCTTGCACATTTTCTGTATCCTTTTTCAGGAGTTAAGCCTAACCCTTGTAAAGAATAGAGTATTCTTCTATGTACTGGCTTTAAACCATCTCTTACATCTGGTAATGCACGACCAACTATAACACTCATAGCATAATCTATATAACATTTTTTCATTTCATGATTAATGTCTACGGGTATTACTTTTCCCTCATTAAATATATCCATGTACTTCACCTCATATTAGTACTAAATGTCTAAATTAACAACATTCTTAGCATTTTGTTGTATGAACTCTTTTCTTGGTTCAACTTTTTCACCCATTAAAATAGTGAATATTTCATCTGCCTGCATAGCATCTTCTACATTAACTCTTAATAGTATTCTTTGTTCTGGATCCATTGTTGTATCCCATAATTGAGCTGCATTCATTTCTCCAAGACCTTTGTATCTTTGAATATCAGTAGAATTATCTTTTCCGCCTAAATTTATTAATAACTGTTCAAGTTCAGCATCGCTATACGCATAATGATCCTTCTTACCTTTACTTACTTTGTATAAAGGTGGTTGTGCAATATAAACATGCCCTTCATCTATAAGTGGTCTCATATATCTATAGAAGAATGTTAACATTAATGTTCTAATATGAGCTCCGTCAACATCGGCATCAGTCATTATTATAATTCTATCGTATCTTATTTTTGTAACATCAAAATCATTTCCAATACCTGCACCAAATGCAGTAACCATTGATCTTATAGTATCGGAATTTAATATTCTATCTAATCTTTGTTTTTCAACGTTAAGTATTTTACCTCTAAGTGGTAATATAGCTTGGAATTTTCTGTTTCTTCCCTGTTTAGCTGAACCACCAGCAGAATCCCCTTCGACTATATAGATTTCACATTCTTTAGGATCTTTTGATGAACAATCAGCTAGTTTTCCAGGAAGAGCAGATCTTTCTAATACTGATTTTCTAGTTAATTCTCTTGCCTTTCTAGCAGCATCTCTAGCTCTTGCAGCCATTAATGCTTTATCAATTATCATCTTACCGATATTAGGATTTTCTTCTAAGAATGTGCTGATATTTTCACCAACTATAGAATCTACTACACCTCTAACTTCACTATTACCAAGTTTTGTTTTTGTCTGTCCTTCAAATTGAGGCTCTTCAATCTTTACAGATATTACAGCAGTTAATCCTTCTCTAATATCATCTCCACTAAAGTTCTTATCATTTTCTTTTATATGTCCAAACTTTTTAGCATAGTCATTAAATGATCTAGTTAAAGCAGTTTTAAATCCAACTAAATGGGTACCACCTTCAACTGTATCTATATTATTTGCAAAAGAGAATATATTTTCTGTATATCCGTCATTATATTGAAGTGCTACTTCTACAGATATGTTATCTTTTATGCCTTCAATATAAATTGGTTCTTCATGAAGAGGTACTTTATTTCTGTTTAAGTATGTAACAAATGATTTTATTCCACCTTCATAATGAAATACTTCTTCTTGTTCTTTTCCTTCTCTTTTATCTATTAGTTTTATATAAACACCCTTATTTAAGAAAGCTAATTCTCTTAATCTTTGTGCTAAAACGTCGAAGTCAAATACTGTTTCATCAAATATTTCGTGATCAGGTTTAAAATATGTTTTTGTTCCAGTCTCATCACTATCACCTATTTGGATAACTTCTGTAAGAACTCTACCTTTGCTATATTTTTGTTGCCATATCTTTCCTTCTCTTTTTACAGTAACAACACATTCTTCAGATAAAGCATTAACTACAGATGCACCAACACCATGTAATCCTCCAGATACTTTATATCCGCCACCACCGAATTTTCCTCCAGCGTGTAAAATAGTCATTATAACTTCAATTGTAGATTTACCCATTTTAGGATGTATACCAACTGGCATACCTCTACCGTCATCAGTAACTGTAATAGAGTTATCTTCATTAATACAAACTTCTATCTTATCGCAATACCCTGCTAATGCTTCATCAATACTATTATCTACTATTTCATAAACTAAATGATGAAGACCTCTTGAACTGGTACTACCAATATACATTCCTGGTCTTTTTCTAACTGCTTCTAATCCTTCCAGTACTTGTATCTGATTTTCATCATATTTTTTATTATTTTGTTCCAAATCAGACTCCTCCTAAACTTATAAACTTAAGCTTTTCTTTTTTATTTAATAATTATAATTTATGTCGCTTCTTCTAGTTAACGTTGTTGATGATATAGGCGATAAGTAAATCTTACTCATGTTATCTACTTCAGCTATTATAAAAGACTTTGGTCTTTCATCTGTAATTCTCTCAACAAATCCATCTTCTTCTGCTAACCTTAAAAATTGTAAAGTGTCAGAACTATATATTGTATTTTGCAAATCAAATATTCCAATAATATCCTTAATAGGAACCACAACATTTTCACCTAAATGTAAAAACACAACAATACTCCTCCTCTACTCAGTAATTTTTCCATTGCACACATTAAATATTTTGGCTTTGCCATCAATATAATCTTTTATATCTTTTATTCCAGTGCAAGTAATTATAGTCTGTATCCCGTTTATAGTGCTTAATATATATTTTTTTCTATTTAAATCAAGCTCCGAAAGAACATCGTCTAAAAGTAAAACAGGATACTCACCAGTAATTTCTTTAATAATTTTGAGTGATGAAAATTTCATTGTTAGAATAGCTGTTCTTTGTTGGCCTTGAGAACCAAAAGTTTTTACATCAATATTGTTAATAAAAACATTAAAATCATCTCTATGAGGTCCTACGGATGTTATTCCTTTTTCTCTATCACGCTTAATATTATCTTTTAACTTCTTTAGGTAATTTGTTTTATAGTCTTCCAGATTAACATTACAGCTATATTTAAATTCGATATTCTCTTTTTCAGTTGTTATATCCTTATGAATCTCTTTGCCATAAAAGTTAACTTTATCTATATATTCTAACCTTTTTGAAATAATATAATCAGCATGAACAGCAAGTTGATAATCATATATTTCTAACATATCTTCATTAAATGCATTATTTTTCAACAACATATTTCTTTCATTCAAAATTTTGTTATATTGAACTAAATTGAAATAGTATTTTTTATTAATTTGAGATAGCTCCATGTCTAATAATTTTCTTCTTAAATTTGGAGCCTCTTTTATAACCTTTAAATCTTCAGGTGAGAACATTACGACATTAAATATTCCAAAGAGCTCTCCTATCTTGTTAACTTTAACGCCATTAACCTTTATTGCTTTTTTGCCATCTTTTAAAATATTTATATCTATTCTCTTATCTAAACGTTCTTTACCAACCAAAAGACTTAAATAAGCTTTATCATTATTCCAATTAATAAGTTCTTTATCTCTAGATGTTCTATGTGACTTTGCAAATGCACCATAATATACTGCTTCTAGGACATTAGTTTTTCCTTGTGCATTATCACCAATAAATACATTAACATTTTCGCTTAATTTAATTTGCAGGTTTTCATAATTTCTATAATTAACCAACATTATACTTTTAATATACATAATAAATACACCTATAGTAATTATATCATAATAGTAATCTAAACTATGACTATATTATTATACAACTATTTATATTATTTCATAATCCAAATTTTCAAAAGTTACTATATCTCCCACTTTTAACTTTTTACCTCTTTGAGTGCAAATCTCGTTATTAACTTTTACCATTTCTTCTTGGATTAAAAATTTAGCTTCTGAACCTGAGCTTGCAATTGCTGCCCACTTTAAAAAAGAATCTAATTTAATTATTTCTGTATCAATTTTAATCTTCTCTATTTTATTCATTTTTTTGCATAAATATTAATAAATATTTATCCTCCTTATCTCATTAATCTAACTGGTAAAACTAAGTACTTAGCATTTTCACTGCTTTTTTGTTCTATAACACATGGGCTAATTCCAGATGTCATTTTCATAACTACTTCATCATCTTCAACATTTTTTAATACATCAAGTAGATATCTTGAGTTAAATGCAATTTGTACTTCTTCTCCTTGCAATTTAATTGTTATTTCTTCCCTAACTTTTCCCAATTGAGAATTAGAAGTGATTATTAAATTGTCTTGTTGTATATCTAATTTTATTAAATTAGTATTGCCATCTTTAGCCATTAAGGAAGCTCTTTCGATAGCATTTTGTAATTCTTGTCTATTAACATCAACTAATAATTTATGTTCTTGAGGTAGTAAAGAATTATAATTTATGAATTTTCCTTCTAGTAACCTAGATATAATCTTAGTCTTTTCTAAATTGAATAGTATATGATTATTCGTAAATGTAATATCCACAATATTATCCACATCTTCGAGTATTTTTGAAACTTCATTTAAAGTTTTTCCTGGGATAACTACATCTATATTGATATCAGTATCTAAGAATTCACTCCTAATTGCAAGTCTGTATCCATCTAATGCAACTAAATTTAAATTTTTATTTTTAACCTCAAATAAGATTCCTTGAAGTATTGGTCTAGTTTCATCTTGAGCAATTGCAAAAGATGTACCTTTTATCATATTTTTTAATATATTTTGTTTTACTGATACTTTTAAATCTTCATTTATTTCAGGAAGTTCTGGAAACTCATTAGTATTCATGTAAACTACATCAAATACAGATTTTTCACAAGTTATTCTTATTATTTGATTTTCTAGAGTTTCTATTTTTATTGATGAGTTAGGAAGCTTTCTTATAATTTCTCCAAATATTTTTGCATCTATTACAATACTTCCTTGTTCTATAATATTTGCATTAACAGTAGTTTGAATACTTACGTCCATATCTGAACCTATTAGTGTTAATGAGTTTTCATTTGTTTTTATGTATATACCTTCAAGTATAGGCATTGTTGATTTACCTGTTATTGCTTTTTGTACAGTTGATATACCTTCTAATATTTCTTGTTTTTCACATGTAAAGATCATTTTAAATCCTCCTTAAATTATTCACAGGAACTTTTAGATTAGAATAGATATAAATATAAATATATTTATAGTAATAATAGTAGTAGGGGCTGTTAATTTGTTGATAAGTATCTCAAACGTAGATATAGCAACAAAAAAATGTGTAAATATCTTGTGGATAAGTCAGTAACAAATTAAACAAGTTATCCACAATTATTCACACTAAACTACCAAGAAAAAAATATCCACATATTATTATATAATTATTATCAACAATTTGTGGATTAATTAGCTTTGAGTTATTTTTTTAGTTAAGTCATTTACAGTATGCTGTAAAGAGTCATCAGTTTTTAGATTTTCAGAAATCTTTTCGTAGGCATGTATTACTGTTGTATGATCTCTTCCACCAAATTCTTCACCTATTTTTGGTAAAGACATATCTGTAAGTTTTCTACTTAAATACATAGCAATTTGTCTAGGATAAGCTACATTTCTAGTTCTACGTTGAGATTTTAAATCTTCAACTCTCAGATTAAAATAACTTGAAACTATATCTTGAATAAGATCTATAGTTATGTGTTTGCCTTGCTTTTTAGAAATAATATCTTTTAAGGCTTCAGTAGCTAAATCTACAGTGATTTCTCTATTTGTCAGAGATGAATAAGCTACTATTCTAATTAATGCACCTTCTAATTCTCTTATATTTGATTTTATTTTCGTTGCAATATATCCCATAACTTCATTTGCAACATTTAAATTTTCTACATCGGCTTTTTTCTTTAATATTGCCATTCTTGTTTCAAAATCGGGAACCTGAATATCAGCAATTAAGCCCCATTCAAATCGAGATCTTAATCTATCTTCTAATGTAGGAATTTCTTTGGGCGGCCTATCAGACGATAAGATGATTTGCTTATTTGCATCATGTAATTCATTAAACGTATGGAAGAATTCCTCCTGAGTACGCTCTTTACCAGCAATAAATTGAATATCATCTATAAGTAAGACATCTACATTTCTATATTTTTTTCTAAATTCTTCATTTCTATCATCTTTTATTGCATTAATTAATTCATTGGTGAATTTTTCAGATGAAACATAGACTACTTTTGCATTTGGATTGCCATCTAAAATGTAGTGACCTATGGCATGCATTAGATGGGTTTTTCCAAGTCCGACACCACCATAGATGAATAACGGATTATAAGCTTTTGCTGGAGCTTCTGCAACAGCTAGTGAAGCTGCATGAGCGAACCTATTACTATTTCCAATTACAAAAGAATTGAAAGTATACTTCGGATTTAATGTTGACGACATTTCATCATTTACAATTATAGATTTTGATGGAGTTTTTTCGGCTTTTTTAATTTCTTCTGCAATAGATGTGTCGGAAGCAATTATGAATTCAATATTGTATAGTTTTGAGCAAACTGCTTTTATTGAATTTGCAACTAGATCTTTATAGCGTTTATCTAAAATATCTTGCGTAAATGAATTTGGAACGCTTATTTTTAAGGTATCCGAAGATATTGATATAGGCTCACAGCTTTTTATCCAAGTATTAAAGCTGACTTCACTTAGTTCGCCTTTTATGACATCTAGAGTTTTCTCCCATAAATTTTTTAGATTGGCATCCATTTATTCTCCTCCAATTATATATAATGAAAATTTTTTTTATTAATATTATGTACATATTATCAACAATTATATCAACAGTTTTAAATTATAAACAGGAATGTATATAACTTTATCAACATGTTAATAATTATGTGTATAAAATATTTTTGAAAAAAAGTTAATAACAGAAAAAAAATTTTATTTAAAAACGACAAAAACAAGTAAATATCTACTATAAGCGAAAAAAATATAGTAGATAATAAACTGGTTATTCACAATTTTATCCACAACTGTGGATAAACTATATAAAGTTTAAGTTATTAACAATTCATTCATATGATAACATAAGTAAACACATATATTCAATAAGTTATCCACAAAAAAATATATAAAAATCTAATTATCAACATATTTATACCCACTTTACAGACCTTGACAGAAAATTAGTATATATATATAATAGAAAAGTAAAATTTAAAATCATGAAGTATAGTTTTTACTATAAATAAATTATTTTAAGGGGGTGCATGCAAATGTTCATGACTTATCAACCTAAAAAGAGACAAAGAAAAAAAGAACATGGTTTCAGAAAGAGAATGAGCACTCAATCAGGAAGAAACATTCTTAAGAGCAGAAGACAAAAGGGAAGAAAAAAATTAACAGCATAAGGGCCGCATTAAGTGGCCTTTTTTCTGCAAATAGGCGGAAAAAAAGGAGTTTTAATATCTATGATTTATAGATTAAAAAAGAATTATGAATTTAATACTGTGTATAGAAGAGGAAAATCATTTGCCAATGATCTTTTAGTTTTATATATATTAAAAAATAGAAGAAATAAAGATAAAAATATGGAATCATATAATAAAATAGGAGTTTCTGTAAGTAAAAAAGTTGGAAACAGTGTTGTTAGAAGTAGATGTAAAAGACTTATAAGTGAAAGTTTTAGATTAAATTCTGACAATATTATAAAAGGATATGATTTAGTTTTTATAGCAAGAAATCCACTTAAAGATAAAAATTACTTTAGTGTAGAAAAATCTATGAAAAATTTAATTAAAAAGGCAGGCCTATATATTAATGAAGAAAGTATTAATAAGTCTAATTAAATTTTATAGAAAATTTATTTCACCAGCAAAAGCTCCATGCTGTAAATTTAGGCCAACATGTTCACAGTATGCTTTAGATGCAATCAATAAATATGGTGCATTTAAGGGTGGGATTATGGCTGGTTATAGAATTCTAAGATGTAATCCTTTTTCTAAAGGTGGATATGACCCAGTAAAATAGTGTAGGAGGTATAGAGTTTAATGTTTCAAGCAATAGTAAACTTTATGAGAGACATATTTGAATACTTTCATACTGTAATAGTAAACATGGGAGTATCAGATGTTGGTCTATCATATGTGCTGGCTATTTTTATATTTACTCTGGTAATAAGAGTATTGATATTGCCGTTTAATATAAAGGCGGCTAAGTCAACAAGAGGAATGCAAAAAATTCAGCCACAAGTAAAAAAACTTCAAGAAAAATATAAAAATGACCCACAAAAAATGAATGCAGAAGTCATGAAGTTATATAAAGAAAATAATGTTAGTATGGTAGGTGGATGTTTACCAACATTATTACCTTTACCAATATTAATGGCTCTTTATTGGGTATTCATGGGCATTCAATTACCTGATGGTCAGGTAGCATCATTCTTATGGATTAAAGATGTATTTGCTCCAGATCCATATTACATTTTACCTATTTTAGCTGCTTTATCAACATATTTACCATCATATTTGATGACTAAATCAACTCCGCAGCAAGAAAATGGAATGAGTATGGGAACTATGAACTTTGTTATGGCTGGAATGATGGGATTTATGGCATTAAGATTTAAAGCCATCTTAGTTTTATATTGGATAATTGGTAACCTTATTCAATTAGTACAAACTTATTTCTTAAATTACAGACCAGCTATAAAAGAAGCACAAATTGTTGAGAGCCAGACTTCAGGAATAGAACAATTAGATGACAAGTTCATGATGGATGTTGAACAACCTAAAAACTTAGCAAGTAAAAAGAAGAAAAAGAAAAAATAATATAAAATAAATTTTGCTTTCATATTTTAGAGGTGGTGGATTAACACATGAAATCAATAGAAATAGAAGGAAAAACTGTTGAAGATGCATTAAATCAAGCATTAGAGAAATTGGGAACAGAAGAAAACATGATAAATGTTGAAATACTTGAACAAGGCTCTAAAGGATTATTTAATGTTATAGGAGTTAAACCAGCAAAAATTAAAGTAAGTTTAAAATATGACTATATAGAGGAAGCACGTAATTTCTTAGCTAATATGCTTAAAAAAATGAACATTGATGCTGAAATTAATATTAAAGAAGAGAATGATACTCTACATATTAATTTAAGTGGAAAAAATGTGGGACTTTTAATTGGATATAGGGGGGAAACCTTAGATTCAATACAATATTTAGTTTCATTAGTAGTTAATAAAATACATGATTATCCTCATAAGAGAGTTATAGTAGATACTGAAAATTATAGAAGCAAAAGAGAAGAAACTTTAAAAGGTGTTGCTATAAAAACAGCAAATAGAGTTATTAAGACTAAAAAATCATTTAAATTGGAACCAATGAATCCATACGAAAGAAGAATAATACACTCTGCATTACAGGCTAATGAGTTTGTTGTAACACATAGTGAAGGAGAAGAACCTTTTAGAAGAGTAGTTATTGAACTAAAAAATAAAAAGTAAAAAGAAAGCCTTATAGGCTTTCTTTTTACTTTTTAGACAAAATAAATTATAACTTTGACTAATTAAATTTTGTTATGTAAAATTGATATTAGCTTAAATTGGATATACTAATAAGAAAAGCTTCTTTAAATAGAAGGAGGATTATAAATGAAAGAATTTGATACTATTTGTGCTATTGCTACTCCTATTGGAGAAGGTGGAGTATCTATAATAAGAATTTCTGGAGAAAAAGCTTTAGATATTGCAGCAAAGATATTTGTAGGAAAAAAGAATAAAGATATAAAAGACATGAAGACATATACTATGAGATATGGAAATATCATTGATAAATCTAATGGAGAGATTATTGATGATGTTATTATAAGTTTTATGAAAATGCCTAACAGCTACACTGGAGAAAATGTTATAGAAGTTAACTGTCATGGTGGAGTTGTAGCTACTAATAGAGTTTTAAATGAAATAGTAAAAGCTGGGGCTAGACTTGCAGAACCTGGTGAGTTTACAAAAAGAGCATTTTTGAACGGAAAAATAGATTTAAGTCAGGCTGAAGCTATTATGGATATAATAACAGCTAAAACTGAATTATCTATGAAATCTGCAATGATGCAAAGTAATGGAGCATTATCTAAGGAAATAGGAGAATTAAGAAAATATTTATTGAATGTGCTTGCGTTAATTGAATATGCTGTCGATTTTACTGAAGATGATGAGGATGTAGTAGATGACAATATGATTTCTCAAATAAAAGATGGTGTAGGAAAGACTCTTTCAAAAGTAAATTCATTACTAAAAAATGCAGATGAGGGAAAAATCATTAGAGATGGACTTAATGTTGTTATAGTTGGTAAACCTAATGTAGGTAAATCTTCATTGCTGAATTCTTTATTAAAAGAAAAAAGAGCAATTGTAACAGATGTTCCTGGTACAACAAGAGATGTTATTGAAGAATATATAAATTTAGATGGAATTCCAATTAAGATTACTGATACTGCTGGAATAAGAGAAACAGATGATACAGTTGAAAGAATCGGTGTTGAAAAATCAAAGCAAAAGATAGAAGAAGCTGATTTAATAATTCTTATGCTTGATACATCAAGAGAACTTGATGAGGAAGATAGATTAATTATTGACTCAATTAAAAATAAAAAATACATTGTACTATTAAATAAGGTAGATTTAGATACAAAATTAAATGATAGTATAATAAATGAATTAGATAATAAGATTGAAATATCTGCTAAGACTGGTTTTGGTCTTGAAAAACTAAAGGAAGAAATTAAAAAGCTATTCTTTAATGGTGAAATTGATACTGAAAGTTTAATTATATCTAATACTAGACATAAAGAAGCATTATATAGAACACTTGAAAATTGCAATCAAGCTATGAATAGACTTGAAGCTAACGAATACTTAGATCTGATATCTATTTACGTAACTGCGGCTATGAGAGCATTAGGTGAAATAACAGGTGATGAATTAGAAGAAGATGTATTAAACAAGATATTTAGTGAATTTTGTGTAGGAAAGTAAGGGAGAAAAGAAATGAATATTAATTATGAAGGCGGAAGTTTTGATGTCATTGTAGTTGGTGCAGGTCATGCTGGATGTGAAGCTGCTCTTGCATCAGCTAGAATGGGATTAAACACATTAGTGTGTACTATAAATTTAGATTCTATAGCGTTAATGCCATGTAATCCTAATATAGGAGGAACTGCAAAAGGACATTTAGTTAGAGAAATTGATGCATTGGGTGGAGAAATGGGGGTTAATATAGACCATACATTTATTCAATCTAGAATGTTAAATACATCTAAAGGTCCAGCTGTTCACTCACTTAGAGCACAAGCTGATAAAAAAGATTATCAGTTTAGAATGAAAGAAGTATTAGAAGAACAAGAAAATTTAACAGTAAGGCAAATAGAAGTTACAGAAATCCTTACTGAAGATAATAAAGTAACTGGTGTTGTAACTAAAAATGGAGCTGTCTTTAGATGTAAAGCAGTTGTTTTAGCTACTGGTACATATTTAAAAGGTAAAATAATAATAGGAGAAGTTTCGTATAGTGGTGGTCCTAACGGATTATTCCCAGCTAATGATTTATCACAATCTCTATTAGATTTAGGAATATCTCTTAGAAGATTTAAAACTGGTACTCCAGCAAGAATTAACAGAAGATCTGTTGATTTTTCAAAAATGGTTGAACAAACTGGTGATGAAAAAATAGTTCCATTTTCATTTATGAGCGGAAAACTTGATAAGGAACAAGTGTCTTGTTATTTAACTTATACAAACGAAGAAACTCATAATATAATAAGAGAAAATATAAATAGATCTCCAATTTATAATGGAAGCATTAAGGGGGTTGGTCCTAGATACTGTCCATCAATTGAAGATAAGGTTATGAGATTCCCAGATAGAACTCAACATCAAATATTTATAGAACCAGAAGGATTAAATACTTTAGAAATGTATGTTGGAGGATTTTCTTCATCATTACCAGAAGAGGTTCAAGTTAAAATGCTTAGAACTTTACCAGGGTTAGAAAATGTTGAAATGATGAGAACAGCATATGCAATAGAATATGATTCTATAGACCCAACTCAATTAAAACCAACATTGGAATTTAAGGATATTGAAGGTTTATATGGAGCAGGTCAATTAAATGGAAGCTCTGGATATGAAGAAGCTGGAGCACAAGGTTTAGTTGCTGGTATAAATGCTGCATTAAAAATTAAAAATGAAGAACCATTAATTTTAACTAGATCAGATGCATATATTGGAGTTCTTATTGATGATTTAGTAACAAAAGGAACTAATGAACCATATAGAATGATGACATCTAGAGCTGAATACAGATTATTATTAAGACAAGATAATGCTGATTTAAGATTAACAGAAATGGGTCATAGAGTAGGCTTAGTAACAGAAGAAAGATATAACAGATTCTTAGCTAGAAAAGCTAATATTGAAAGTGAATTAGAAAGACTTAAAAATCTACAAGTAACTAATAAGAAAGAAAATAATGATTTCTTAGCTACTTTAAATTCAGCACCATTAAGAAAGCCTATTAGCTTCTATGAATTATTACAAAGACCTGAATTAGATTATTTTGCATTAAAAGAGTTAGATCCAGATAGACCTGAATTATCAGAAGATATTGGTGAACAAATAAACATATTAACTAAATATGAAGGATATATTCAAAGTCAGTTAGAACAAGTAGCTCAATTTAGTAAGTTTGAAAAGAAGCTATTACCAAAAGATATTGATTATAATGATGTTAGTGGATTAAGAACAGAAGCTATACAAAAATTAAGTAATATAAGACCAATAAGTATAGGTCAGGCATCTCGTATATCTGGTGTATCACCAGCAGATATTTCTGTTTTACTTATATATCTTGAACATCAATATGGAAAAAAAGCTTAGTTTAAATGGAGGATTTTATGGAATTTTATGAATTAATGACTAGAGCAGCAGAAGATGTTGGCTTAGAAATGACTGAAGATAAATATAATAAATTTATTAAATACATGAGACTTCTTCAAGAATGGAATGAAAAAATAAACTTAACAGCTATAACAGAAGATGAAGATATTATAAAAAAACATTTTATTGATTGTATAAAAGCATTCAAGCGTGATGAATTCAAGAAAGCAAGTACATTAATAGATGTTGGTACTGGAGCAGGATTTCCAGGGCTTCCAATAGCTATTATGAGAGAAGACTTAAATGTTACACTTCTTGATTCATTAAATAAAAGAATTAACTTTTTAAATACTGTGATTAGAGAGTTAGGCTTAAAAAATGTTACAACAATTCATTCAAGAGCTGAAGATGGGGCAAGAGATAAAAAACTTAGAGAAAAGTTTGATATCGCTACATCAAGAGCTGTTGCAAATATGAGTGTATTATCTGAATTTTGTTTACCTTATGTAAGAATAGGTGGAAGCTTCATTGCACTTAAAGGACCTTCTGTAGATGAAGAAATACAAAATAGCAAAAATGCCATCGGAACATTAGGCGGAAAACTTATTGATATATGTGAGGTTGAAATAGAAGATACTGAACTTAAACATAATTTAGTAGTTGTTGAAAAAATTAAAGAATGTGGTAAGGTATATCCTAGAAAAGCAGGTTCTATCACTAAAAAACCTCTTTAAGAATTAAAAGAGTGTTTTACCGATTAAGTTATATGTTAATATTCAAACACCAAAGAAATAAAATTTTTACATAATTATGAGTTAAGGTTAAGGTTGCAATATTTTGTGACCTTAATTTTTTTATTCAAAATTGGGCTAGAATGAGGTAAATTTAGAACATTGTTCTTTTAATATACTATAAAAATATATATAATATATTTATGGAAGGGGGGACGCTCTTTTAGGGCTTAATATATGAAGACAATTTGTGTTTTTAATCAAAAGGGTGGAGTAGGAAAGACTACTACTAATATAAATTTATGCGCTTATTTAGCAATGGAAGGTTATAGAGTTCTGACAATAGATATAGATCCTCAAGGTAATACAACTAGTGGATTAGGATTAGATAAGAATAATTTAGAATTTTCAATGTATGATGTATTAGTATCTGATACAACTATGAAAGAAGCTATAATTAAAAGCGATTTAGTTCAAAATCTTTCTATTGCACCATCTACTATGGAATTAGCAGGTGCAGAAGTAGAACTAATAAATAAAGAAAATAGAGAAAAAATAATGAAAGATAAACTAAAAGAGATTGAGGATGAATATGATTATGTATTTATAGATTGTCCTCCATCATTAGGCGTTTTGACTATAAATGCATTATCTTGTGCTGATTCAGTATTAATTCCAATTCAGTGTGAATTTTATGCATTAGAAGGTGTAAGCCAGCTTATGAATACAGTTCAATTGGTTAAGAAATCGCTAAATAAGAAATTAGACATTGAAGGGGTAGTAATGACAATGTTTGATTTTAGAACAAATCTTAGTAATGAGGTATTAAAAGAAGTTCAAAAATTCTTTGGAGAAAAGGTATATAAGACTACAATTCCTAGAAACGTAAGATTAGCAGAAGCACCAAGTTTTGGACTACCAATAATGTTATATGATGAAAAGTGTAAGGGTGCAGATGCATATGTAAATTTAACGAAAGAATTTTTAAATAGGCAGTAGGTGATATAGATGGGAAAAAAATTTGCATTGGGAAAAGGATTAAGTGCGCTTATTCCTGATGAGAGCTTTAATGAGGATAATAAGAATAGTACCTTATCTATTTCTATAAACAAAATAAAAAGTGATAAGGACCAGCCGAGAAAATTATTTGATACTGAAAAAATTGCAGAATTAACAGAATCAATAAAGACACATGGAATTATACAACCATTAATTTTAAGAAAAATAGATAATGACCAATACATAATAGTAGCAGGAGAGAGAAGATGGCGTGCAGCTAAAACTGCAGGCTTAAAAGAAGTTCCAGCTATTATAATGGATTTAACTGAAAGAGAAATACTAGAAATATCACTTATTGAAAACATTCAAAGACAGGATTTAAATCCTATTGAAGAAGCTTTTGCTTATAAAAAATTGATAGATGATTTTAAGATGACTCATGAAGAATTAAGTAGGAGAATTGGTAAGTCTAGAACTTCTATTACGAATACTATGAGATTAATGAACTTAGATACTAGAGTTCAGCAATATATAATTGAAGGAGTTATATCTGAAGGGCATGGAAGAACACTTTTAGCAATAAAAGATTTTGAAGTTCAGTATGAGATTGCTCAACAAGTTATTGATGAAAGGTTATCAGTAAGAGAGTTAGAAAAAATAATTAAAAAAATGAATGAACCTACTAGCAGAACCAGCAGTAGTAAGCAGGAATTAAATCCTTATTATAAAGAGATAAAAAATCAACTCCAGGATTATTTTGGAACTAAAGTAAATATATCTAATAAAAATAATAAAGGTAAAATAGAAATTGAATACTATTCAGAAGATGATTTACAAAGAATTTTAGATATAATAAACATATAATGTTTCACGTGAAACAATTATGAAAGGAATGACACACAATTGGAAGTATTTTTAAGTACAATTAATAGCTTGGCACCATATATAATTTTAGGAATGGGAATAATAATAGTATTATTATTTATCATGGTTATCATTCTATTTAAATCTATTGGAAAATTAGAGAATAAATATAGAAGATTGATGAGAGGAACTAATGGTAGAAATTTAGAAGAAATGCTATTAGAAAAGGTTGATAGTATAGAAGAAGTAAAAGAAATATCTAAAAAAGTGATTTCAGAATATGAAAGATTAGAAGAAAAGATGAAAGAGTGTATTCAAAAAGTTACTATTATGAGATATAAAGCTTTTGAAGATGTAGGTAGTGATTTAAGTTTTTCAATTGCTATGTTAGATGATAAAAATGACGGTGTTATACTTACAGGAATATATGGAAGACAAGAGAGTACTACATATGCAAAACCTATTGATAAAGGAATATCAAGATATGATCTTTCTGAAGAAGAACTTTATGTATTAAATGAAGCTATAAATAAATATGAAGAAAAGAAACAATAATTTGTTTTCATTAATATATATTTAGTAGAGAAATAAAATGCAATTTAATTAATTAGATTTTTATGTTTATCATAATTGTTTCACGTGAAACAATTATGATAAACATTTTTTTTATTAAATTATAGAATTTGAAAATGAGAAATAAAGTTTTAATGCTTATAGTTTAAAAATATATTTTTAATTTAAGGTAACATAACTTTTTATTTAAAAGAAATTAAATTATTCTTATTACTACAATAATTTTTTATATTATTATTTGTTGAAGCAAGATAGAAATGATAAATTGCTTTAGATATAACATCAGCTAAAACCATTACAGTATATAAACGGGTATTTTGTAATATTAAAAATTCAAATTGACCAGAGATATTGACAATACCAGTTATACTCATATTTCCTACTGGGGGAAGATCTTTATTTAATGCTAAACCAGGAAGTAAAGGTGAATTTTTTATGAAGATTTTACCTATGTTATTTAATGAACCTAAACATGAATCAATAGCTATAATATATGGATCATGAAAATTGTTATGAATTTCAGATATTAATTTACATATGTTTTTTGCATGAATAGGTGATTGCAAAGTACCATATATGTGAATATTAGATTTATTTAAAAATTGAAGTTTATAACCTACAAGTGGACCAAGAGAGTCACCAGTAGATCTATCAGTACCGATGCATATAAATATAATAGGACGATTTTGGGATAATATTGGTTTTAACTCATTTAAGAGATGATTTTTTATTTCTAGATATGCAGTAGGTGATGATGAATCAACTGAAAAATTTTTACTCATGAGTAAACCTCCTTTATTAGATTTATTTCCAATAAAGGAGGTTTTATTCAAGTTACTTAGATATAATTTTATTTATTGATTTTAATGTATATTCTATCTCTTCTTTTGTTGTAAAATAACTTAAACTTAATCGTACTGTACCATTAGGATAAGTACCTATGGTTTTATGAGCAAGAGGAGAACAATGAAGTCCGCATCTTGTTTTTATTCCTTCATTTTCTAAAAGATATCCAAGTTCAGAAGAATCTAATGAAGTAGAATTTATAGATATACATGTAGTACTGTTATTTCCTGAAGTATCTCCATATACTTTTAATCCAGAAATATTCAAAAGCCCCTCTAATAAGTATTTTAATAAATATTTATTATGTTCATTAATCTCATTTAATCCTATTGAATTAATAAATTTTATTGATTCAGATAATCCTACTATACCAGGAAGATTATGAGTACCACATTCAAATTTATCAGGCAAAAAGTCAGGCTGTTCCAAAGAATATGATAAACTTCCTGTACCGCCTTGCAATATACTTGAGCATTCCTTATTTAAGTCGTCATTAATTATAAAACCACCAATTCCTTGAGGTCCTAATAAACTTTTATGTCCAGTAAATGCAACTGCATCTGCATTTATTGATTTCATATTAATATCTAAAACTCCAGCACCCTGTGAAGAATCAACTATAAAGAAAATATTATTCTTTTTACATAATTGCCCTATTTCTTTGATGTTTTGAATTGATCCAGTAACATTTGAAGCTTGAGTAATTATAATAAGTTTGGTTTTCTTTCGTATATTTTTTTCTATATCATGAACAGATACAAAGCCTTTTGAATCTGCATCAACTATATCTAAATCAATATTTATTGAATTTTTACAATCAATTAATGGCCTTATTACTGAATTATGTTCCATTGAAGAGGTAATTACATGATCGCCAGGCTTTAATAAACCTTTAATAAGCATATTAAGTGAGGTAGTAACATTGTTTGTAAAGATAACATTACTAGGGTTATCATAACCAAAGAAATTACAGACTGTTTCTCTAGCATCATATAAGTATCTATTACTTTGAAGGGAGTTACTATAATTACCTCTTCCTGCATTACCACCTACATTTAACATATAATTATATATTGCATCAACGACTTGCTTTGGTTTTGGAAAAGTTGTTGCTGCATTATCTAAATAGACTTCCATTATTTCACCTCTAAATTTAATTACTAAAATTATATAAAAAAATAAAACGTATATCTTATATTTTATTTATAAGTATATACGTTTTTGTTAAACTAAACAATAAACTTTAGTACTCCAAGTACTATAAAGATTATACCTAAAATTATTAAGAAATAATTTAGTAACTTAGATGTAGTTTGAGCATAATTACTTTTAAGTTTTTTGATTCCTTTACTTACTAAAAAATTAAGTAAACAGAACCATGAAATACTTCCTAATATCATTGCACAAGTAGAAAATGCAAAATAGGCTGCACCATTATTTCTCCATACATTTAGGACAGTTGCACTTAAAGCTATCCATAAAGATGGTGTTGTTGGGTTTATAAATGTGATTAAATATCCCATTAAAAATCCATTAGAATTATATTTAGATAGATAGTTTGTACTATTATTAGCTTTATTATTATCTTTATTATTATCTTTTTTAAAGGATACTTTATTGAATAAAATTAATACTATTCCTGAAACAATCCAGAAAATACTTTGAAAATATCGATGTTTGCTTAATAGGGTAAAGAAGCCTAAGTTAATTATTAAAATATATGTAATATCTGCAGATACAGCACCTAGAGATACTTTAAATCCTTCTTTAAACCCTTGCGATATTGAACGATTAACAGATTCAATTCCAGAAGGACCTAATGGTATAGAAGCTATAAATCCAGTAAAAAAACCTACTATTATAGCCTTACAAATTGTCCAAATTGAAAACATAATATTCTCCTCACAAAACACATTTGATATAATTATAAAATAAAAATAGAAAATTTTCACTAAAATAAGAAAGTTTTTGTATATAATTTCATTAAAGGTGATAAGTACATTTATGATGAAATTATATATAATATATTTATAAGAAAAGGTGGTGCAAAAATGAATTATTATATAATCGTTTTTAAGAATACATATGATGCTATGGCAGCAGAAAAAAAATTAGGTGAACTGAATGTGAATTTCAGAATTATGCCAACACCTACAACAATAACGATGAGCTGTGGAATATGTGTAAGAATAGAAGAAGAAAAATCAATAAAAGAAATTATTGATAATAAAACAATTGAATTTAAGAATATATATTTTAGAAATAAAGAAGGATATATACAAATTCAATAATAAATGGGGTATATAAATGTTATAAAATAAAGTATTTTATAGTTTAAATTTAACAGTAAAAGGTAACAATAGGTAATGGATTATTGGAGTTTAAAATAAATTAAATAGGCTTTTGATATATTTTTATTCTTTAGTAATAGATTATAAATTATTGTTGGATTGAAAATATATAATTAGACTTAATTAATGCAGATATAGAATGGGGGAGCATAATCATGATAGATAATTTTAATTTAGGTGATATTGTTGAAATGAAAAAACAGCATCCATGTGGTACAAATCAATTTGAAGTAATAAGAGTAGGTGCTGATATAAAAATAAAATGTATCGGATGTGGAAGAATTGTGATGATTCCACGTAATAAGTTTCAGAAAGATGCGAAACGTGTAATTGTAAAAGCAGAAAATTAGGTTAATTACTTGAATTTTTTTAAATGGAATGATATAATCATGAATTGTAATCCATGCCGTACATTAGTACGGCCGTTAGTCCAAGTGGAGGAGGTGAAATTGATGAGAAAGTACGAAACTATATTCATATTAAACCCATCATTCGATGATGAAACTGTTAAAGCTAACATCGAAAAGTTCAAGGGTGTTATAGAAAATGGTGGAGGAACAGTAGAAAATGTTGATTTCTGGGGTAAGAGAAAGCTTGCTTACGAAATCGCTAAAGTTAATGAAGGTTACTACACTTTAGTTAACTTTACTGCTAGTCCAGAATTACCTAGAGAATTAGATAGAATATTCAGAATTACTGATGGTGTTATCAGACATATCATTGTTAGTGAACAAGCGTAAGGTGGTGTTGTAAATGAACAAAGTAGTTCTAATCGGAAGATTAACTAAAGATCCAGAACTAAGATTTACACCAGGAACTGGTGCCGCTGTTACAAGCATAACAATTGCAACTGATAGATATAACACTAAAACTGGTGAGAGAGAAGCTGACTTTATACCTGTAGTAATATGGGGAAAACAAGCTGAAAGTACTGCTAATTACATGAGTAAGGGTAGCCAAATAGCTATCAGCGGTAGAATTCAAACTAGAAGTTATGACGCTAAAGATGGTACTAAAAGATATGTTACAGAAGTTGTAGCAGATCAATTTGGTGGCGTTCAATTCCTTGGAGGAAAAGGTAACAATTCTTCTATGGGAAATGGTTTTGGCGGAAGCAATGAATATTCAGCTCCAGCAAATGATGTATTTGGTGGTAGCAATTTTGAAGAAGATATAACTCCAGTAGATGATGGAGATATGCCATTCTAATAATTTAGGTGAGGAGGGAAAATGATGAGCAGAGAAGAAAATAATAACAGAAGACCTGGCGGTAGAATGAGAAGATCTAGAAAGAAAGTTTGTGCTTTCTGCGTAGATAAAGCTGAATTCATCGATTATAAAGATATAACTAAGCTAAGAAAGTATGTTACTGAAAGAGGTAAGATACTTCCAAGAAGAATCTCTGGAACATGTGCTAAGCACCAAAGAGAATTAACTACTGCTATAAAGAGAGCTAGAAACATAGCATTATTACCATTCACAACTGAATAGTAGTAATATTTGCCCCTGAGAAATCAGGGGTTTTATTTTTATATAATTAAATAAAATAAAACTATAAACCATATAGAAATAATTCAATACATTCATAGAATATTTCATAAAAACATGTCAAATATAATTGAAATACTATAAATTATCTAAAAAATTTAAGTGGTTATAATTTTAAATGTATAAAAAAAATTGCTGTTTTTTTATATGTTTAAAGGTTTTTAGGGAAAATTTTATTAGTATGGTAATATAATAAACGAATTATAAATTCTTGCAATAAGTAGTAAAAAATTTTAAAATAAAAATACAAGGGTTTAGAGGAGAGGTGATGTATCTATGAAAAAGGATAATTTTAATATAATGAGAAACATTAAGATCATAGAGGACTTAAAAGCACAACTTCTTTGTATAATAGGGGAATTTTTTAGACTCTTAACTAAAGGAAACAATGTAGCTAAAGATGCTATACTTGAATGTATTTCAGGGGCTATAATAATACTTTATGTATTAGGAGAAAAACTTGGATATACATTTGGTAATATAGACGATAATATAAAAGCAAAGTTAGATTTAGGTATAAGAGCTGAAGATCAAGTAGAAAGAGAAGGTAAGAGCTTAAGTAAATTAAAACGTTATATTAGTAGTAGAATATATTAAAAATATCTTAGGAGGATTATATGAATAAGATAACTATGCTTAAACGTTTGCTTAGGCCTGGATTATTAATCGTATTTTCAATAATACTATATTTATATGGTTTTTCTGTATTAAGTATAATAATTCTAGTGATTTGTGTGTTAGATAACTTGTGTAAGCTAAATCATTACTGGGAAAAGGAGTTAAGCACTGACCAATTCATAAAGAGTATTGATAAGGGAATATACGATAATATACTTCAATTCATATATCCATTAGCTTTAATTAAAGAAGATGGGGAATTAGTGTGGTATAATAAGCTATTTAATTCTTTAAGGACTAATAAAGAAGCTAATGAAAAAAATATTTTAAGTATAGCTAGAGGGTTAAACTTACAGGATATTTTGAAACATGAAGAAAATCTTCATCAAAGATTAAAGATAAACGAAAAATTATATGATGTATATGCAACATTAATACAGAAAGATGAAAATAATTATGTATATTTGTTATCTTTTAATGATATAACAAAATTGATAGATTATGAAACTACCCAAGAGGATATAATGCTTATAGAAGTAGATAATTTATCAGAAGTACTGGATAAAACAGAAGAAAATAACAGGCCTATTTTAGTCGCTGAAATAGAAAGAATGATAAATTCTTATGCTAATAATCTAAAAGCAATGATAAAAAAATATGACACTAATAAGTATGTTTTGTCTATTCAAGATAAATATATAGAACAAGAAATTAAGAATAAGTTTAAAATAATTGATGATATATCAAAAATATATAATGGAAATAAAATAGAAGTTACATTGAGCATAGGAATAGGAAGAGGAGGATTATCTCCACTTGAAAATTATAATAATGCTAATGTTGCTAAGGAGCTTGCACTTGGAAGAGGTGGGGCTCAGGTAGCTGTTAAGACTAATAATAATATAAGGTTTTTTGGTGGAAATACTAAGGCAATTGAAAAGAGAACTAAGGTAAAAGCAAGAGTAATTGCAAGAGCTTTAAGTGAATTAATTTATGAAAGCGGTAATGTTTATATAATAGGGCACAAGAATCCCGATATGGATTGCTTTGGAGCTGCAGTAGCTTTATCCAGTGTAATAAAACAGTTAGGTAAGAAGTGTAATATCATATTGAATAAAGAAACAAATGCTGTTGATTATTATTTAAACAAATTAAAAAAGGATAATAAATATGATAGGTTATTTATTAATTCCGAAGATGCTAAAGAAAATATAAATGATGATACTTTAGTTATAATAGTAGATGTTCATAATAAAAGCTATATTGAAGATTTAGCATTAGTAGAAAAAGCAAAACGTAAAGTTATAATTGATCATCATAGAAGAAGTCCTGATATGATTGAGCATGATATTTTAAACTATATTGAAGTATATGCATCTTCAACATCAGAAATGGTTACTGAAATAATTCAATATATGGTTCAAAGGCCTAATTTATCTAGAACTGAAGCAGAAGGCCTTCTTGCAGGTATATTTATGGATACAAAAGGTTTTACTTTTAAAACTGGAGTAAGAACTTTTGATGCTGCAGCATATTTAAAGTCATTAGGTGCAGATACTATTGAAATAAAGAAGATGTTCAATGATGATTTAAAAGAGTATTTATTAATTGCTGAAACAATAAAATCAGCAGAAGTAAATAATAATGTAGCTATTGCAATTACACCTAAAAACGTAGATACTGTAATTGTAGCAAAAGCAGCAGATGAACTGCTAAATATATCAGGTATTAATGTGAGCTTTGTTTTAGGAGAAATAAAGAATGAGATATATATTAGTGGAAGGTCATTAGGAGATATAAATATTCAAGTTGTATTAGAAGCATTAGGTGGTGGAGGACATATGAATATAGCAGGAGCTAACTTATCTGATATCACTATGGATGAAGCAGTTCAAAAATTAAAAGAATCAATGAAAAAAAACTTAAGGATAGGTGAATAGATATGAAAGTTATTTTATTACAAGATGTAAAAAGAGTTGGTAAAAAGGGAGATGTAATAGAAGCATCAGATGGATATGCAAGAAACTTTTTATTTCCTAGAAAATTAGCTCAAGAAGCAAGTGATGCAAACTTACACATTTTAAATAATAAAAAAGAAAATGAAAGAAAGCAAAAATTAGCTGAACTTGAAGCTGCACAAAAATTAGCAGGAGAATTAAAAGGTAAAGAAGTTAAGATGACTGCTAAAGCTGGAGAAAATGGAAAGTTATTTGGGGCAATAACTAATAAAGATGTTGCTGAATTAGTTAATAAACAATATAACGTAAATATTGATAAAAAGAAAATAGTAATGGATACAATAAAAGTAGCAGGTGGATATGAATTTGAAGTTAAATTATATCCAGAAGTTAGTACAAAGATGAAGGTGATTATTGTTCCACAAGCATAAGGAGGATTAAATTTGAATTCATATGATGGATCAAAGATATTAGAAAGCTTTATTACAGATAATCTATCAGTAGAATCACAAATTGAAGCGCTTTTTTCAATTACTAAGAATGTTCTTGATAAGGGTGCCTTTAGAGCTAGAACAATACGTTTTAAATTAGATAAATATTTAAAATCAGAAAATTTATGTGATAGAATATTTGCATTAAATAATATCTTAGCTGAAGGTAATGATTTAAAAACAGTACCTAAAGAAGAAGAATTACAGAATGCTATTGATAGAACACTTGAACTAATATCTAATGAATTAGCAAAAAGATATGTGCAAAATAAAATAGAAGCTGAAGTTGAGCAATCTATAATGGAAAAACAAGAAAAGTATATAGATGAAGTAAGACTTTCAGTAATTAATAAACAAAAAGGTGTAGAAAATAAAAAGACTTTAAGTAAACTAGATAATTTAGTTGATTTAGATAGCAGAGTTACAAGTAAGAATATAATGAGCTTTTTAAGACCAAATACTTTTGAAGAAATAATAGGTCAAGAAAGAGCTATAACTTCACTTGTATCAAAATTATCTTCACCATACCCACAGCATATTATTTTATATGGACCTCCAGGAGTAGGTAAAACTTCAGCAGCAAGATTAGCTCTTGAAGAAGTTAGAAAACTTCCTTTTACTCCATTTGATGAAAAATCAAAATTTGTAGAAGTTGATGGAACTACTTTAAGATGGGATCCAAGAGAAATTACAAATCCTTTATTAGGTTCAGTGCATGATCCTATATATCAAGGAAGTAAGAGAGATTTAGCAGAAGTGGGAATTCCAGAACCAAAGCCAGGCTTAGTAACAGAAGCTCATGGTGGAGTTCTATTTATAGATGAAATAGGTGAACTTGATTCTATGCTTCAAAACAAACTTTTAAAGGTGTTAGAAGATAAGAGAGTTGAATTTTCATCATCATACTATGATCCAGATGATGAAATGATACCTAAGTATATCAAATATTTATTTGATAATGGAGCACCAGCTGATTTTGTGTTAATTGGAGCAACTACTAAAAGTCCAAGTGAAATAAATCCAGCATTAAGATCAAGATGTACTGAAGTATATTTTGAACCTCTTTCATCATCAGATATAGCTAATATAGTAGAAGATGCTGCAAAGAAACTTAATGTTAAATTAGAAGATGGTGTTGCAGCTAAAATAAGTAGTTATACTTATGAAGGAAGAAAGGCTATAAATATGCTTACGGATGCATATGGATATGCTTTATACTGTTCAAAAAATGATGTAGAAAACTTAGAAATTAAACTATCTCATCTTGATGAAATAATTTCAATAGGAAGATATAATCCATTTGAAAGATTAAAAGATACAGCTAAGAGAGAAATCGGCCACATATATGGTCTTGGTGTAAGTGGATTTTTAGGATCTACAATTGAAATAGAAGCTGCAGTTTTCCCAGCAAAGAAAAAAGGTGCTGGAGTAGTAAGATTTAATGAAACTGCTGGATCTATGGCAAAAGATTCAGTATTTAATGCTGCATCAGTTATTAGAAGTATAACAGATAAAGATATTAAAGATTATGATATCCATGTTAATGTTATTGGTGGAGGAAAGATAGATGGACCTTCAGCAGGTACAGCTATTACTTTATGTATAATAAGTGCATTATTGAAGAAGCCAATAAGACAAGATTTAGCTGTTACAGGAGAAATATCTCTTGTAGGAAAGGTTAAACCAGTAGGCGGTATATTTGAAAAGATATATGGTGCTAAGAGAATGGGAATTAACCTTGTGTTAGTTCCAAAAGATAATGAAAATGAGATACCATTAAATAATAGCGGTATTGAAGTAAGAACTATTAGCAGTATAGAAGAAGCTATGGATATTGCATTTAATTAATATATAATGCACAATGTATAATAAGCAGATTTAATTTTATCTGCTTATTATACTTGTGCGTTTTTATTTTCAAATAATGAAATTTGATATATAATTTGTATTACGTATAAATTTTAGAAGAAAGGAGGAAGAGTATATGGATGCACCAGCAATGAGAAGTCTACCTCAAAGTATAGAAGCAGAACAATCGGTAATTGGATCCATGATTATTGATAAAAATGCAATTGCTAAAGTATTAGAAAAATTATCTGAAGAAGATTTTTATAGAGATGGACATAAAGTTATTTATAGAGCTATATTTGAGATGTATAGAAATGATATAGCAGTAGACCTTGTTACTTTACTAGAATATTTAAAGAGTACTGGGAATCTTGAAAGAGCTGGAGGAATAACTTATATTACAGAAGTAAGTTCATCAGTTCCAACTACGGCAAACTTAAGTGCATACATAAAAATAGTATCGGATAAATCTACTCTTAGAAAATTAATTAAGGCTTCAACTGATATAATAGAAGAAAGTTATAATAATCAGAGTCAGGTTGAAAATGTAGTAGATTTAGCTGAAAAGAACATATTTAATATATCTGAAAATAGGCAGACTAAAGACTTTGAACCATTAAGTGATGTATTAGAAAGAGGATTTGTTCAAATAGAAAAACTTTTTAATAACAAAGGGGAAGTAACAGGAGTACCTTCAGGATTTACTGATTTAGATGCAAAAACATCAGGATTTCAAAGTGGTGATATGATTCTGATTGCAGCTAGACCATCTATGGGAAAAACGACATTTGCTCTTAATATAGCTGAAAATGCAGCCCTTAGAGAAGGTAAAAGTGTGGTTATATTTTCACTGGAAATGTCTAAGGAACAGCTTGCATATAAACTTCTTTGCTCAGAAGCAAATGTTGATATGCTTAAGCTTAGAACTGGTACACTTGATGATAAGGACTGGGAAAACATAGCTATGGCTACAGGACCTCTTTCAAAAGCAAAGATATATATAGATGATACTGCCGGTGTTACTATTATGGAAATGAGATCTAAGTGCAGAAGACTTAAGATGGAATATGGAATAGACCTTATAGTAATAGATTACTTACAGCTTATGTCTGGAGGAGCAGGTTCGGATGGAAACAGACAACAGGAAGTATCTGAAATATCAAGATCAATCAAGGCTTTAGCAAAAGAAATGGAATGTCCAGTTATTGCATTATCACAGTTGTCTCGTGCTCCTGAACAAAGAGCAGACCATAGACCAATGTTATCAGACCTTAGAGAATCAGGTTCTATAGAACAGGATGCTGATATAGTTATGTTCCTTTATAGAGATGAATATTATAATAAGGAATCTGAAGATAAAGGTATTGGTGAATGTATTATGGCTAAGCAAAGAAACGGTCCGGTTGGTACTGTAAAACTTGCATGGTTAGGTCAATATAGTAAGTTTGGTAATTTAGATTTAATGCATCAGGAATAAATATAAATAAAATAGATATAAGAGATTTAATTTTAAATTCTCTTATATCTATTTTTTTATTAGTTAAATATATAATGTTATAATCATTTAAATTGAGTGCATTTTATATTTACCATTAAGAATTAAGTATAATAGATTTTTGGAATCTTTAATGTTACACTATTACTATAGTAAGTGTGAGAAATTTTATTTATATTTATATTAGGTAAGAAAAACATTCGCGTTAGTAATATTTTTGGCTTCATCTGTCTAAGCCGTATTTGCAATATTAAAAAACTATTTTTATAGTAAAATTGAAAAGTTTGCTTAGCTTTAAAATAGTTTTCTAACTGAATACAATAAAATTGTGAGTTTTCTTGTATTTCACACGATGGGATTTTATTGATAGAAAAATCAGGATATAAAATAGAATCAATAAAATCTTCAATATTCATGACTCTATTATTATAAATTAGAGAAAAATCAGTCATAAAAATTCCTCCCTCCATGTTATTAATAGTTTGTGTTTATAGGGTATAAGTAATCCTATGATTGTGATGGAGGATATTTTAAATCTTTATATAAAAACATAAAAAATCAAATAATAACAAAAAATTTTAAAATGGGGGCTTAGAAATGAGCAAAAAGATAGGATTTATAGGTTGTGGAAACATGGGAAGTGCAATGGTTGGGGGATTAATAAAATCAGGATTTGTAACTGCTGATGATATAATCGTATCAACTAAAACAGAAGCTTCGTCTAAAAAATTAGAAGAAGAATTTAAAATTACAACTACTTTAGATAGCAGACTTGTAGCTAAAGAAAGTGAAACAGTGATTTTAGCTGTTAAGCCTAATATGTATAAAAGTATAGTAGAAGAAGTAAAAAATGAATTAACTAAAGATAAATTAATAATAACAATAGCAGCTGGAATAGAAATTTCTGATATGGAAGAATGGCTTGGAGAAAATTTTAAAATAATAAGAACTATGCCTAATACACCAGCACTTGTAGGAGAAGCTATATCTGCAGTTTGTCCTAATAAGAATGTTTCAGAAGAGGGTTTACAATACTGTATAAATATTTTTGAAAGCTTTGGAGAATGTGAAGTTTTAGAAGAAAAATATTTTGATGGATTTATAGCTGTTGCTGGCTCATCGCCTGCATATGTATTTATGTTTATTGAAGCTATGGCAGATGGTGCAGTAAAACTAGGAATACCAAGAGCAAAAGCATATAAGATGGCAGCTCAAAGTGTTTTAGGATCTGCAAAAATGGTTCTAGATACAGGAAAACATCCTGGTGAATTAAAGGATATGGTATGTTCACCAGGTGGAACTACTATAGATGCTGTAGTTGAACTTGAAAAACTAGGTCTAAGGAATAGTGTAATTCAGGCTATGGATAAGTGTGCTGAAAAATCAAAAAATCTTTCTAAAAAATAGAGGAATATAGAGAAAGTATTAAACCAAAAATATTATTATAAATATAGAAAATATTTTTTATGAATTAAAAAAATAATATGATTTTATGGTTATATAAAATTTTGGGAGCAAAGAATTATAAATTCTTTGCTCCCTGTGTTTTTATGTGAATAATTTCAAAATAAATTTAATGTGGAAAACTTCCTTGAAATAAAACTGTGGATTAATTTTTTTATTTCAATTGTGGATAATATTTTGAATTTATTTTTGTGGATAAATTTATAAAAAAAATTAAATTAATCTATATTACATAAAGTAGTTGTATTATTAAAATAAATAGAAGCACAATCTTTTCATAAATGAATAGACTGTGCTTCTAAATGTATAATGTGCAATTATATTAATTTATTTTATAGGTAGATTCATTATTAAGTTTAGAAAATATTATATTTGAGCAGCTCCACTTTTTATAGCAGCTTCCTTTACAGCTTCAGCAACTAATTTTTGAACTTTTAAATCAAATGCTTTTGGAATAATATTTTCTGCATTTAATTCATTTTCAGGAATAGCTCCAGCTATTGCATATGCAGCAGCAACTTTCATTTCTTCGTTGATTTCTTTAGCTCTTACATCTAAAGCGCCTCTGAATACTCCTGGGAAGGCAAGAACGTTATTAATTTGATTAGGATAATCTGAACGTCCAGTACCCATTACAGCAATACCAGCTTCCTTTGCATCTTCAGGGAATATTTCAGGAGTAGGATTTGCCATAGCAAAGATGATTCCATCTTTATTCATAGTTTTAACCATTTCTTTTGAAACTATATTTGGAGCTGAAACACCTATAAATACATCAGCACCTACCATAGCATCTTTAAGCATACCAGTTACATTTTCAGGATTAGTTATTTGAGCTAATTCTTCCATGTATTTATTGCTGCTCAAATCTTTATCTCTGCTTATTACACCATTGATATCGCACATTACTATATTTTTTACACCAGAAGATAATAATAATTTACATATAGCAGTTCCAGCCGAACCTGCACCGTTTATAACAACTTTTATATCTTCAAGTTTTTTATTTACTACTTTTAATGCATTAATAAGTCCTGATAAGACAACTATAGCAGTTCCATGTTGATCATCATGGAATACAGGAATATTTAATCTTTCCTTTAATTTCTTTTCAATTTCGAAACATCTTGGAGCAGATATATCTTCAAGATTTATGCCTCCTAAAGTTGGAGCTATGTTTACAACTGTTTCAACTATTTCATCAACATTTTTTGTATCAAGGACTATAGGAAATGCATCTACATTACCAAATTCTTTGAATAGTACACTTTTACCTTCCATTACAGGCAAAGCGGCTAGTGGCCCTATATCACCAAGTCCTAGTACTGCAGTTCCGTCTGATATTACAGCAACAGTATTCCATTTACGTGTGTAGGTATATACTTTTGATGGATCTTTATGTATTTCACGACAAGGTTCAGCAACTCCTGGTGTATATGCAAGACTTAAGTCTTTTGCATTTTTTACTTCACAAGTAGGCTTTATTTCGTATTTACCCTTTTTCTCTTCGTGAAATTTTAATGCTTCTTCATAAATATTCATAGAAAACACTCCTTAACAGTTAATATATATAAAATAATTCTAAAAATTAATAAAAAATTCAGGCGTATATATTTAATTATACGAATAATTTAATAAAAAAGCAAAAAAATATTCGATATCTAGTTGACCGTAGACACGTACTTTGCTAATATTTAAAAGGAGATATAAAGTTTATAGATAAATGATAGTATTTATTTATTCAAATTATATTCTATAAAATATTTTTAATAAGTGAATAAATAAAGGATTTAGACCACTTGTCTATGAGTAACTCCAATTAATTAGAATGAATATAAAATAGAGTATTTATTTAAGGGAGGCAAGATAAATGTCAGCATTTATTGTTTTAGGAGCTCAATGGGGAGATGAAGGAAAGGGAAAAATGACAGATTATTTAGCAGAAGATGCTAATGTTGTTGTTAGATTCCAAGGAGGAAATAATGCTGGTCACACTGTTGTAGTTGGTGACAAAGAATACAAATTGCACTTAATACCATCAGGAATTTTATATGACGATAAATTAAACGTAATTGGAAATGGAGTAGTTGTAGACCCAAAGGCGTTATTTGAAGAAATAGATTATTTAGAAGGAGTTGGAGTTAAGGTAACTCCTGAAAAATTAATCATTAGTGATAGAGCTCAACTTATAATGCCATATCATAAAGTTTTAGATAGATTAAAAGAAAAAGCAAGAGGAAAGAACGATATAGGTACTACTGGTAAAGGAATAGGACCTTGTTATACAGATAAATTTGAAAGATGTGGAATCAGAATGTGTGACTTAATGCACGAAGAAGTTTTCACAGAAAAATTAAGAGAAAATATTGAAATGAAAAATGCGTATATAACTAAAATTTTAGGTGGAGAAGCATTAGATTTTGATTCAATATTAAAAGAATACTTAGAATATGGTAAAAAACTTAGACCATTCATACAAGACACATCAGTTAGGGTATATGATGACATAAAAGCAGATAAAACTGTGTTATTTGAAGGTGCTCAAGGTATGTTATTAGATATTGATTATGGAACTTATCCATATGTAACATCATCTAATACAACTGCTGGTGGAGTAGCTAATGGTGTAGGAATAGGACCTAACATGATTACTAATGCTGTTGGTATAACAAAAGCTTATACAACAAGAGTTGGTAAAGGACCATTCCCAACTGAATTAATGAATGAAACTGGTGAATGGATAAGAGAAAAAGGTCATGAATTTGGTGTTACTACAGGAAGAGCTAGAAGATGCGGATGGCTTGACCTTGTAATAGTTAAAACTGCATGCAGAGTAAGTGGTTTAACTTCTTTAGCTATTACAAAAATTGATACATTAGCTGGTCTTGAAAAGATTAAAGTATGTGTAGGATATAAATTTAACGGAAAAGTTATAGATTACTTCCCAGCAAGTTTAGAAGATTTAGCAGCATGTGAACCTGTATATGAAGAGTTTGACGGATGGGGAGATGAAGTAGCTGATGCTAGAAGCTATGATGAATTACCTGAAAATGCAAAGAAATACTTAAAGAGAATAGAAGAATTTACAGGAACTGATATATCAATAGTATCTGTTGGTCCTAAGAGAGACCAAACTATGAGAGTTAAAGCACTATAGTTTATTAATATACTCGGATATTGACTTTTAAGTCAGCTTAAAATATAATTTTTTATGTAAAATAATATTTATATTTTATGCAAAAGAGGGTGAATATAATGATAACTAAGGATATGACAATAGGTGAAGTAGTTCATGCTGATCCATCAAAAGCTCAAGTTTTAATGAGCTTTGGAATGGGATGTGTCGGATGTCCATCAGCTCAAGCTGAAACTATTGCAGAAGCTGCAACAGTTCATGGATTAAATCTAGATGAATTACTAGAAGCATTAAATAAATAATATTTACAAATAGGACTTTCAGTTTTGAAAGTCCTATTTTTATTATAAAAAATATAATTTTAAAGGATTATGTGTTATATTGACATGGCGAAAAATAAATGCCAATATTAGTAATATATTACAAATAAATCCTGTGAAAAGAAAAAGTAAGTTTAATCGTTGTTCTTCAGAAAGTTAGTGTATGATGTGAGCTAATGTGCAGGTTTTACTGAAAATCATATTGGAGGAGTGAAACTGAAATTGTTGATGCTGATAAAGTAAGTTTCAACGGTATTTCACCGTTAAAAGAGACACATATTATTAGTATGTTGCTGAGAGCTATTAAAATGATATTAATTTAGATATATAATATCACTTTATAGAATTAGGGTGGTATCGCGGAAAACTTCGTCCCTTTATAGGGAGGAAGTTTTTTTGCATTGATTTTAAACTGATAAAGTGTATTATCTAATGAGTGTATTTGAGGATAGTACTTTGTGATAAATTATTAATAATATAATGGGGGCTTTTATCATGAATGTATTGAAAAATATTAGTAAATTTTTATCTAAAAACACATCTATTTTTGTTATAGCAATAGCAGTGATAACTTTTTTTATACCTAGTCTATTTACATGGGTAAGAGGAATAAATCAAACAATTATTTTGGGGATTATAATGTTTGGAATGGGACTTACACTTACTACAAAAGATTTTAAAATTTTAGCTGAGAGACCTCTTGATATATTTATAGGAGCATTGGCACAATATACAGTAATGCCACTTTTAGCATATACAGTTGGAACTGTATTAGGATTACCAAGTGAAATAAAAGTCGGATTAATTTTAGTAGGATGTTGTCCTGGTGGAGTGTCATCTAATATAATGTCTTTTCTATGCAATGGAGATGTGCCATTTTCAGTAGGTATGACTACAGCTTCTACACTTCTTTCTCCAATATTAACACCAGTTTTGGTTCTTGCTCCTGCAGGTGAACAGATTGAAGTTAATGCTGTTGGAATGTTTGTTTCTATAATTGAGTCAGTTATTATTCCAATAGTAATAGGATTTTTATTAAATTATTTTTGGGGAAACAAAAAGACATTTAAAGATGTTCAACAAGTTATGCCAGGTGTATCTGTAATTGGACTTGCATTTATAGTAGGAGGAGTTATTTCATTGCAAGGACATAATTTCTTCAAATCAGGAATAATAATTTTTATAGCTGTATTATTGCATAATGGACTTGGATATTTATTAGGATATGGAGTAGGTATACTTACAAATATGTCTGTTGCTAAAAAGCGTACTATATCTATTGAAGTAGGAATGCAGAATGCAGGGCTTGCAACTAATTTAGCAACTGCACACTTTGCAGCAACACCTCAAGCAGCTGTTGCTTGTGCTGTATCATGTGTATGGCATTCTATCTCAGGAACTTTACTTGCTGGATTATATGCTAAATTTGATGAGAAAAAGGAAGCTGCTGATGAACTTAAATCCATAAATGAATAATATAAAAACAATTTTATTAGCAATTTTAACTGGGACCATTATCTAACTTAAAGAGACAATGGTCCTTTATGTTAAATTATTATGAACATAGTAATAAAAAAATGGACTAATATGATAATATATATAAATAGATTAGTAATACATACAGAAGGGAGGCAGTTATTATAAAAGACTGATTTTTTTAATTATTAATCAGCTTTTATATAGCAAGATATGGGTTATAAGTTTACAAAAAATTATGAAGTACATTATTACGAGGTAGATTCTAATTTAAGATGTAAATTATCTTCGATAATTGAGTTTATAGGAGATATTGGGACACATCAATCAGAAGAAGCAGGCGGTGGAATGAAATACTGTATGGACAATAATTGTGCATGGGTATTTTATCAAGATGATATTAAAATGTACAGATATCCTATGTTCGGAGAAATTATAAGCATAACTACAGAAGCAGTTGGATTTAAAAGGTTCTATGGATTAAGAAGATATGTAATAAGAGATTCTGAAGACAAGATAATAGGAGAGGCAGAAGCAATATTCTTCTTGATAGATATTGAAAAAAGAAGACCTATGAGAATTCAGAAGGAACAGTATGGGTTTTATGGAGTAGATGGAGACGTTGATTATGACATAAGCCTTGAAAAGCTTCATCCAGTAGAAGAAACTCAATATACAAAGAATTTCAACATAAGATATTCAGATATCGATTCTAATAAGCATGTAAATAATGTTAAATACATTGAATGGGCTATAGAAGCAGTACCAATGGAAATAGTTGAAAAATATCAAGTAAAAAGAATTAAAGTTATGTTTGAAAAAGAATGTAAATATGGCGAAGTTGTTTCTTCTTCAGCAGCAGTAACAAAAATTGATGATAATAATTTAAAATCACAACATATCATTAAAAATGGTGACGGAAAAGAACTTACTTTATTAGAAATAGAATGGGGAAAGTAAATTTTTTAATTAAAATTTATGCAAGGTTAAGAAATAACAGTAATTAAGCTAAATAATATAAAAAGCTATTGTAGAAATTTTATTTTTACAATAGCTTTTTGTTAATAATATTATTTTTCAGATGCCGACTTTGCTGCTAGATATCCAGAGCTCCAAGCCCACTGAAGGTTAAAGCCGCCACAGTCACCATGTACATCAATCATTTCACCACATAAATAAAGTCCATCAACTAGTTTAGATTCTAAAGTAGAACTATTTATATCTTTAGTGTTTATACCGCCAACGGTAACCTGAGCATTGTTAAATCCATTTGTATCAATGCAATTAAAATCCCATTTTTTAAATTTTGAGATTAATTTATTTATGTATTTCCAGTCAATATTTGAACAAGGTTGGTGTATATCTTTTATACCTACATCTTTTAATATAGTAGGAATAAGTTTTTTATTAATAACACCAATTAATGAAGAAGATATTTCTCTATATCCAAACATTGAAAAATGAGTGGCAAGGAAATTTTCAACATCTTCTTTACTTTCATATGGAAGTATATCAACACTTATAGTTACTTTTGATTTATTATGAAGTGCTTTTGAAGCATAATAAGAAAGTTGTAATATTGGAGGGCCTGATATTCCGTAATCAGTAAATAAAACTTCTCCAAGTTCTGTACGAATTAATTTATCATCTATATAAATAGAAACAGATCCATCAAATTTTATTCCAGACATAGCTTTTAAGTAAGGATAATCAAGTTTTAATTGAACGATACCAGGAATAGGTTCAATTATACTGTGGCCAAAATGTTTTGCTAATTTATAGCCTGAACCATCAGAGCCTGTTTTTACAGCTGATTTTCCACCACAGCATAAAATTAGCTGATGACATGAAAATCCATCATATTCTTCATTAGATGTACTCAGTAAAAAGTTTTTTTTCTTGCTTATAGAAGTTATCTTGCTGTTTGTATAAACAGGTATCTGCTTATCCTCTATAGCCATTCTGAATATATCTACAACAGAAGAGGCTTGAAGGGATTTTGGATACATTTTTCCGTTTTCTAATTCTACAAGAGGAAGTCCTAAAGATAGAAAAAAGTTTTTTGTATCTTCTATAGAAAAACTATTTAATGCATCATTAAAAAAATTACTATTTTCACTATGGTATGTAGTATAGGGAGAAGAAATAGTGCTATTTGTAATATTACATCTCCCGTTACCAGTAGTGAGAATTTTTTTTCCAACTCTATCTGTACCTTCTACTATTGCTACATCCATTCCAAAATCTTTAGCTACAACTGCTGCCATCAAGCCAGATGCGCCTCCGCCAACAATTATTAGATCGTGATAAATCATGTTATTAATCACTCCTTGTTTTTATATTAAATAAATTTTATCACAGTAATATTAAGGATAAAAGAAAGGAATACTAAATATAGAGGTGATTTGTATGAAAGTTAAGATAATAAATAATTCTTTAGAAGACTATGGCAATGAATTTAAAGTAAGAAGAATGAATTATGATCAGATAATCGTAAATTATCCAACAGGTACAGGATTAAAAAAATTCACATATGAAGATGTTGAATGTATAAGTGAAAATGAAATTGATGATTTTTTGATAAATAATAGAATGTATTTAAAAATAAAATTAAAGAGAGGAATCTCTGTAACTTTTTATAATTCATTAAATGAAGCATTAAAATTAGAAATAGGAGAAGAAGTAAAAAATCTTAATATATTAAAAGATAAATATAATATTAATAAAAGAGGTATATGGGAAAAGCAAATATTATTATTAGCCAATGATAAATTTCCATTAGAAATATATGCTTCAGGACAAAATTTCAAACGTGATAGTTATAATATGAATATAAGTGAAGTAGAAAAGGCTATTTTTTTAGATGAATGTAATGAGGAAATAAATAGAATAAATGGAGAAATAGAAGAAAGAAATCATATAATTCAGGGATTTTTTGATGCAATTGAAAAAATAAGTTCGCTTGATAAACCTAGTAATAATCAGGGTTTAGAGATTTAGAATAAACAAAAAATAAAAAAAAATAAAAAAAAATGAAAAAATGTGTTGACACTTAAAGAGAATTTCTGTATTATAGTCTATGTGGTCAGCGCGACACAGTCAAGAAGCAAGACGGTAAAGCGGATGACAATAAAGCATGGCTCCTTGGTCAAGCGGTTAAGACACCACCCTTTCACGGTGGTAACAGGGGTTCGATTCCCCTAGGAGTCACCA
>NZ_JABAGC010000032.1 GCF_012843905.1 Clostridium sp. SM-530-WT-3G
TATACAAAAAAACGGTCGGAACCCTTGAAATATAAAGAAAAATTAAAAAGCGTAGTGTAAACAACTTTACACTATCGAAATAGTGTAGGAGGTTATTCTATGGAATTTGAACAAATTAAAGAATTAATACAACTTATTGATTCTTCAAGTTTAGCTTTTTTTGAATTTGGTGATGGAAATGAACATATAAAAATGGATAAGTCATTAAATAGAGATTCTAATGATAATAATGAGAGGAAAGAAATAATACAGGAGAATGAAAGAATAGTAACTGCTCCAGTCATGAATTCTTTAAATAATAGTGAAGAAATAGTAAAGGAAGCAAAACATGAAGTTAAGCAGGAAGCTGAAGATGATGATGCGTTAAGTATAATTACATCTCCTATGGTTGGAACATTCTATGCTAAGGCATCTCCAGAAAGCGATCCTTTTGTAAGCGAAGGAGATGTAATACAAAGAGGAAAAGTTATTTGTATTATTGAAGCTATGAAACTTATGAATGAAATTGAAAGTGAATTTACTGGAACTGTTGTTAAATGCTTGGTTAAAAATGGAGATATGGTAGAATACGGACAACCGTTGTTCAAGATTAGGGAGGAATAAAAATTGCTAAAAATAAACGAAATAAAGGAAATTTTACCTCATAGATATCCTATGCTTTTAATTGATAGAGTTACTGAAATAGATATTGTAGATAAATTATATGTAAAAGGTTATAAAAATCTTTCTGCAAATGAACCATTTTTTCAAGGGCATTATCCAGATATGCCAATTATGCCTGGAGTTCTTCAAATTGAAGCTTTAGCTCAGACAGGTGCTGTAGCAATACTTTCTATGGAGCAGTTTAAAGGTAAAACTCCTATTCTTGCTGGTGTGAATAAAGCAAGATTTAAAGAAAAAGTAGTACCTGGAGATAGACTAGATTTATGTTGTGAAATAGTTAGACTAAAGGGTACAATTGGTGTTGGAAAAGGTACTGCAAGTGTTGATGGAAAAATTGTATGTGAAGCAGAAATATTATTTGCTATAGTCTAGGATAGGTGATGTTATGTTTAAAAAAGTTCTAATTGCAAATAGGGGAGAGATTGCTGTAAGAATAATAAGAGCATGCAGAGAAATGGGAATAAGTACAGTAGCTGTATATTCTGAAGCTGATAAAGAAGCACTTCATACTCAGCTTGCAGATGAAGCGGTCTGCATAGGTCCAGCAATGCCTAAAGACAGTTATCTAAATATTACAAACATATTAAGTGCATGTGTCCTTACTGGAGCAGATGCTATACATCCTGGATTTGGATTTTTATCTGAGAATTCAAAATTTGCAAAAATGTGTAGACAATGCAATATTAAATTTATAGGACCTGATTATGAAACTATTGATTTAATAGGAAATAAGGCTATGGCTAGAAAGATTATGAAAGCTTCAGATGTACCAGTAGTTCCAGGATTTGAGGGTGAAATTAGTGATGAAAATCAAGCTCTTGAAATTGCTGAAGGTATAGGATATCCAATAATGATAAAAGCAGCAGCAGGTGGTGGAGGAAAAGGAATAAGAATTGCTTTTAATGAGGAAGAATTTCTTATGGGATTTAAAACAGCAAAAGCAGAAGCCAAAGCATGCTTTGGAGATGATACTTTATACTTAGAAAAATTTATTCAAAAACCAAAACATATTGAATTTCAAATACTTGCTGATGAACATGGTAATATTGTTCACCTAGGTGAAAGAGAATGTTCAATGCAGAGAAAAAATCAAAAAGTGCTGGAAGAGGCTCCTTCTAATGTTCTTACAGAAGAACTTAGAGAGAAAATGGGTGAAATAGCAAAAAGAGCAGCTAACGCTGTTGATTATAAAAATGCAGGAACAATAGAATTTTTATATGATAAAGACAATAATTTTTATTTTATGGAAATGAATACGAGAATACAAGTTGAACATCCTATTACAGAAATGATAACAGGAATAGACCTTGTTAAAGAACAAATTAAGATTGCAGCAGGAGAAACTTTAAATTTTTCTCAAGATGATATAAAAATTAAGGGACATGCAATTGAGTGTAGAGTTAATGCTGAAGATCCAGAGCATGATTTTAGACCATGTCCAGGAAAGATTGAAGAATTATGCGTTCCAGGTGGAATGGGAGTAAGAATAGATTCAGCAATTTTTTGTGGATATAAAATACCACATTGTTATGATTCTATGATTGCCAAAGTTATAACTTTTGGAAATGATAGAAATGAGGCTATAGTAAAAATGAGAAGGGCCTTATCTGAATTTGCAGTTGGAGGAGTTAAAACTAACATTAAATTTGATCTTTCAATTTTAGAAACTAATGAATTTTTAGAAGGAGAGTATGATACTTCATTTTTAGAAGAAAAGATGGTGAAGAAGAATGCTTAAGGACTTATTTATAAAAAGACAATATGCTACTGTTAAACCAGTAGCGTTAAAAAAAGCAGAACCAGAAGAGAAACCTAATATACCTTCAGGTTTGTGGACTAAATGTGAAAAGTGTAATGGAATTATTTATTATGAAGACTTAGAAAATTCTAAGTATATTTGTACATCTTGTGGTCACCATTTTAGAATTAATGCAAGACAAAGAATAAAAATGATTTTTGACCAAGATACTTTTAATGAAATGTGGAAAGATTTAAAGACAGTTGATCCTTTGAATTTTAAAGGTTACGAGGAAAAGATAAAAAAGAGTATGACAAAGTCTGCAAGTAATGAGGCAGTTGTAACTGGTGTTGGTAAAATTAATGGATTGGTAACAGCTTGTGGCATTATGGATAGTTTTTTTATGATGGGAAGTATGGGAACTGTTGTAGGTGAAAAGCTTACTAGATTGATTGAATATGCTACTAAAAATAAACTTCCAGTAATAATTTTCACAACATCTGGTGGAGCTAGAATGCAAGAGGGAATTTTTTCACTTATGCAGATGGCAAAAGTAAGTGCAGCACTTGCAAAACATAATGAGGAAGGACTTTTATATATTTCAGTTTTAACAGATCCTACAACAGGAGGAGTGACAGCAAGCTTTGCAATGGAAGGTGATATAATTTTGAGTGAGCCAGATGCATTAGTTGGTTTTGCTGGCAGGAGAGTAATAGAAAATACTATAAAGGAAACATTGCCTGATAATTTTCAGAAAGCAGAATTTTTATTAGAAAAGGGCTTTATAGATGCTATTGTAAAGAGAACAGATCTTAGAGCTTTATTATATAAAATTCTAGTTTTACATGGAGTGAGAAGTTATGAATAAGGATTTTTTTAAGGTCAATACTAGTAGTGCATGGGATAGTGTTGAAATTGCAAGACATAGAGAAAGACCAACAGGGCAGTTTTATATAGAAAATATATTTAATGATTTTATAGAATTCCATGGTGATAGAAGATTTGGTGATGACCAATCTATAATTGGTGGGATTGGCTCTCTTGGAAACATAAATGTTACTATAATAGCTATAACTAAAGGTGCTAATACAAATGAAAATATAAAAAGAAATTTTGGAATGCCTAACCCGGAAGGTTATAGAAAGGCTCTTCGTTTAATTAAGCAGGCTGAAAAGTTTAAAAGACCTGTAATATGCTTTGTAGATACACCAGGTGCATTTTGTGGTCTTGGTGCTGAAGAACGAGGGCAAGGTGAAGCTATAGCAACTAATTTATTTGAACTTAGTAGAATTAAAACTCCAATATTTTCAATAGTAACAGGTGAAGGTGGAAGTGGAGGGGCTTTAGCTCTTACTGTTGCAGATAAAATATGTATGCTTGAGCATTCTATTTATTCAATACTTTCGCCAGAAGGATTTGCATCAATCTTATGGAAAGATGCTAGTCGTGCAAAAGAAGCAGCAGAAGTTATGAAGATTACAGCAAAAGATTTAAAAGAATTTGGAATAATAGATGAAATAATAAAAGAACCTAGAGGTGGAGCACATAAAAATCCTATGAAAACTTGTGAGACTATAAAGAATAGTATATTAGCGTTTTTAAAGGGAAAGAAAGATGTGGATATAGATAAGCTTGTTGAAGATAGGTATACTAAATTTAGAAAAATGGGTGATTTTTATTAAAAGTTAGCAGATGCTTAAAATTATTAAAATAATTTTAAGTATCTTTTTTATTGTATTTTTTATTTGTAAAGTGATTTTTTGTGGCTTCATAGAGTTACGAATGATAAGATGTGAAAAGAGATAGTATAAAATGTTGCGTTGACAATATAAGGAATAAAAAATATTATTTAGATATATAATTTTGATTTATAAATTATGAAGGGAGATACAAGTTGTATGGAAAGCAATAGTACAAGAATTGCAAAAATTGCAACAAGAATGGCCATATGTGAGAGAGAAGAAGAAAATGAACTGAAAAAAATATATTTGGAAAAAGGTATTAAAGTTACAGCAGTAAACATTGGTGGAAATATTAATACATCTATATCTAAAATATTAGAAAGTGCATTAGTAGCATCTAAAAGAAATGGACTTATTAGAGAGGAACATTTACATGAAGGAGCTGTAATTGGAGCTGCTAGAGATGCCATAATTCAAGTGAAAAATAGAGCAAGTGGTCAAAATGTAGGTGGAAAGATTGGAATAGCTAGGGGTGGAGAGCATATATCAGTATGTATATTTTTGAGTATAGGATTACTTCATTTAGATGAAGTTGTTATTGGCATAGGTCATAGATCACTTCCTATATAAATAAAAATAGCTTTTATGATTTTAATATTTTTTATCATAAAAGCTATTTTCATTTTATGAAATTAATTATTTATAGGAATGAAAAATATTTAAATTTTAAATGTAAATAATTTAATAAATTTAAGAGAAATTTTTGAAATTATAAGTAAACTTTACAAAAAAATCAAAATATGATAATATATCTTAAAAGATTTTTAAATTATTATCAATTTTTTTAAGTATTTATCATAAATATAAGTGTATATTTATTATTTTTTTATTAGGAATTATATGAGAAAAATTTTAAAGTTGATAATGATTAATATTAGGGGGATAGAAATATGGTAGGAAAAAGAAAATTAGCAATGCTGTTATGTTCAATTATGATAGGTACAGCATTAGTAGGATGTGGTAGTTCAAGTAGTTCTTTAGGGGATGTGAAAAATGTTGGGGTAGTACAATTAGTTCAACATGATGCTTTAGATAGTGCTAATAAAGGATTTGTTGATGCACTTAAAGAAAAAGGTTACGAAGAAGGAAAGAATATTTCTTTCGACCAGCAGAATGCCCAAGGTGAACAAGCCAATGCTCAGACAATAACAAAACAATTTGCAGATAGTAAGAAAGATTTGATTTTTGCAATTGCAACTCCAGCAGCACAGGCAGCATATAATTCTACTAAGGATATTCCAATAGTATTTACAGCAGTTACAGATCCAGTATCAGCTGAAATAGCAAAGGATTGGAAGAGCTCAGGAACAAATGTAACTGGTACTTCTGATAAAGTTCCAGTAGAAGATCAAGTAAAGTTAATGAAAAAACTATTGCCTAATACAAAGACAATTGGTGTTATTTATAATACTTCAGAAACAAATTCTGTTGTTCAAGTAGATGAGCTAAAAAGTGCATTAGAAAAAGAAGGTTTGGTTGTAAAAGAAATCGGCGTAACTAATGTAAATGAAATAAATCAAAATTTGACAAGTGCTTTAGGTGAAATTGATGTTCTATATACTCCAACTGATAATACAGTTGCATCAGCATATAGTTTAGTAGGAAAGTTATGTTTAGATGCTAATAAACCTATAATTGGTGCAGAAGAAGCTGTAGTAACGAAAGGTGGTTTAGCTACAATAGGAATTGACTATTATAAGTTAGGAAAAGAAGCAGGATATAAGGCTGCTGAAATTTTAGAAGGTAAGAAGCCATCAGATGTTGAAATTACAACATTAAGTGAAATGTCATTTACCATTAATGAAGATGTAGCTAAAAAATTAAATATATCAATACCAGAAGATATCAATAAAGATGCTAAGAAGGTGACTGGAGGCGTTCAATAGTGGATGTTTTAATTAATATTTTAGAACAAGGTCTGCTATTTTCGATTGTTGCAATTGCTGTTTATATAACATTTAAGATATTAGATTTTCCTGATATGTCTGTTGATGGGACATTTCCAATGGGGGCAGCAATAAGTGCTACTCTTTTAGTGCAGGGAACAAACCCTTGGGTGAGTATTTTTGCAGCAACCATAGGTGGAGGAATTGCAGGCGCAGTAACAGGTATTCTTCATGTTAAGCTAAAGATTGATAATTTAATGGCTGGTATTCTTGTAATGATTGGATTATATTCAGTAAATTTAAGAATAATGGGGAAAGCAAATGTTCCGTTATTTAATGTAAATAATGCGTTTAAATTAAATGTACCAGCAGTAGTTATTATTGCAGTAGTATTACTAATAGTAAAAGTTTTATTGGATTTATATTTAAAAACTAAATCAGGATTTTTGCTTATAGCAGTAGGTGATAATGAGCAGGTTGTATCATCATTAGGTGTAAATAAAGATGTAATTAAGATTTTAGGTCTTGCTATAAGTAATGCCTTGGCAGCAACAGCAGGGGCAATTACAGCACAGTATCAAGGCTTTGCAGATGTAGGTATGGGAACAGGTACTGTTGTAATGGGACTTGCAGCTGTAATTGTTGGAAGTTCTTTGTTTGAAAGATTTACTTTTATTAAAGCTACTACTTTATCAATAATTGGTGCAATTATGTATAAAGGTGCAATTGCAATTGTATTAAAGTATGGTGCAATAATAGGTCTTACTGCAAATGATTTAAAGCTTATGACTGCAATAATAGTTGTTGTAGCACTATGTTCTAATAATGGATTATTCAAATTTAAAAAGAAAAAACTCATAGAAGGTGGTGCTGACGAAAATGTTAAAAGTGAAACAACTATCCAAAGTATTTAATCCAAATACAATTAATGAAAATAGAGTATTTAACAATTTATCTGTGGAAGTAGATGAAGGTGATTTTGTAAGTATAATAGGTTCTAATGGCGCAGGAAAATCTACTTTATTAAATATAATTTCAGGTACTATAGAAGCTGACTCTGGTTCAATTATTTTAAATGGAATCGAGGTAATTAATAAACCTGAATATATAAGAGCTAAATCTATAGGAAGGGTATTTCAAGATCCATTTAAAGGTGTAGCACCAAATATGACAATCTTAGAAAATTTATCTCTTGCTGATAACAAAGGGAGAAGATTTGGTTTTGGATTGGGTGTAAGTAAAAAAAGAGTTGAGTATTTTAAAGAAATGTTAAGAGAATTAGATTTAGGACTTGAAGATAAGCTTTATAATAAAGTGCTTTTATTATCAGGTGGGCAAAGGCAAGCACTTACTCTTTTAATGGCTGTTATGTCTAAACCTAAATTATTGCTTTTAGATGAACATACAGCAGCATTAGATCCTAAAACATCTCAAAAAATAATGGATATTACAAGAAAAATAGTTAAAGAGAGTGGAATAACAACTTTAATGGTTACTCATAATCTTAAACATGCAATTGAAACAGGAAATAGATTATTTATGATGCATAGAGGTCAAATTCTTGTAGATGTTAAAGGGGCAGAAAAAGAAAAATTAGATACTAATGGCTTATTGCAGATGTTTGAAAATGCAAGTAATGATGGTGAAGAAGGATTTAGTGATAGAGCATTGTTTGGCTAGATAGAATTAAAAATAATGTGTGTATGATACTTATATTATATACACATTATTTTTGTTATAAATTATTTTCTTTCCTATTTTATATATTTTGGTATAATAATATTTAGCGTAAATGATAAAATAAGAGGTGAAGTTCATGAGGCCGCTAGCAGATTTGATGAGACCGGATAAGATAGAAGATTTTGTTGGACAGGAACAGATATTAGGTGAAGGAAAACCGTTAAGGAATTTGATAAAAAGTAATAATATCTGTAATTGTATATTTTATGGACCACCAGGAACAGGAAAAACTACTCTGGCTAATATTATGGCTAAATATGTGGATAAAAAGTTTTATAAGCTGAATGCTACAACTGCAAGTGTTAAAGATATTCAAGATATAACGAATAGTATGGATAATCTTTTAAATTACAATGGAGTAGTTTTGTATATAGATGAGCTTCAGCACTTTAATAAAAAACAGCAGCAGGCACTTTTGGAGTTTATAGAAGATGGAAGAATAACTTTAATTGCAAGTACAACTGAAAATCCATACTTTGTAATACATAAGGCTATTATAAGTAGATGTAATATTTTTGCTTTTAAACCACTTAATAAAGAAGATATAGTAATAGGGCTAGAAAAATCTATAAAAAAACTTATAAGTGAAGGTATAGAAGTAAATTATACAATGGAGGCATTAGAGTATATAGCTGAAATATCACAGGGAGATTATAGAAAGTCATATAATATTCTGGAACTTGCAATAAATTCACAATTAAAATATGTTAGAGAAATTACAACTGAAGTTATTGAAAATCTAGGTCAATCAAATATGAGAGCTGATAGTAGTGGAGATGAATTTTATAATTTTTTAAGTGCTCTACAGAAGAGTATAAGAGGAAGTGATCCAGATGCAGCGATTCACTATTTGGCTCGTCTCATAAAAAGTGGTAATTTAAATGCTATTGTGAGAAGAATATCTGTGATTGCAGCAGAAGATATAGGTTTAGCTCATCCTCAGGCACTTACTGTAATAAATTCTGGTGTTGAGCTGGCATTAAAAGTTGGATTCCCTGAAGCTCAAATAATTTTAGCTGAACTTGTTATATATCTTGCTACATTACCTAAATCTAATAGTGCATATATGGCTATAGCACATGCTATGACTGATCTTGATAATTTTAATGTGGGTGATATTCCAATGCATTTAAAAGATGCACATTATTCTGGAGCACAAAAGCTTGGTGTAACAGGATATAAATATCCACATGACTATCCAAATCATTATGTTAGTCAGCAGTATATGCCAGATGAACTAAAAGGCAAAAAATATTATGAAGCACAAGATAACAAATATGAAGATAGTATTAGACGATATTGGGGTTCAATTAAAGGAAAAAAATGATAGTTTGACAAAGTCCGAGTATTTTGATAAGATATAAATGAAATTTAAATTGAAAATAAATTTTAAGGGGTGGTGGAATGAAATTATCAACAAAAGGAAGATATGGCGTTAGAGCAGTAGTAGAACTAGCGGTTAATTATGGAGGAGCCCCTGTATCAATAAAGACAATTTCCAAAAGGCAGAATCTTTCGGAATATTATTTGGAGCAACTATTTAGTCCGCTTAGAAGAGCGAATATCATAAGAAGTATAAGAGGAGCACAGGGTGGTTATGTATTATGTAAGCATCCTAGTGAAATTACAGTAGGTGATATTATGACTATACTTGAGGGCCCTATTGAAGTGGCAGACTGTATAGATGGAGTTAAGTGTGACAGTGAAGAGTGCTGTGCAACTAAGTCTGTATGGGAAAAGATAAAGAAAAGTGTAGATGATGTTATGAATTCAATAACACTTCAAGATATCGTTGATGATTATAATGAGATGTTAAAAAAACAAAGTGGAATAAAAATTGCAGATAGGAGCGAATAAAATATGAAAAACGTATATATGGATTATGCAGCGACAACTTATGTTAAACCAGAAGTATTAGAAGAAATGATGCCATACTTCACAGAGAAATTTGGAAATCCGTCTTCTTTTTATGGAATATCAAGAGAAACAAAAAAAGCAATAGATGAAGCAAGAGCTAAGGTAGCAACAGCTTTAAATTGTAAACCAACTGAAGTTTATTTTACTGGTGGTGGATCAGAAGCTGATAACTGGGCTATTAAAGGTATTGCATCAGCTCATAAGAATAAAGGAAATCATATAATTACAACAAAAATAGAACACCATGCAGTATTACATACTTGTGAGTATTTAGAAAAACATGGTTTTGAAGTTACATATTTAGATGTTGATGAAGAAGGATTTATTAATTTAGATGATTTAAGAAATGCTATAACAGATAAAACTATATTAGTATCTATTATGTTTGCAAACAATGAAATAGGAACAATACAACCAGTTAAAGAAATTGGTGAAATATGTAGAGAAAAGAAAGTATTTTTCCATACTGATGCAGTTCAAGCAGTAGGTAATGTACCAGTAGATGTTCAAGATATGAATATCGATATGCTTTCGCTTGCAGGTCATAAGATTTACGGACCAAAAGGTATAGGTGTACTTTATATAAAAAATGGAATAAAAATAGATAACTTAATTCATGGAGGAGCTCAAGAAAAAAATAGAAGAGCAGGTACTGAAAATATTGCTTCAATAGTTGGAATTGGAAAAGCAATTGAATTAGCTACTTCAAATCTTGAAGAACACATGAAGAAATTAAGTGCTTTAAGAGATAAATTGATTGATGGTATATTAGAAGAAATACCATATTCATATTTAAATGGACCTAGAGGAGATAAGAGATTACCAGGTAACGTTAATGTTAGATTTTCATTTATAGAAGGAGAATCAATCTTATTATCATTAGACTTTAAGGGTGTATGTGCATCAAGTGGTAGCGCATGTACATCAGGTTCATTAGATCCATCACATGTATTACTTGCAATAGGTCTTCCACATGGATTAGCTCATGGATCTTTAAGACTTACATTAGGGGAAAAATCAACAGAAGAAGATGTTGATTATGTATTAGAAGTATTACCACCAATTATAGAAAGATTAAGAAATATGTCACCATTATGGGATGACTTTATTAAGAAGGGAGAAAATTAATAATGATATATAGTGAAAAAGTATTAGACCATTTTCAAAATCCAAGAAATGTTGGAGAAATTCCAGATGCAAATGGAGTTGGAGAAGTAGGAAACGCTAAATGTGGAGATATAATGAAGATATATTTAAAAGTAGAAGACAACATTATAAAAGATGTTAAATTCAAAACTTTTGGATGTGGATCAGCTATAGCTTCTTCATCAATGGCTACTGAAATGATTAAAGGGAAGACTTTAGATGAAGCTTGGGAATTAACTAATAAGGCTGTTGCTGAAGCCTTAGATGGACTTCCACCAGTAAAAATGCACTGTTCAGTTCTTGCAGAAGAAGCAATTCACAAGGCTATCAATGATTATAGAGCACAAAATGGTTTAGATGTTAAACCAATGGAAGAACATGATCATGATGAATTACACAACATGGTTCATGGAGAAGAATAATAGTGAGTGCTAAAAAGAAAGTTTTAGTAGGTATGAGTGGCGGAGTTGATAGCTCCGTTGCTGCTTATTTATTAAAGCAACAAGGATATGAAGTTATTGGTGCAACTATGCAAATTTGGCAGGAAGATAAAGGTTTTGAAGAGAGAGAAGGTGGATGTTGTTCACTTTCAGCCGTTGAAGATGCCAGAAGAGTATGTGATAAGTTAGGTATACCTTTTTATGTTTTAAATTTTAGAGATTATTTTAAAGAAAAGGTTATAGAACCGTTTGTTCAAGAATATATAGATGGAAGAACTCCAAACCCTTGTATAGAATGCAATAAGCATTTAAAGTTTGATGAACTTTTAAGAAGGGCAAGAGGAATAGGTGCAGATTATGTTGCAACAGGTCACTATGCAAAAATAGAAGAACGTGATGGGAGATATTTATTAATAAGATCTGATGATGATAGAAAAGATCAGACTTATGCACTTTATAATTTCACTCAAGATCAGCTTAAACATACGTTAATGCCTTGTGGAGCGTATGAAAAGACTAAGATAAGAGAAATAGCCAAAGAAATAGGTTTAGCTGTACATAATAAAAAAGATAGTGAAGAAATATGCTTTATTTCTGACAATAATCATGGAAAATACATATCTGAAGCAAAACCTGACAGAGTAAAGCCAGGAAACTTTGTTGATAAAGAAGGAAATGTATTAGGACAACATAAAGGAATAGTATATTATACTATAGGTCAAAGAAAAGGACTTGGTATAGCTCTTGGAAGACCTGTATTTGTTACTGCAATAAACGCTAAGACAAATGAAGTGGTTTTAGGATCAGAAGATGAAATATTCAGAAATGATCTTATAGCTACTGATGTTAACTTTATTCCTTTTGATAAGTTAGAAAATGAGATTACAGTTACAGCAAAAGTTAGATATTCGGCACAACCAAGTGAAGCGACTTTAATACCACTTCCTAATGGAAAGGTAAAGGTTTCTTTTAAAGAAAAGCAAAGAGCAATTACAAAAGGCCAATCTGTAGTATTTTATGATGGTGAGATTGTAGTTGGTGGCGGAATTATCGAAAGTGTATTATAATATTTAGAAGTATATAAGCCATTTTATTTAGATAGATGATTTAATCATTTTATTTAAATGAATGGCTTTTTTGTGTATAAAAAATTATTATATACAATATTATAGCAGTGTATATTTTTAATTAAGTAGAGGGGCGTTGCCGCTTTTGGATACGATATAAATAATTTTGTTTTTAGATTTTTATATAAGAGGTTATGATATGGGTATTTGAATTTTTTAGGAATTAATTATTTAAAAATGGTAAAAATACTATTGTATTAAATCAGATACTAATGGTTGAAATAAAAGGAAGAGAGAAAAAAATATGTATAAAATAAAGGATTTCTACATTAAAAATATTTATGATATAAAAGGCAAAAAAATAGGAATAGTAGAAGACTTGTATTTAGATTTTTTTCATGAAAAAATAATAGGTATTAAGGTTGCAAGTCATAAATTGTTTTCTAAAAAGAATTATATACCTATGGATATGATTATTGAGATAGGAAAAGAAATAATTACATTGGGAATAGAACAGTATGATGGGCTTGAGTTTAAAAAAATAAAAAATATGGAAGTAATTAATACTTTAGGCGAAACAGAAGGTGTGTTGGAAGATATTATAATAGATGCTCGAGATTACTCTATAAAAGGTATTATAATAAGTTCGGGAATAATAGATAGATTAATAAATGGAAAACGAGTGTTGCTTATTAAAGAATGTATTCTTGGAGAAAAGTACATATTATATCGTGGGAAAAGTAAAATTAAATTAAAAACTATGCCACATAGGCTGGAGAGACAGTATGGAATTTAAGAAATATAAACCGTATTTACTAAAGGCAATTATAGCAGCAGTTTTTTTATTTTGTATATGTCTTTATGTATTAAATAATTCTGTAAAGAAAGTTGTAAATATAATTATTGTTTCCATAATTTTATCTTATGTACTTATGCCTACGAGAAGATTTTTTGAAAGAAAGCTTAAAATGAAAAGGAAGATAGCTTCTGTTTTTATTATAATTCTTCTAATTGGGATTTTTGTTTCGTTTTTTGTAGTTATTATTCCAAGCTTATTTAATGAAGCTGAGAGTATAAACAATATGATAGATAGTATTGGAGGATTTTTTCAAGGAATAATAGATAATAGTATTTTTGATAAGATACCTATATTGCAAAAAATTTATAATACAGCATTAGAAAAGGTAAATGGATTTATATATAATTATCTCAATAATTTTGTTGATATTTTGATTAATGTAAGTAGCAATTTAATATCGTATGCAATATGTCCTGTAATGATTTATTATTTATTAGGTGAAGGGGAAGAAATATATGAAAAACTTATGTTGATTTTTCCTATATCAAAAAGAAAAATTACAAAAAGAATTATTTCTGATATAGATATGGTGCTTAGTCGCTATATAGCAAGTCAGCTTCTTTTATGTGGAATAATAGGACTACTTACATTTATACTTCTTATAATATTAAAGGTTAAGTTTCCTATATGGATTTCGCTTATTAATGCATTGTTTAATATAATACCGTATTTTGGACCTATATTGGGAATTATACCAGCAGCTGTTGTTGCGCTTATTGATTCTCCTATAAAGTGTTTGTGGGTAGTTATAGGGATGTTTATTATACAACAGATTGAGGGAAATATATTGTCACCTAAAATTACAGGTGACAGTACAGAAATACATTCTTTTGTAATAATAATCCTTCTTTTAATTGGAGATGAATTAGGAGGATTTGTAGGAATGGTATTAGTAATTCCCATAGCAGTAATTATAAAAGTACTCTATGAAGATATTAATTATTACTTATTTTAAAAATTCAATGTGTTTATAAAATATGTTGCAATGGTTTTATATTGACATAATTATCTATATGAAATATAATTTTGGTGAAATAATAAAATATTTAAGCGATGAATAGGAAAAGTAGAATTATTAAGGATATTAAGAGAGGAAGTGGCTGGTGAAAACTTCTTGCCTGGGTAATTTCGAAGCTACCTATGAGCTATAAATTTTCTGAGTGATGTATTGTTTAGTACATAATTAGGGTGGTACCGCGGAATTCTAACTTTCGTCCCTTGTTTTTATAGGGGTGAGAGTTTTTTTGATATTTAGGGAACTACACAATATGAAAAATATATATGGAGGAAGATTTTATGAAATTTACAAAAACAAATGACTTAAGAGATGCATATCTAAAGTTCTTTGAAAGTAAGGGACATTTAAAAATGGATAGTTTCTCTTTAGTGCCAAAAAATGATAACAGCTTATTGTTAATAAATGCAGGTATGGCTCCATTAAAACCTTATTTTACAGGACTTCAAGAGCCACCATGCAGAAGAGTTACTACATGCCAAAAGTGTGTAAGAACAGGTGATATAGAAAACGTAGGTATAACAAGCAGACATGGGACTTTCTTTGAAATGCTTGGTAACTTTTCTTTTGGAGATTATTTTAAGAAGGAAGTAATTCCATGGGCTTGGGAATTCTTAACTCAAGTATTAGAAATGCCAAAAGAAAAATTATATGTTACTATTTATTTAGATGATGATGAAGCTTATGAATATTGGACTACATTAACAGATGTGGATAAGAGTCATATATTTAGATTAGGTAAAGAAGATAACTTCTGGGAACATGGTGCTGGTCCTTGTGGTCCATGTACAGAAATTCACTTCAGCAGAACTGATGAAGTTCCTAAGAATGCAGAAGAATTTATAGAATTATCTGATGCAGATAAGATAATAGAAGTATGGAATCTTGTATTTACTCAATTTGATGGTGATGGAAAAGGAAACTATGAAAAACTTGCAAGTACTAACATAGATACAGGTATGGGTCTTGAAAGACTTGCTGTTGTAATGCAAGGTAAAAATAGTATATTTGAAATAGATACACTAGAAAATATACTAAATGAAGTTGCAAAACTTGCAGGAGTTAAGTATGGTGAAAATGAAAAAACTGATATATCATTAAGATTAATCACTGACCATATAAGATCAATAACTTTCATGATTTCAGATGATATAATGCCTTCTAATGAGGGAAGAGGATATGTTTTAAGAAGATTACTTAGAAGAGCTGCAAGACATGGAAAAACATTAGGAATTAAAGATGCTTTTCTTTGCAATCTTTGTGATGTAGTTATAAGAGATTCTAAGGATGCTTATCCAGAATTAGAAACTAAGAGAGATTACATCAAGAAAGTAATCAAGATTGAAGAAGATAAATTTAGAGAAACATTAGATTCAGGAATTGAAATTCTAAATGGATTTATTGAAGAATTAAAAGCTAATAATGAAAAAGTATTAAGCGGAGAAAATGGATTTAAATTATATGATACTTTTGGATTCCCAATGGAACTTACAAAAGAAATTTTAGAAGATGAAGGTCTTTCTTTAGATGAAGAAGCATTCCATGAAGAAATGAAAATCCAAAGAGAAAGAGCAAGAAGTGCAAGAAAAGTATCTAACTACATGGGGGCAGATGTTAAAACTTCAGATGCTATAAGTGCAGAAGTTGAAACTGAATTTGATGGTTATGATAAGGATGCATTAAATGGTAAAGTTGAAGTTCTTATTGATGGAGATGAATTCACAGATAAATTAACTGAAGGAAATAAAGGAATACTAGTAACAGATATTACTCCTTTCTATGCTGAAATGGGAGGACAAATCGGAGATACTGGTATTATATATAATGATACATTTAAAGCAAAAGTTGTAGATACAAAGAAAAATATTGGTGGTAAGATTGTTCATTTTGTTGAAGTATTATCAGGCGAAGTTAAAGTAAATGATACTGTGACTTTATCAGTAGATAAGGAAAGACGTGAAAGAATTAAAAAGAACCATACTGCAACACATTTATTAGATACTGCTTTAAAGAAAGTTCTTGGATCACATGTACATCAAGCTGGTTCATTAGTTACTGATGAAAGATTAAGATTTGACTTCTCTCACTTTGAAGGATTAACAGAAGAAGAAATTTTAAAGGTTGAAGATTTAGTAAATGAAGCTATAACAAGCGTTACACCAGTTGTTACAGAAATAATGAACTTAAATGATGCTAAAAATAGTGGAGCAATAGGAATATTTGATGATAAATACGGCGATAGTGTAAGAGTAGTATCTGCTGGAGAATATTCAAAAGAATTATGTGGTGGTACTCATATTGATAACACTGGTAAAATTGGATTATTTAAAATTGTATCTGAAAGCGGAATAGCAGCAGGCACAAGAAGAATAGAAGCTGTTACTGGAAAAGAAGCTATTAAGTTTGTTAGAGAAAAAGAAGAAATTTTAAAAGAATTATCTGGAAAGTTAAAATGTTCTCAAAAGGAAGTATTAACTAAGATAGAACAAAATCTTAAAGAAATAAAAGATAGAGAAAAAGAAATTTCTGAATTAAAGGCTAAGTTTGCAACTATGGGACTTGATGATATAATTGCGAGTGCTAAAGATGTAAATGGAATAAATGTAGTTTCGTATGAAATGAAAGATGTTGATAGTGATACATTAAGAGATGTTTGCGAAAAAGTAAGAGATAAAGTAGAAAATAGTGTAGTTTTACTTATGAGTGCTAATAATGGAAAAGTTATTATATGTGCTATGGCAAGCAAAGATGCAGTAGCAAAAGGAGCACACTGTGGTAAGCTTATTAAAGAAGTATCAACTATTCTAGGTGGAGGCGGCGGTGGAAGACCAGATATGGCTCAAGCCGGTGGTAAATGCCCAGAAAAAATACAAGATGCAATAAATGAATCTTATAAAATAGTTGAAACTTTAGCAAAATAGTATACTTTTTATCTAAATTAGAGTATAATCTACTTATAAGTTAGATGAATAAATTTAAAATATTAAGTTAATAATATGGATAGGTTTCCTTAGACAATACGTAAGGGGGTGAGTTGCTATTAGGCAGCATATTATGAGTAACAATATTGAACAAACAATGCAATTTGATTTAAGTAAGAATAAAGAAGCTCTTACAAAGACAATACTATCAGAGGTTTATGATTCGCTACAAGAAAAAGGATATAATCCTATAAACCAGTTAGTTGGATATTTGATTTCAGGCGACCCTACTTACATCACTAATTACAACGGAGCAAGAGCTTTAGTAAGAAAACTCGAAAGAGATGACATACTAGAAGAAGTTATAAAATCTTATTTAGAGATAAAGTAGAGAGTGCCCGTTTTTAAGCGGGCACTCTTAATTTATAAGAGGTGTAAATTTGAAAAGAATACTTGGACTAGACTTAGGACAAAAAACAATTGGAGTTGCAATAAGTGATCCTTTAGGATTTACAGCACAAGGATTAACTACGATAAGAAGAAATAATAAAGGAAAAGATATTGAAGATTTAAAGAAAATATGTGATGATTATAGTGTGGAAACTATTGTTATTGGATTGCCTAAAAATATGAATGGTACTATAGGACCATCTGGTGAGATTGCAATGGAATTTGGAAAGCTAGTAGAAGAAGAATTGAAAATAAAAGTAGAATTTTGGGATGAAAGATTAACCACAGTAGCTGCACACAAAGCTATGCTTGAAGCAGATTTATCAAGAAATAAAAGAAAAAAGATAGTTGATAAGGTAGCTTCAACGTACATATTGCAAGGATATTTAGATAGAATTTCAAGATTATAAAAAATACAATAATTTGAAAGCAATTCTTATTCTAGAATAGATAAGAATTAATATATATTAAACTAATAAGAAAGGAATTACTAGAATGGATAAAGACGCTAAATACGTATATATACCTGATGAAAATGGAAATGATGTTAAATTTGAGGTTATTATGTACTTTGAAATAGAAAAATTAAAAGGTCAATATATAATAGCAACACCAGCTTTTGAACAAAGTGATGAAGCATATGCTTTTAAAATCTTTAAAGATGAAGATGGAAGTGAATTATTTTTAGCATTAGAAGACGATGATGATGAATTTGCTATGGTATTAGAAACATATGAAACTCTTAGTGAAGATGGAATAATTGAATAATAGTATAATAATATTATATAATATTCGAATAGCAATATGAAATTGAGTAAAGTGAGGTGTTATTATGGATGAATCAAAATTAATTGATATGAATACCTTAAAAGAAGATTTAAAGAAAAAAGGATATAAGCTAACTCCTCAAAGAAGATCTATAGTTGATACTATTATAGATAATGAAGGTAAACATTTAACTGCTGAAGAGATATATGACGAAGTTAAAAAGAATTGCCCAGAAATTGGATTGGCAACTGTCTATAGAACAATATTGTTATTAGAAGAATTAGGTGTTATATCTAGATTAGACCTTAATGATGGATGTAGTAGATATGAGATACTACATTCAGATGAAACACATAGACATCATCATTTAATCTGCAATCAATGTCATAAAGTATTAGAAGTTCAAGATGATTTGTTAGATGAACTAGAATCTAATATTGAGAATAATTATAAATTTAAAATACTAGATCATAGTGTTAAATTTTATGGATTATGCGATGAATGTCAAAAAAAACAAAGTGATGAATAAAAGGTTAAAAGCCTTTGTTTATAAATAAATATAGGAAAAGGAGGGGAAATATGAAAAACGAGAGAGCGAAGGTTAAGATAATTCCTCTTGGTGGTATAAGCGAAATTGGGAAAAATATCACAGCTATAGAATATAAAGAAGATATTGTGATAATAGACTGTGGATTGAAGTTTCCAGATAATGATATGTATGGAATAGATATTGTAATACCTGATATTTCATATCTTCTTAAAAATTCGGAAAAAATTAAAGGAATATTTTTAACTCATGGACATGAAGACCATATTGGAGCATTACCTTATGTATTAAGACAAATTAATGTTCCAGTTTATGGCACAAAACTAACTCTAGGAATTGTTGAAACTAAACTAAAAGAGCACGGTTTATTAGGTTCAACAGAATTAGTAAGAGTTAAGCCTAGAGACATAATAAAATTAAATAATGTATCTGTAGAATTTATTAAAACAAATCATTCAATTGCAGATTCAGTTGCAATTGCAATTCATACACCTCTTGGAGTGGTGCTTCATACGGGAGATTTTAAAGTCGACTATACTCCAATAGATGGACAAATGATGGATTTTGGTAGATTTGCAGAGTTAGGTAGAAAAGGTGTCTTAGCAATGATGGCTGATTCAACAAATGTTGAAAGGCCTGGATATACTTTGACAGAAAGAGTAGTTGGTGAAACATTCACAAGACTATTTGGAAAAGCAAAGGGAAGAATTATTGTTGCAACGTTCGCATCAAATGTTCATAGAATCCAACAAATAATTACTGCAGCGCAGAAGTATGATAAAAAAGTGGCTGTTTCAGGTAGAAGCATGGAGAATATTGTTCAAGTTGCAATTGAACTAGGATATTTAGAAGCAGAAAAAGAGGTGCTTATTCCTGTTGATCAAATTTCAAAATATCCTAATGAAAAGTTAGTTATTATAACTACTGGAAGCCAAGGTGAACCAATGTCAGCATTGGCGAGAATGGCTGCTTCAGAACATAGAAAAATAAATGTTATTCAAGGAGATACAGTTATTATTTCTGCAACACCAATACCAGGAAATGAAAAATTTGTTTCAAAAGTGGTCGATCAATTATTTAAAAAAGGTGCAGAAGTTATATATGGATCTGACGGTGGAGATAAAATCCACGTTTCAGGTCATGCTTGTCAGGAAGAACTAAAATTAATGCATTCATTAGTGAGACCAAAATTCTTTATACCAGTACATGGTGAATATAGACACTTGAAAAAACATGGTGAACTTGCAACTCAGCTTGGAATGCCAGAAAAAAATGTAATGATACCTGAAAATGGTGATGTTATAGAAATAACAAGAAATTATATTAAGAAGAATGGCAGTGTTACTTCGGGACAGGTCTTTGTAGATGGACTTGGAGTTGGAGATGTTGGAAATATTGTTCTTAGAGATAGAAAACACTTATCTCAAGATGGAATATTAACAGTAGTTGTTACAATAGAAAGACAGACTGGCAAGGTAGTATCTGGACCAGATATTATTTCAAGAGGTTTTGTATACGTAAGAGAATCAGAAGGTCTTATGGATGAAGCTAGAGAAATTGTTAAATTAGTACTTAAAGATTGTGAAGAAAAACAAATTACTGACTGGGCAACATTAAAGTCAAAAATGAGGGATGAATTAAGAGAATTCCTTTATGAAAAGACAAAGAGAAAGCCTATGATATTACCAATAATAATGGAGTTTTAGAACTTTTTGGAAAAAATGATTAAATTTGAATATGCTTGACTTTTTTATTTGAAAAGAGTATTATTTAATATAGTTATGTAGGAAATTGGATACTTTGCGTATCCAATTTTCTTTTGGAAAAAAACATTTATAGGTTTACATTGTTTATTGATGAACAGACCAAATACATAATAAAAGTTATTTTAAATAGATAATAATATTTATATGTTTATATGGATTAAGAGTTAACAAATTGAATTTTATTTGTGAACTTTAGGAGCTTGTTATAAGTTTTTACAAGTTATACTTTAATTATTACTTGTTTAAATGTTAAAGTCGATATAAACTAGTAAATAGAAAATTCACAGTTTATATACTGTTTGGAGGAATAAAGATGGAATTAAATAAAAGAGATGATATTAGAAATATTGCTATCATAGCCCACGTTGACCATGGTAAGACTACTTTAGTAGATGCATTATTAAGACAAAGTAATATTTTCAGAAGCAATGAAAAAGTTCAAGAAAGAGTTATGGACTCTAATGATCTTGAAAAAGAAAGAGGAATTACAATTCTTTCAAAAAATACTGCAGTAATGCACAATGGTGTGAAAATTAACATAGTTGATACTCCAGGGCATGCTGACTTCGGTGGAGAAGTTGAACGTGTACTTAAAATGGTTGACTCAGTTTTATTAGTAGTTGATTCATATGAAGGACCAATGCCACAAACAAAATTCGTTCTTAAGAAATCATTAGAATTAGGATTAAAGCCAATAGTTATCATAAATAAAATAGATAAGCCAGATGCAAGACCAGCAGAAGTTATAGATGAAGTATTTGATTTATTCGTAGAACTTGGAGCTAATGATGAACAATTAGATTTCCCAATTGTTTACGCTTCAGCTAGAGAAGGTTTTGCTAGATATAATGTAGAAGATACAAATGCAGATATGACTCCAATATTTGAAACAATATTAGAACATGTTTCTGCACCAGAAGGATATTTAGATGAGCCATTCCAAATGCTTGTAACTACATTAGATACAAATGCATTTGTAGGTAAGATTGCAATAGGTAAAATACATAGAGGTAAGGTTAGAAAGAACCAAACAGTTTCTTTAGTTAGAAATGATGGAAGCACTGCTAACTACAAAATTACAGCAGTATTTGAATATGATGGATTAAAGAGAGTAGAAGTTGATGAAGCTGGAATGGGAGATATCGTTGCAGTAAGTGGAGTTTTAGATGCAAATATAGGTGAAACTATTGCAGACTCAAGTGCTCCAGAAGCATTACCATTCGTAGAAATTGATGAACCAACACTTAACATGAACTTCATGGTTAATGATTCACCATTTGCTGGTAAAGAAGGAGAATTCGTTACATCTAGACACTTAAGAGATAGATTAATGAAAGAACTTGAAACAAATGTAAGTTTAAGAGTTAGAGAAATTACTCCTGATTGTTTCGAAGTTTCAGGAAGAGGAGAACTTCATCTTTCAGTATTAATTGAAACAATGAGAAGAGAAGGATACGAATTCCAAGTATCTAAGGCTAACGTTATATTCAAAGAAGAAGATGGTCATAAAGTAGAACCAATGGAATACTTAACTATAGACGTTCCAGAAGAATTTATGGGACCTGTAATGGAAAAACTTGGACCAAGAAAAGCTGAAATGGTTAATATGACTTCAGCTGTTAATGGATATACAAGACTTGAATTCAGAATACCTGCAAGAGGTCTTATAGGATTTAGAAATGAATTCATGACTGATACAAAAGGTAATGGTATAATGAACCATGTATTTGATGGATATGAAAGATACAAAGGTGATATCCCAACAAGAAATAGAGGATCAATAGTTGCATTCGAATCTGGAGAATCAATTACTTATGGATTATATAATGCACAAGATAAAGGTCAATTATTCATAGGTGCTGGTGTTCCAGTTTATACAGGTATGGTAGTTGGTGTATGCTCAAGAGCAGAAGATATAGACATAAATGTATGTAAAGGTAAAAAGCTTACTAATACAAGATCATCTGGTGCTGATGATGCGTTAAAGTTAACTCCACCATTAGAAATGACTCTAGAACAATGTCTAGATTTCATTAATGCTGATGAGTTAGTTGAAGTTACACCAGAAAACATAAGAATGAGAAAAAGAGTGTTAGATCCTGCTGAAAGAAGAAGAATGATAAGCAGAAATAAAAAGTAATTTAAAAAAATGCTTTTAATATTTAATAAGATAATTATAATTTAAAGTAAATAGCCTTTTTAGGCTATTTACTTTAATTATATAAGGAGATATTTCTAGTGAATAATAAGATTAGACCTGTTAGAAAGAAAAGAAGAATAATAGTATTATTGATGTTTTTAATAGTAGTATCATTTTTTATGTATTATCATTCAGTAATAATGAGACCTTTAAAAAACAATCAATCTACTGTAGCTATTGAAGTTAAACAGGGTGAGGGTTTTTATGATGTTTTAAATAAGCTTGATAAAGAAGGGAAATTAAGAAATAAGCTTATGATAAAGATTAAGCTTGCATTTGATAAAAATAAAATAAATTTAAATGAAGGTATATATGAGGTTTCATCAGAAACTAGCTTAAGTGAACTGATAGATTCATTAGAAAATACTTCAGATAACATTAATTTGGTTAAAGTAACAATACCAGAAGGTTATAATGTTGAAGAGATAGGTAAAAGAATAGAAGAATGTGGTTTTTGTACTAAAGAAGAGTTTATTCAGGCTGTTAAAAATCATCAGTTACCGGATTTTATTGAAGAAAATGATAAAACAAGATATAATCTAGAAGGATTTTTATATCCAGATACATATTTAATTGAAAAGGGAACAAGTGCAGATAGTATAATAGCTATGATGTTAGAGAGATTTAATACTGTAATACATCAGGTGGAAGAAGAAAATAAAATTGAGTTAAATAAGAGTGAACTTTATAAGACAATAACTATTGCTTCTATGATAGAGAAAGAAGCAAGGGTGGATAAAGATAGGCCACTTATTGCATCTGTTATAAATAATAGACTTAATAAGGGTATGAAGCTTCAATTAGATGCGACAGTTCTTTATTCGCTAGGCTATCATGTAGATAAGGTCTTAAATAAACATTTAGAGGTAGATTCACCTTATAATACATACAAATATAAGGGATTGCCAGAAGGTCCAATATGCAATCCAGGAATTGAGAGTATAGAGGCAGCACTTAATCCAGCAAAAACAAATTATATTTATTATATCTTAGAAAAAGATGGGTCACATTATTTTACTGATAGTTATGATGATTTCTTAAATAAGAAGAAAGAATTAGGATATTAGGTTTAAATGGAGGATATCAATGAGTAAAATTACATATGATTATATGGAAAGTTATATAAGAGGTTTGATTCCAGAAAGAACTGGAACTTTAAAGCAGATAGAGGATTTTGCACGCGAGAATGGTGTGCCTATAGTTCAAAAGGAAACAGGTGTATTTCTTGAATTTATGACAAATATGAAGAAGCCTAAAAGAATACTTGAATTAGGAACAGCAGTTGGTTTCTCATCTATTTTAATGTATGAAGCAGCAGGGACTGAACCAGAAATAGTTACTATTGAACGTGATGAAAAGATGATAGAATTTGCTAAAGTTAATTTGGAAAAGTTTGGTCTGACAGAAAAAATAAAAATAGAAGAAGGCGATTGCTTAGAGGTTTTAGAAAAATTAACTGAACCATTTGATCTGATTTTTATGGATGCAGGGAAAGGACACTATAATCACTTTTTACCTCATTGTTTAAGATTATTAAGAGAAGATGGAATAATCATTGCAGATAATGTTTTGTTTAGAGGTATGGTTGCATCTCAAGAATTAGTTCAAAGAAGAAAAATTACAATTGTAAAAAGAATGAGAACATATTTAGATTTGGTTACACATGATGAAAACTTAATTACATCAGTAATACCTATGGGAGATGGAATTGCCGTAACTAAGAGGAGGAATTAATTAGTATGAGAAAGAGAATAAAGAAACCAGAAATTTTAGCACCAGCGGGTAATCTAGAAAAATTAAAAATTGCAATAGATTTTGGTGCAGATGCAGTATATCTTGGTGGTAATAAATTAAATTTAAGAGCGTTTTCTAATAACTTCTCAAATGAAGAAATGATTGAGGGTATCAAATACTGTCATGATAGAAATAGAAAAGTATATGTAACATTAAATGTTTTTGCTAGAAACTATGATTTAAAAGGTGCAGGCGAATATATAAAAGGATTATATGATATTGGAGTTGATGCTGTATTAATTGCAGACCCATCTTTAATCGCAATAACTAAGGAAGTAGCTCCAGATTTAGAAATACATTTAAGTACCCAAGCAAATACTGTAAACTGGGTTGCAACTAAGTTTTGGCATGACTTGGGAGTAAAGAGAGTAGTGCTTGCTAGAGAACTTACTTTCCGTGAAATAAATACTATAACTGAAAATATTCCAGAAGATTGTGAAATTGAATGTTTTGTTCATGGATCAATGTGTATAGCATATTCAGGAAGATGCTTAATTTCAAACTATATGTTAGGTAGGGATGCTAACAAGGGAATATGCTCTAATGCATGCAGATATAAATATCATTTAGTTGAAGAAACAAGACCAGGTGAATATTATCCAGTTGTAGAAGATGATAATGGAACATATATTATGAATTCTAAAGATTTATGTATGATTCAATATATACCTGAATTAGTGCAAAGTGGAATTGATTCCTTAAAAATTGAAGGAAGAATGAAGAGTGAATTCTATGTTGCATCTGCAGTTAAAGCTTATAGAGAAGCTTTAGATTCATATTTTGAAGATCCAGAAAACTATGTGTTTAAAGAAGAATGGATGGATATATTAAATAGAATAAGTCATAGACAATATCATACAGGATTCTTCTTGGGAAGAAATGGAGAGCAAAACTATGAGGACCAATCTTATATAAGAGATTATGAAATTGTAGGTATGGTTAAGGAATACGATGAAAAAACAAAAGAAGCTACTATACTTCAAAAGAACAGAGTATTTGAAAATGATGAAGTTGAAGTATTAAGACCTGATGTGCCATACTTTAAAGTTAAACTTACTGATATGTATGATGTTGATAAAAATGTTAAGACAGATGTTGCTAATAGAGCACATATGATATTTAAGGTTAAAGTGGATACTCCATTAAAGAAGAATGATATGCTTGTTAAAGGTAATAAAACATACTCTCTTCAATAATAAATTATAATATAATCTGTATAAAATACCTCTTTTAAGGCAAGAATTTAGCTGAAAAGAGGTGTTTTTTATTTTTTTACAAAGATTTTATATGGAAAAGCGATTACTACATATTTTATGTGTTTTTATCACTATAATAGTTGTTTTATCTGTAAGAATTGCATTCCTTCAAATATATCCATCAGAAAATGTTCAAAGTTCTTATCAGAATCATCAGTTAGAAAATATATGTGATATGAAATACAACATATTAGATACTAATTTCAAGAATATAATTAAATATAAAAAGAAATATGTTTTAGTAATAGATGCAAAGCCATTTAGTTTAAATAATTATGAAGAAACACTTCAAGATCTTATGACTCTAAATTTTATTATGAAGGGAGAAAATCCAGACTTTAATTATTCAGATATTATGAAGGAGAGTGGGAAGTTATACTATAGAATATCAGAAGATACTTATAATAAAATAAATAAATTAAAAAATATAAAAGGTATATATGTATACGAATATAAAGAGTCAGATATTAAATATGCATGGAATATTGGAAGTTTATTTTCTAAAATATTAGACTCAGAACATGAGAATAATTCTCTAGAAGAAAATTTGTATCAATATTTAAAAGATAACGAAACACCTAAAGAAGAATTTTATTTAGATAACAAAGCAATATATTCTAGGGCAAACTATACTGATAATGGAGAAAATAAAAATATACAACTTACAATAGATTATAATCTTACTGAAAATATAAATGAAATTTTAAATTCAGATAAATATGATAATCTTAAGAATATAGGAATAATTATATTAGAAAGTAATTCTGGTAAGATAAGAGTATTAACTCAAAAAGATGAATCCCAGGCAAATATAAATTTAGCAATGCAGCAGATTGGGTATGAGCCAGGATCTATTTTTAAAATAATAACTTTAAGCAGTGCATTAGAAGATGGGCTCATAAGTGTAAATGAAAAATATAATTGTAAAGGAAATATATGCAAGGTGCCTCATGGAAGTATATCTGTAGAAAGTGCATTTGAGATATCTTGTAATGATGTATTTGGCCAGGTGGGAGCTAAAGTTGGATATGATAAACTTATGTACTATTCTGAAAAATTAGGACTTTATAATAGAGTATTACAATTTAAAGATTTAGATAAAAATGAAGCTTCAGGATTAAAGCCAGACCAAGAAGCAGGACTTAATAATATATCAATAGGTCAATGTATGAATGTTACGCCATTACAGATGGCTGGCGCAGTAAATACAATTGTAAATAATGGTGTTTATGTTAGACCATTTATTGTAGAAGCTGTTTTGGATAAAGATAATAATATTATAAAAAGAATAGATACAGAAAAGTATAGGGTTTATAGCGAAACAACTTCTAGGATAGTTAAAAATGCAATGAAAAATGTAGTTTTAAAGGGTACTGGTACTAAAGCAGCAGTAAAAGGAATAAATATAGGAGGTAAAACAGGATCTGCAACAGGAAGTGATAAAAAAACTCATGGATGGTTTGCAGGATATTTCACCTACAAAGATATAAATTACACTATGATTGTATTTACTCCGGATTTGGAAGGTATTAGTTGGAATAATGAAGAAGCAGGAGGAGGAAATACAGCAGCTCCAATCTTTGAGGAAATAGTAAAAAATATAACTGAATAATAAATGAACTATTAAGAAACTTTTTTGCCATGCATACATATTATATTATGAAGCACTATCGTGGAGGAAAAAGGTGTTAATTATTAATAGCTTGATAGATTTCATATGCAATTCCTTTTTTTTAACAGGATATATAACCAATAGCAATACATTTCCATTACCATTAGATGAGGAGGAAGAAGAAAAATATTTAAAGCTACTCAAAGAAGGAGATAAAAATGCAAAGAGTATATTGATTGAGAGGAATTTAAGATTAGTGGCTCATATAGTAAAAAAATACTCATTTCCTAACAAAGATGTAGATGAATTAATTTCTATTGGTACTGTTGGATTGATTAAAGCTATTGACTCCTTTGATTCTGACAAAGGTACTAGATTGGCTACTTATGCTTCAAGATGTATTGAAAATGAGATATTAATGTTGTTTAGAAATAATAAAAAGCAAAAGAGTGAAGTTTATCTTGAGGATCCTATAGGTGTTGATAAAGAAGGAAATGAATTTTGCCTGATGGATATACTAAGTAATGATAAAGATTGTGTATTAGATAAAGTTGAGAGTAATCTTCAAATAAGAGCTTTATATAAAAAATTAGGTGAATCTCTAACAGGAAGAGAAAGTTCTATACTGATAATGAGATACGGGCTTATTGATGGCAAGTGTAAAACACAAAGGGAAATAGCTATGAATTTGGGTATTTCTAGATCGTATGTATCGAGGATAGAAAAGAAAGCATTAAAAAAACTAAAAAAAGAGTTATTTGTAAAAAATTAGAATGATTATAATTAAATTTAATATATATATTGACATACTTATAATAAGGGTGCTATGTTAAATATAGTGCTCTTGTTTTTGTAAAAAATAAGAAAAAACTTTATTGGAGAATTTTGTGATATTATTACTTGTGTCACTGCGTGTTGGTGTTATAAGTATGTGATTTATAAATTATTAAATTTAGTCTTATCAAACTTTTAGACTTTTTTGTTGATATTAGGAATTTTGCTATATAATTTGTAAAGCCAAATAATAATATATATGATTTTCTAACTCTATAATGAACATATATAATAGTACTCGCTATTAATAAAAATAACAGTTTAACTTTAGTCAAACTGTTTGATTTTCTAGAATCAACAATAATATTCATATAACTTAACAGAACATGCAATAGTGTAAGGAGTGAAAAACATGGCGAAAATAGATGGACTGTTAATGGATATAGATATAGATAAAGTATCTGATATTCATATCACATCTGGGGCTAAACCTATGGTTAGAATTGATGGGAATCTTGTTGATGTTTGCGAAGAAATTATTTCACATAGTGTTGTTGAAGAATATATAAAAGATCTAGCTCCTGACAGATACGAAGAATTTTTAGAAAATGGAGAAATAGATTTTAAATATAATAAACCAGGATTATGTAATTTCAGAGTAAATGCTTTTAAATGTAAGGGTAGTTATGCAATATGTATGAGAGTTATAAAAGAAGCCATACCAAAACTCAAAGATTTATCTGATGCTTCAGCATTAAGATACTTTACAGAATTAAAGGATGGTTTAGTACTTGTTACAGGACCTACTGGTTCAGGAAAAAGCACAACTCTGGCAGCAATGATAAATGAAATTAATATATTTAAAGAAAAGCATATTATTACATTAGAAGATCCAATAGAATATGTATATAAAAATAAGAAATCAATGATAAATCAAAGGGAAGTCGGACAAGACACAAAAAGCTATGCAATGGGTCTGAGAGCAGCCCTAAGACAAGATCCAGATGTCATACTTGTTGGGGAAATGAGAGATGCTGAAACTATAGAAATTGCATTAAGAGCAGCGCAGACAGGGCATCTTGTATTTTCTACTTTGCATAATATGGGAGCTGCAAATAGTATTTACAGAATTATAAATTCTTTTGAAGCGGGACATCAGAATGAAATTAAAATTCAATTATCATCACTTTTGAGAGGTGTTGTTTCACAAATTCTTATTCCTAAAGCGTCTGGTGAAGGAAGAACTGCAGCTATGGAGATAATGGTGTGTACACCTGGAATAAAAAATTTGATAAGAGAAGGAAATTATGAACAGATAAATAGTTTCATTCAGATGGGAGCAAAACATGGTATGCAAACTATTGAGATGGATTTGAGAAAATTGGTTAATAATGGAACTATTTCTAGAGAAGAATATGAAAAGCTTATTATGAATAATTAAATGATAAATAATCTGTATAAATTTTTTGTATATAAAATAAGGTAAAAGATTAATATATAAAAGAGGATTTAAAAAAATGTTGAATAATAATTTATTATGATAATAGATTTTTTTTGCAGAGAAGGGAAAGAGCAATCATGCAACAAGAGATAATTACAGCTATAGATTTTGGAAGCTATAAGCTTTCAGCATCAGCTGCTATTAAAGATAATGAAGGAGAGATGCAGATATTAAATACTGTGTCGTGTAAGAGCAGTGGAATTGAAAAGGGATTAATTAATGATATAGATAGGTGTAGAGAAGCCATAAAAAATCTATTGAGTGATTTAGAAAGTAAAATAGAAAAACGTATTGATAAAGTAAATATTGGAATTTCGGCAAGAAAGCTAAGAATAATCGAAAAAACAATTGATGTAGAGATTAAAGAGAGTAAAATTACAAAAGAAGAAATTAGGATTGCTTTAAATAATAATAAGAATGATATTATTATTAATTCAGAGGAATGTGTTGTAGATGAATTAATTAATTTTTACGTGGTGGATGGTCAAATTATATTTGATGATGTTGAAAATTGTGAATGTGATAAATTGCAAATAAATGTTACATCAGTTATTGGACTTAAAAGTGAAATAGAAAAGTATTATGAGGTGTTTGAAAATACCCAATATACATTAGTTGGTATAAAATCTAATATTTTATGTGGAAAACATATTTTCTTGAATGATGGTAGTGATATACCAGGAGATTCTGCAATAGTTGATATAGGTGCTGGTAAAGTTGATATAGCTGTTTTTGATGAAGATGGTGTTGTAAACTTTATAAGTAGCATACCTGTAGGAGGAAATAATATTTCTAAAGATATTTCTATATGTGCTGGAATTTCATTTGAAGAAGCAGATGATATGAAAAAAATATATGCAGGAAATTATAAATCATTATATAAAGACGAATCAGTTTCAGATGAAATTGAAGTTGGAACTGTAAAGGTATCGAAAGAATTACTTTATGAAGTTACTGAAGCTAGGATAGAAGAAATATTAAATCATATAAATATTGAGTTAAAAAAGACTGGTCATCTTGATAGAATTTGTAGTATAATTTTATATGGGGATGGAGTAAGCTATTTTGAGGAAATAAACAAAATTGTTGGTAAAATTTTCGATGCGAAAACGAAAGTTATGACAAAAGAAGATTTAGGAATTAAAAATTCAGAAAATATAACTTCTATGGCACTTGCTAAAGAAGTGTATGATAGATTAAATTTATTAGGTGATAGTAATATAATTTCAGTTAAGGATAATATTGAAGAACACCAAGTGAATAAAACAGAAAATTTACATTATAATGAAGGCGAAAATCACATATTAAAAAAATTAAAAGGTTTCTTTAATAAGATTTTCTAAAGGGAGGAATTGTTTTGTTAGATTTTGAAGCAGATATGCAAGAATTAACCAACATAAAAGTAATTGGTTGTGGCGGCGGTGGAAGTAACGCTGTTAATAGAATGATAGTTGAAGGATTAAAGAATGTTGAGTTTATTGTTATAAATACAGATAAGCAAGCATTATTACTTTCTCAAGCAAATCAAAAAATCCAAATCGGAGAAAAGTTAACTAAAGGATTAGGAGCAGGAGCGAATCCTGAAATTGGTAAGAAAGCGGCTGAAGAAAGTAGAGAAGAAATTACTGCTGCTATTAAAGGTGCCAATATGGTATTTATTACAGCTGGTATGGGCGGCGGAACTGGTACAGGTGCAGCTCCAGTAGTTGCAGAAATAGCTAAATCTATGGATATTCTTACAGTAGGTGTAGTAACAAAACCATTCCCTTTTGAAGGGAAAAGAAGAATGAGACACGCTGAAATGGGTATAGAAAATCTTAAAGAAAAAGTTGATACTCTTGTTATCATTCCTAATGAGAGATTATTATCAATGGCTGATAAGAAGACTACTTTATTAGATTCATTTAAATTAGCGGATGATGTCTTAAGACAGGGTGTACAAGCGATTTCAGACCTTATAACAATAACAGGTGTAATTAATGCTGACTTCGCAGATATTAAAGCAGTTATGCTTGATAAAGGATTAGCGCACATGGGAGTAGGATTTGGTAAAGGAGATAATAGAGCACAAGATGCTGTTAAACAAGCAATTTCTTCTCCATTATTAGAGACTTCAATTGCAGGTGCAACTGATGTTATTATTAACTTTACTGGTGGTGCAGATTTAGGAGCCCTTGAAGTATATGATGCAGCAGATGTTGTAAGAGAATCAGTTGATCCAGATGCTAATATAATAGTGGGAGCTGTAATAGATGAAACACTTACAGAAGAAGTAAGAATTACAGTAATAGCAACGGGATTTGAAGATGAAGGTGGAAAGTCAGATGTAGCACCAACTCAATCAGCACCTAAAGCAATTCAAAGAGAAGCTGTAGTGGAAGAAGTTGTAACAACTACAACAACTTCTGAACCAACAGTTGCAAAAGATCCATATGAATCTGATGATTTAGATATACCTGTTTTCTTAAGAAGACAGAATAAACGTTAAGAAATACTATTAAAGATGTAGTAATTGATACTGCATCTTTTTTTGTACTATTTTTTATCAAATTTGTATAAAAATAATTCTTTTAGCTTTAAATATTTAGCAAGTTATGAAATTTAAATTGTACAGAAAAAGATAAAATGTAAATATATGAAAAAAGATTAAATGAAAAAATAATTTTATTCTATGTGATTATGACAAAATTTTAAAACGATTAAGGATATAATATTGTCTAGACAGATGGGAGGGCTGAGAATTGATTGTTTATGCTGATATGATTGTGTTAGAAAATACTATTGTAAATTTATTCTTATTAATAATAACAATGAAGTGTGCAAGGCATAAATATAAAGCTATTCCTATATTGGCTTCTGCATTTGTCGGAGGATTATATACAATGGTGTTATTCATACCAGAGCTTAGGACATTAAGATCTTTTGTGGTTGAGATATTTGTGGCGTATTTAATGATTAGAATAACTTCAGGAAAAATGAAGTTTTTAAGCCATATAAAATTATTAATTTTATTTTTATTACTTACATTTATGCTGAGTGGAATATGTTTTTTGTTTTCTATAAAACAAAATTATTATATATTAGGCAGTAGTTTTAATATTGAACATTATTCAATTAAATATATTATAATTTCTCTAATGATAATATATATTATAGGTTCAAGAGTTATAGACTATGTTAAAGAAAGGAATTTTGTTAATAATTATTTATACAAAATAACTTTTAAAATTGATGATATAAAATATGAATGTAAAAGTTTTCTTGATACAGGGAATGAACTTAGAGAGCCAGTAACTAACTTGCCATGTATTTTAATTGAAAAAGAATGCATAAAAAATTTGGATATTAAAGAAAAGTGTGCATATTATATTCCGTATAATGCTATCGGTTCACAAGGGAATTTGAGAGGAATAAGAGTGAATAATATACTCATTAACGGCAGAGGTATATCGAAAAAAAGAATAGATGCCATAGTGTGTCCGTGCAATGAGAAATTAAGTAAAGAAAACGAATTTAATGCTTTATTGTCAAGAGGGATAGTATAGAGGGGGGATATTATGGAAAGAATATTTTTGCTTATAAATAGACTTCTATGTAAATTGGGATTTTTAAGGAGAAATTTACATTATGTTGGAGGGAATGACGCATTACCACCACCGTTATCTAAAGATGAGGAAGAAGAACTTGTAAATAAGCTTAATAGTGGAGATGAATCAATTAGAAGTACATTAATAGAGAGAAATTTAAGACTTGTTGTATATATAGCTAGAAAATTTGAAAATACAGGTATATATGTTGAGGATTTAATATCAGTAGGAACTATTGGATTAATTAAAGCAGTAAATACATTTAATCCTGAAAAAAATATAAAACTTGCTACTTATGCATCTAGATGTATAGAAAATGAAATATTAATGTATTTAAGAAGAAATAGCAAAGTTAAAGCAGAAATATCATTTTATGAACCACTTAATATTGATTGGGATGGAAATGAATTATTATTATCAGATATACTAGGGACTGACAATGATACTGTGTACAATTTTATAGAAGATGAAGTAGATAAACAGCTTCTACTTATGGCTTTAAAAAGTTTAAATGATAGAGAAAAAGAAATAGTAAGGTTGCGATTTGGTTTAAATGGAACTATGGAAAAGACTCAGAAAGAAGTGGCTGATATGCTTGGGATTTCTCAGTCTTATATTTCTAGATTAGAGAAGAAAATAATTAGAAGATTAAAAAAAGAAATTAATAGAATGATTTAGGTTGTCTATTAGTATAAAAGTATCATCTATCGGAAATAATGTTTAATGCAATGGATTTATTACTTCCGAAGGGGTTGATACTTGTGATAATTAACAAAGTAGAAATATGTGGCGTTAATACTTCTAAACTTCCTATATTAAAGGAAAAAGAAAAAAAGCAACTTCTTCTACAGATGAAAGCTGGAGATAAAAGTGCACGTGATACATTTATTAAAGGAAATTTAAGACTTGTATTAAGTGTTATTCAGCGATTTAACAATAGAGGAGAAAATATTGATGATTTATTTCAAGTTGGTTGTATAGGGTTGATGAAATCTATAGATAATTTTGATTTATCTCAGAATGTAAAATTTTCTACTTATGCTGTACCTATGATAATAGGTGAGATAAGAAGATATTTAAGAGATAACAATTCTATAAGAGTAAGTCGATCTCTTAGAGATATAGCTTATAAAGCATTAATAATGAGAGAAAAATTTATTAAAGATAATAATAAAGAACCTACAATTTCTCAGATTGCAAAAGAACTTGAACTTCCAAGGGAGGATGTGGTGTTTGCACTAGATGCAATACAAGATCCAGTTTCTTTATATGAGCCAATATACCATGATGGAGGAGATGCCATATATGTAATGGATCAGATAAGTGATTCAAAAGATACTGATGAAAATTGGATTGAAAATATATCTATTAGAGAAGCAATGAAGAAGTTGAATGATAGGGAAAAGCTTATTTTAAATTTAAGATTTTTTAATGGTAGAACTCAAATGGAAGTAGCAGATGAAATTGGAATTTCGCAAGCACAAGTATCCAGACTTGAGAAAACAGCATTGAAGCATATGAGAAAACATGTTTGACTGGTATTATATAATACCAGTTTTTTATGTTAAAAGAATTATTAAAATATATATTTCATATAAATAATATGAATATATTATTTATATTATGGGGGGAAGATTAATGGAACTTGAATTACATTCTATTAATGCAATGAGGAATATGGAAGTAATAGATATTGAGACTGGGAGTAAAATTGGTTTTATTAAAGATTTTAAAATAGACTGTGAAACTAATAAGATAATATCTTTAATATTGCCAGGAGAAATTAAATCCTGGTTTGGAAAAGAAGAAGAAGTTGAAATATCATGGAAAGATATAATTAAAATAGGATCAGATGTAATATTGGTAAGAAAAAAGACTGAAGAAAATTCAAGTAATAATATATAGAAATATAGATAAATTCTATGTATAATAGATTTAAAGTGATATACGAAAGCAACGAGGTGATTTGAGATGAAATGTCCATTTTGTGGTTTTGAGGAAAGTAAAGTAGTTGATTCACGTTCTACAGAAGATAACTCTACTATTAGAAGAAGAAGAGAATGTTTAAAGTGTAATAAAAGATATACTACTTATGAAAAAATCGAGGATTTTCCTATTTTAGTAATTAAAAAGGATTTGACAAGAGAAAATTTTAATAAAGAAAAAATTATAAATGGATTAATAATAGCATGCCAAAAAAGACCGGTTTCAAGAAAACAGATAGAAGATATGGCATATGATATTGAAAAGAAAATATCTAACAGTATGTTAACTGAAATACCATCTAAAGATATTGGAGAGATGGTTATGGATAGATTGAAAGAAGTAGACGAAATATCTTATGTAAGATTTGCTTCGGTATATAGACAATTTAAAGATATTAATACGTTCTTAGAAGAAATAAAAAATCTTATGTCATAAGATATAAAATAGTATATAGATATTGAAATCAATTAAAGTTTCAATATCTTTTTTTATGTTCATAATATTAATATTATAATGTTATACTTAAGTTAAAATTAGGTTAAGAAAAAGATTTATAACACAAATAGTGTTAAAATTAATTTGAAGACCCTATACGGCAATTTTTATTAGGAGGAAAATTTGTGAATAAAATAGCATTAAATAATATAAAAAAGGAAAAAGATTTTTTGAAAATACAGGAAGATAATTATAAAGTGATTTTTACTAATGCTGAACTTGGCAGAAGTTTTAATAGAAATACAGAAGATGGGGTTGCAGAACTAAATTCTTTAGTATGTGAATTTAATTCGGATGAAATAATATATTTAAAGCAAATTCATAGTGATAAAATATTTAGATATGATAGAAAGGATTCTGAAAGTATTAAAGATAATGAAGGTGATGCAATAATTACAAATGAAAAAAATGTAATTATAGGCGTGTTTACTGCAGATTGTGTTCCAGTTATACTTGTTGATGAAGTTAAAGGAGTAAGTTCAGCAATACATAGTGGATGGAAGGGGACTTTTGCCTCTATAACTTATAAGACAATAAAAAGAATGGAAAAAGAATTTGATTGTAATCCATCACACATAAAAGCTTATATTGGACCTCACATAAGAAAGTGCTGTTATGAGGTATCGGAAGAATTAAAACAAAAGTTTATTGATGAAAAAACAGATATACCTGAATCAACATTATTCTCAGGAAGAAATTTGAATTTGGAATGCTGCATATTTGATGATTTAAAAAAGGCTGGAGTAAATGATGATAATATTAATGTTTTAGATTTATGTACTTATTGTTCTGATACAGTTAAGTTACATTCATATAGAAAATCAAATGGGTCATATGGAAGGATGTTTTCTTTTGTAATATTAAATTAGGAGGAAAGATTTATGCCTAAAGATAAGATTTTAATAGTAGATGATGAAGAACATATAGTAGAGCTTTTAAAATTCAATTTAAATAATGCTGGATATTATATACTTACAGCTAATGATGGTATAGAGGCTGTTAAGATTGCAAAATCAGAAAAACCAAATCTTATTTTGCTTGATTTAATGCTTCCAGGGTTAGATGGATTTGATGTATGCAAAGAAATCAAAAGAGAAAAAGAAATGAAAAATACGGCTATAATAATGCTTACAGCTAAAGGGGAAGAATTAGATAAAATATTGGGTCTTGAACTAGGTGCTGATGACTATATCACTAAGCCATTTTCTGTTAGAGAACTTTTGGCAAGAGTAAAGGCAGTACTTAGAAGATTTAATACATCTAATAATGACTTAGAAGAAAAAAATTATGAGTCTAAAAAGTTAAAAGTAGATTTTGAAAGACATGAAGTAATAGCATGTGGTAAAAAGGTTGATTTGACATTAAAAGAATTTGAACTTCTACAAATACTTATAAAAAATAAAGGCAAAATTTTAAAAAGAGAAATACTCCTAGATAAAATATGGGGATATGAGTATATAGGTGAAACTAGAACTGTTGATGTTCATATACGATATCTAAGAAAGAAAATTGAAGAAGATGATAAGAAGCCTAAATTTATAGAGACTATAAGGGGTGTTGGGTATAGATTTAACCCAGAAGAATAAAAATTATGAAGCGAAGAATTATTAATTTAGTAATGGTCATAGTTACATTTGTAGTTCTATTATTAACAGTATCATATATATTATTAAGCAATTATCAGCTTATAAAAAGTACTAAGGATTCGTTAAAAAATGTAAATAATCTTATATTTCAATATGGTGACTTTGACAGTAGGGAAATTGCAATAATGAATGAAATACGCATAAATGATTCAAAAGTAAGATTTACGTTAATAGATATGGATGGAAATGTGTTGTATGATAATGAAGGAAACACTGCTGAAAATCATAGAGATAGATTGGAAGTTAAGGGAGCAATAGAAAATGGAGAAAGTTATACTTCAAGATATAGTGATACTATGAGAGTAAACTATATGTATTATGCAACAAAAATTAATAATAACATGATTATAAGAAGTTCAGTACCAATAAGTTCAATTGAAATACTTACTAATGAGAAAATGAAATATTATGTATTACTTATAATTGTTGTTATAACATTTTCTTTGTGTTTATCTTTAAGATTGATAAAAAAATTTATTGAGCCAGTAAAGGAATTAGAAAGGGTTACTTTTAAAATGGCTAATGGAGATTACAAAATAAGAGTTAATATACAAAGTGATGATGAACTTGGGGTACTTGGAAAAAGTTTTAATAATATGGCTGATCAGCTTCAGATTAAAATACAGGAAGTTATAGAAAAACAATTTAAGCTAGAGTCAATATTAAAAAGTATGGATAGTGGAGTAATTGCTGTTGATAATGATAATAGAGTTATTTCTATAAATCCTTGTGCAGAGCTTATTTTAGGAATAAAGAAAAGTATAATAGGGGAATATATTACAGATTATATAAATGATCACGATATAAATGAATTCATTAATAATGATGGAGAAAATGATAAGGAAATTATAATACTTCACCCAATAGAAAGGAATTTAAGAGTTAAAAAATCTGATATAATTGGTGGAATAAATAAATTTGGAAAAGTTATTAGCTTTCAAGATATAACTGATATGAAAAGAGTTGAGTTAATGAGGACGCAGTTTGTGGCAAATGTATCTCATGAACTTAAAACACCTCTTACATCAATAAAAGGATTTGCAGAAACGTTAAAAATAGTAGATGATTATGAAACTCGAGAAAAGTTTTTGGACATAATAAATAAAGAAGCGGATAGGTTGACGAGACTTATAGATGATATACTTGTTCTATCTAAGATAGAAAGTAATTTTGTTTGTGATGTTGAAGAATTTTTACCAGGGAAAGTTATTAAAGAGGTTCTTGATATTACTAAGAAAACTAATACAGAAAAAATCTTTGAAATTGAATTTAATGATGAAAACTGTGAGCTTATACTGGGAGATAGAGATAAGTTTTATCAGCTATGCCTAAATTTAATTGAAAATGCTATGAAGTATTCTAAGGAATATGGGGGAAAAATTGTTATACTAAGTTATAGTGAAAATGGATATTATCATATGAATATTATTGATAATGGAATAGGTATTCCTAAGGAAGATGTATCTAGAATTTTTGAGAGATTTTACAGAGTAGATAAGTCTAGAAAAAAAGGCGGTACAGGATTAGGTCTTGCAATAGTAAAGCATATAGTAAAAACATTTAATGGTGAAATTAATGTAAAAAGTGAATTGGGAAAAGGAAGCACTTTTGAAGTTAAAATACCTTGTTTATAAGGATAAATATAAAATTAATATTCTGAATTGTATATTTGGTAAGGAGAACTTTATTTACAGTAAATTCATAATTAGTGTGATTGCTTATACAGCAAATAAATTTTAATGATATATTTTATTACTTAAGAAGCAGAGTTATAAAACTGCTTCTTTTTTGGTGTGCCCAGCATGGGCACGTGCTAATCGGTGAAAGTCCGTTACGGGGCTGATAGTGCCAACCGCATAGCCAACGGCAAGGGTGTCCATCGTGAGGTGGAATCTGAAGGAAGCCTGAGGCA
>NZ_JABAGC010000033.1 GCF_012843905.1 Clostridium sp. SM-530-WT-3G
TAGTCTAGAGTCTACTATTTCCAAATTAGGACTAGTAGCTTAAATTTTTCCTATTTACTGCACAAGTCTAGTTATTTTAATTAAAGTCAATCTATATTATTTTATCTTCATCTTTTTTTCATAATCTAAAGCTATAATTTCATAGAAAAATAAATTTAATGAGGTGAATATATTGAGTAAAATTACTAAATCATTTGATGTTTATGGTATGCACTGTAAATCATGTGAATCTGCCATTGAAGAAGAGGTAAATGATTTAAATGGTGTCTTAAGTGTTAAAGCTGATCATAACCAATCAAATGTAATAATTATGTATGAAAATGAACTCTGTGATGAAAACAAAATCAAAAAAGCAATAAAAAAAGCAGGCTACTCAACTAATAAAAATTCTTTTAGTAAATTTTTAGGCCTAGGATTAATGGTTGTTATAATGTTATTTTTAAGTAGCAATTCTTTACTTGGTTATGACACAAACTCACTACTTGAAAATGCATCACTTTTTATGTTATTTGTAGTTGGTTTATTATCATCTCTTCATTGTGTTGGTATGTGTGGTGGAATAATGCTTACACAAACACTAGATAAGGATAATTTACTTACAAGCAAAAAATCTTCTTTTAATACAGCACTTAAATATAATATTGGTAGAGTAATTTCTTATACTTTACTAGGAGGAATTATTGGTGCTTTAGGATCGGTATTTTCTGTATCTATGAAAATGCAGGGTGTAATACAACTTATAGCTGCATTATTTATGATAGTTGCTGGACTTAATATGTTTGGAATAAAATTATTTAAAGGTGTTAATATAAGTATCCCATTTATGAAAAAAAATTGTAGTAAGAGCAGCAAAAATCCTTTTATAGTCGGCCTTTTAAATGGATTCATGCCTTGTGGTCCACTACAAACTATGCAACTTTATGCACTTGGAACTGGTAGCTTTATAATGGGAGCCTTATCAATGTTTGCATTTTCTATAGGTACAGTTCCATTAATGTTAGGTTTTGGATATATCTCATCTAGATTAAGCAAACAACTAAGTAATAATATATTTAAATATAGCGGAGTATTTATAATAATACTTGGTCTTTCTATGGGACAAAGAGGTATAGCATTAACAGGAATTAATATACCATTTTTAAGTGGTATCTCTCAATCTTCTGGTGAACTTGCTCCTATTGTTGACGGATATCAAGAAATTACTATTACAGCTAATAGATATGGCTATAAACCATCAAGTAATCTTATAAAAGGAGATATCCCTGTAAAACTTACTATAAAAGCAGAAGAACTAACTTCTTGTAATAATGTTATGTATTTCCCTCAATATGATCAGTATATTGATTTGAGTAAAGGAGATGTAGTTGCTGAGATAAATCCAAATGGACAAGATATATCTTTTACTTGTTGGATGGGAATGATAAGAGGAAGTATAAAAGTTGAAAAGTAATTATATATAAAAAAAGCTAATCTATCTTAGATTAGCTTTTTTATTCTTTTAAATTAATTTATATCCCCATAACTTCCATAATTAATATGCGGGCAGCTTTGTCCAGCATTATAGTTTCTATATTCACTATCATCTAATTTTTCAAATTTATTTGTTTCTTGATTTAATACTTTAAACTGTGATTCCCCTTGTGCTGAACTATTTTGGTCTATATTTGATACTACTGGATTTACATTAGTAGTAAATGATTGAGTAGCTACTTCTTTTTCATTTGCAAATGCTTTTACTCCTAATGCTACTACTCCTATTACTAATCCTAATGCTAATGTTCCTATTAATGACTTTTTCATGTAAACACTCCCTTATTCATATTTTTATCTTAATAATAGTCAAAAAATATGAATAAAATATGAATAAATTTAAATATTTAATTTCATATTTTATTCACATTTTTAAATTAATATTATCTCATAAAATTTATGGAGGTAAATTAAATGAATAAAGAAACTAAGAAAAATTTAAAACGCTTTTTACCACTGTCTCTGTGTTGTATAATACCTATGTTATTACTTCTGGCAGTTCCTGCAATTGGTGCATATAGTAAATCAGGTGCATTAGCTGTATCATTTATAGCTCCACTTATATGCCCTCTAGTTATGGGAGGAGCATTCTTCTTCTTATTTAAAGGTAATAAGTCTTGTTGTTCTGATAAAGGCAATAATTCTGTTGAAAAATAGGCACATTAGAATTTATATAAGTGATATAAAATAAGGGATAACTATTAAGTATATACATTAAATTAAAAAACTCTTAGAAATAAAATTTAATACAGGAGTGATTTTGATGTTAGAAAAACTAAAACAAGTTTTATATGAAGAATATAAAACAAATGGATTAACAGCAGAAACATTAGCGTTAAGCAGTTCATAGATAAATTTATAAATAATATTCAAAAGGAAGAGTTTGATCAATATAAAAAAAATTTAACACGCTATATTAAATTACAATAAGCCAATAAAAAAGCAGATACCTTAAATAATTTTAAAATTATTTAAGGTATCTGCTTTTTATATCTTTATCTTTAAGTGTACCTAATTGTTGTAAACATTCCACCTGTTTTGTCACATCCATTATTTGACGTATCGTGAGGAATATGACAATGTAGCGGCCATATACCTGGATTATTAGCAGTAAATTCTATATCCCATGTTTCTCCTGATGCCACTAATATCGTATTTTTTTTAATTTGATTTTCTTTTTTTATTGGATATCCATCAGCTCCTACAACACTGAATTGATGACCATGAATATGCATAGGATGATGATTCATTTGTATATTTCCAAATCTTATTCTAACAGTATCACCTAAGCTTACTGGTAATGGATTATCATAAGGAAAGCATCTCCCATTTATAGTAAAAAAATTAAATTCATGTTTCATAAAATCAAGTTCATATTTACCCGGTTTTAATTCACATGGTTTAAGTCCTTTTAAATACCATTCTTGTAGTAAAAGTAAATAATCTTTATAATTTTGACGGTCTTCATTGCATGGATCTTCAACTATAAGACCTCCAAGTAACCCTGCATTATTTTGAATTACGACGCCTACATGAGAGTGATACATATAAGTTCCTGGAGGATTGATTATCTCAAAACAATAGTCAAAGTAACATCCAGGATTTATATATGGAGTTGGCTCAACAGCTGGTACTCCATCCATATTATTAGGTACTTCTAATCCATGCCAATGGACACTTGTTTTATACTTTAAGTTATTTATTACCCTTATACAAACCTTATCACATGGTTTTACTCTTATTGTAGGTCCTGGTGAACAACCATTATATCCCATTCCTTTAGCAAAAATACCTGGAAGTATTTCTATATCTACTTCCTCTGCTACTAAAGTAAAATGTTTTACTCCATTTTTAATTTCATATTCCAAATCTTCTATACCAGGTGTTATAACCATAAGCCCCTCCTTTAATGCAGTTTATATTATCATAACTATTCAAATATATTCATATAAAGTACACTAGCATCTAAAAATGTAAAAAGAGGATATATAAAATAATATTTATATATCCTCTGATATTTATTTTCTATCTAATTTACTACACCACTTTACAATAAAATTAGCTGACTTCGTCTTGCGAAGCAAAGTAATTAATAGCATCTTTAATTGTTATAATATTTTTTACAGATTGTAGTGTTTTCAACAACTTATCAATAAATAATTCCTTGAGAATGCCTTCTGACAAGTGATATTTAAATTCTTGTGGACTTTGAAATTGATATTTAGAAAATTGCTCATTTATAAAAGGTAAAGTAATACACATGGTATAGGCTACCCCTAGTAAATTGACATACTTCTCTATACCAGCTTTACTTCTTACCATATAATTACTAAATGACCAAAAAGTTTTTTGTTGATAAAATATTACTTCAATATTCCAACGAACTTTGTAAATATTATAAATTGTTTTATCAAGTTTATCAGAATCATTTGCTGTTGAATTATCAAAACTATTGATATCATCAGGATTTATTGTGCTCATATATAAACGTACAGACTTGAAAGTCTCTATGTCGGTAGTAGTAACTGTTATATACACAATTTTATCTGTCAAATTTGTTTTTGCTTGTGTATGAGCTATGAAATATTTGCCGTCTTTAACATAATCAAGAGTTTTATAATTAATTCTATGACCTCTTTTTCTAGGACGGCCCCTTTTTCCTGTATGTTTTTCATATGAAACTTCATACATCACAGTATCCGAACGCAAAGCGCCTAAAACATTTATATTTGCAAATTTTTCAATTTCATTTATAAATGGCTTTTTAGTATACCAAGAGTCACATGTAACTATGACTTGATATTCTTCAAGTTCAGGGGCAACGGATGCTACCATATCAGCAGCTAATTTTAATTTTGTTTTTGATTTATCATAGAGTTTGTATTGCACTGGAATTTTAATATAATGAATTTTTTTATTATACATTACTGGAATAGCCATAGCTAAACATACAAAACAATGCCCATTTAAATAATTAGATCCATTTTTACTTGTATGATCAAATAGCTTACTATAACAATCAAAATGTTTTCCAAATTTACTTTGAAGTGTATCATCAACTATTAGATAAATAGTTATATTATTTTTTAATTCATTTGGAATAAGCTTTATTAAAATGTTGATAGTTGCTATCGCTAACTCGGTTATATTAAAATTCTTTTCCGATAAGAAATAGTAAAATCTATTTAAGCAGATGTCCCAATACTTTCTTATAAATTTATCATAAAGTAATTTTATAGACTTAACTTCTTGCATATATAGAATTGAAATTACTATTATCTGAAAGTTATCAAAACTTCGTTTGTAAAAAATATTATTATATGCATTTAAATATTTTTTTAATGTGTTAATTAGTGAATTATTACCAATACTATTCATAGAACCAAACACCGTCCTTACAAAAGAGTTTTATTGGTTGTTATGATTAGTTTGTACTGGAAACGGTTTTTGGTTCGTTGTATTTTATGGTAATTTAATTACTTGTAAAGTGGTGTAAATATTATTCAAAATAATTATTTTATTGCTAATTCTAAATTATTTATTTTTATAAAAATTTACTTCTCAAACTGTGTATTTTCCTACTTTTTAAAGTCATACATGGATTCTACTGAAATACAATTTTCTATAAATAAAAAAATCATAGTTAACCAAACTACGATTTTAATCTATTATAATTTTTTTGTTGTTTCTATTTGCAAAAAACTTACTGGCAGTGTTTTGCTTTTTATAACTTTATTTTTATTTACTATAAGTTGAAGTATATTAACCGCTTCTATTGCAAGTCTTTCAACATCTTGTTTTATTGTGGAAATTTTCAAATGCTCATTAGGATAACTTTTAACTCCATCAAATCCTATTATTTGAACATCATCTGGTATTTTTATTTTTATGTCGTCAAGAGCTTCAATAACATACTGTGCATATCTATCTGTGGCACAAAATATGCCATCAAATTTAATTCCTTTAGTATATGATTCTTTTATAAATTTACTTACTTCATTGCGAAATTCACTAGAGGTACAGTTGCAGTTAAAAATGTTATAATTTAAATTTAATTCTTTACATGCAACTTCAAATCCAAATTTTCTATCATTTAAAGCTGCATTATTTTCTATTTTTCTTGTAATATGTAATAAATTTTTACATTTCCTTTTATATAATTCATTTACTGCTAGTTTGCTTCCATTTACATTATCACTAGTTACATAGGGTATTGATTTATTGTAATATCTTTCTATAGCAACATATGGTAAACTTTCAGTCAAGTAAGGTAATATATTACTATAAGATATTGATATAATGCCATATACTTTATTTTGTTTTGCCATTTCAATATATTCTATCTCTGCTAAATAATCATTTTCAGAATTACATAACAACATCTTTTTTCCTATTTTTTTTAATTCTATTTGCAAATAATATGTAAGTTCAGAAAAAAACGGATTCCATACTGTAGGTAATATAAATACTACATTACTAGCTGTTTTTGTTTTTAATTCTCTTGCCGCTACATTGGGTACATATCCTAACTCTTTTATAGCTTGCTCTATCTTTATTCTTGAAGCTTCTTTTACTTTTACGTTATTTATATAATTCGATACTGTACCTCTAGATACGCCAGCTTTTTTAGCGACATCATTCATATTCGCCACAATATCACCTCATTCTTATTTTTTATTATTATATCATGTAATTATTAAAAAATCTCCCACAGATAGATATTATGCTCTTTCTAATACAGTTATAACAAGCTAATTTGTAATATTATTTACATAAGTATCTCCAATAATTGTTTTATGTTAACATATACTCCCTATATTTTGAACTATCCATAGTTCCACTAAAAGTATCACATGCCTTCTATACTACTTTTATTACGTCTTGATATGTTGTTTTATTCATTATGAATTCTGGTTAATTGCGTATATATATATAGTTATATTATATCAAAAAACACCCACGAAAAACCAAAATTATGATTTTCGTGGGTTTTGTGGTGGAGGTGACGGGTGTCGAACCCGTGTCCGAAAAGAGCGCCATCTATCTTTCTCCGAGTGCAGTTTATGTTTTGACATTCCCTCATAGGCACGCCCATAAACAGGCTTACCTAATCAGTAGCTTCATAAATACCCCTTTAGCTCAAAGCTTTGCTAAACTTCGTTTCCCACTTTAATGACACCAGTGATCCGAGCCGTAGGCAACCCGGGCTGATGAGCAGCTATTAAACTAAGCTGCTAATGCAAAATTATCTTCTGCGTTTACATTTAATGCATACTTTATTAACGAGGACACATGCTTCCCTCGACTCGCTTAATAAACCGCTTCTCTCCCCGTCGAAGCCAAAACACCCCCATAGGTTAAGATGGTTTAATAACTTTATATTTAATTTTCAACTAAGTTCATCTTGTATAACTGATTATAGCTCAATAAATTAGCAGTGTCAAGTTGGGTATTTCTTTAATAAAAAATTGTTTTTTACAATTAATTTTATATATACTATTTTAAATTTTTTTGTTTTTAGTTTAAAAATATAATGTGAATATATTAGCAATTAAAAAGCTAATATATTCACATTATAATCTTTATCTTATATTCGTGCATACTTCCCTATATTCACAATACTTTCTAGATAAAATTGAAGATAATTTCTACTACTCCAATCCATACTATTTTTTATCTTATGAACCATTGGTACATCATCTGTAATTATATTATCTACTCCAAGAGCAATCATATCTTCAGCAGTATCTTTACTATCAATAGTCCATGCATGTATTTCTTTATTCATATCATGAATCTTAGTTATAAGTTCAGGATTTACTAAAGAACTTTCAATACTTAAAAAATCTACATCAATATTTTTCAGTTCTCCTGCACTTACTGCAATAATATATCCATACTTAATCATAGGATCATATGACTTAGCCTCCATTAAACAATTATAATTAAGTGAAGTTATTACAACTTCATCTTCCATATTATATTTTTTAATTAATTCTATAGTTTTCTTTGCTACAGTATCATTTTCTTTCATAGGTTTAAGTTCTATATTAAGCTTAATTTTTCCCTTTGCTTCTTTTAGTATATCTTCTAATGACGGTATTTTTTCATTAGAAAATTCCGGATCATAATATGATCCATTATCTATTTTAGATACTTCCTCATATAATAAATCTTTAATTTCTTTATTACTTCCAGCAATCCTCTTTAAACTAGTATCATGAAAAAGTACTGGTACGTCATCTTTTGTTGTCTGAACATCAATTTCTGCAAAATCTGCACCTTCATTTATAGCTTCTTTTATAGATGCTATACTATTTTCAGGAGCATTAAGTGTACTTCCTCTATGAGCTGTAATCTGAGTATCAATAGGAATTGTCTTATTAAAAATTATATCTGCACCTTTTATTCCTATGAATATTACAAACAAAATTATTGATATCTGAAGATAAGTACTACCAATTGCCTTTGAAATCTTATAAATAAAATTTCTATTATAATCATCATTAGTAGCAAAGTTTCTTTCCTGTACTTTTTCATTTCTTATTTTATAAAATAGTTCAACAAGAAAGCTTATAAATATTGGCATCATTATTATAGATACTAATACATATAAAATATAAAATAATAATAATATTATTCCTCCTATAATTAAAAAATTAATACTATTACTACCCAATACTTTTCCCAAAGCAATTTCTTCAAATATAAATAATTGTTCTAATACTAAATAAATAGTTGTATTTATTATCGTCCAAATAGTTGTATATACAAAAAGAGTAAGTCTATTTCTCTTATAAAATAATTTACTATTTCGCAAACACTCTTTAGCACTCTTATTTTCAATAATAAGTTCTGGGATTGCCAATACCCACCTAAATAACAAAATTGCTATTATAATAATAAAAATGATATATGCTATCTTTCCCATCATGGTTTTAGAAAGTTCTAATGTTACAAATGGTGGTATTGTCAGTTTCCTTATTAAAGAACTACAAAATCCCACTCCTATCAGTGGTCCAATTACTACTGTAATTAAAAACAAAGGAATCATAGAAAAACCTAATGTCTTAGGAACTATCGAAAAACTATTAAATATACCTTCTATCAAATTCACTTTTTCTTTTTTATGAGATTTATGTGCAACATAAGTCAATACCGATACTTCTATAAATATTACAAAAAATGCAATCAGCATCAAAAGAATTGAGCTAAATATTCCCATAGGCGTTGTTGCAAACTTAACAAATTCCTTATTAGTAAGCGAAAAAATCCCTTCTGCTTTCATAAATCTATTAACTATTAAATAATTAATAGGTACAAATAAGAAAGCTACTAATATTTTATAGCACATTTCAAAACATATAACTGCTTTAAAATTATATTTAGCATTACTGTATGTATTTTTAGCCAGGCTAATCATTTCTTTTTTTCTTAAAAATTTATAGCTATTTTTTATCCTTTTAGCTTTTTTTCTTCCAATAATTTTTCCTATCAATTTTTACAACCTCATTAATAATTAATTTAAGTTATATAATTTTCACAATACATTTTTATATAAATCAGGCAGATTCTCTATAGAATCCGCCTGCATCTTTTATCTTAACTATATTATAATCATTCTTTCCTAATTACCTATTGCTTTGTAATAAGTATAATACATTTTCAAAAAATTTTCTATTTTTTTAAATAATTATCTATGGCTGTAGCTGCTTTTTTTCCAGCTCCCATAGCAAGTATTACTGTAGCAGCACCTGTTACAGCATCTCCACCTGCATAAACACCCTTTTTAGTTGTAAGACCTGTTTCCTCTTCAGCTATTATACATCGTTTTTTATTAATCTCTAATCCTTCTGTAGTAGATGAAATAAGAGGATTTGGTGATGTTCCAAGTGCCATAATAACTGTATCTGCATCTATGACAAATTCAGATTCAGGTATTTCAACTGGCCTTCTTCTTCCTGACTCATCTGCCTCACCTAATTTCATTTTTACGCATTTAATTCCTTTAACCCATCCATTCTCATCTGCTAATATTTCTACAGGATTAGTTAATAAATCAAAAATAATTCCCTCTTCTTTTGCATGATGTACTTCTTCTGCTCTCGCTGGAAGTTCTTCCTCACTTCTTCTATATACAATATGACTTTCTGATCCTAGTCTAAGTGCTGTTCTTGCTGCATCCATAGCAACATTTCCCCCACCTACTATAACTGTTTTATTGCCTATATTTACAGGAGTATCATAACTCTCATCTGCAGCCTTCATTAAATTAACTCTTGTTAAAAATTCATTAGCAGAAAATACTCCATTTGCATTTTCACCTTTAATCCCCATAAATTTGGGAAGTCCTGCTCCTGATCCTATAAATGCAGCTTTAAAGTTTTCCTTTTCAAATAAATGATCTAATGTTATAGTTCTTCCAATGATAACATTAGTTTCAATTTTAACTCCAAGCTTCTTTATATTCTCTATTTCCCTTTCTACAACACTCTTCTTTGGAAGTCTGAATTCTGGGATACCATAAACTAAAACTCCACCTGCTTTATGAAGTGCTTCAAATATAGTTACTTCATATCCCATTTTAGCTAAATCTCCTGCACATGTAAGCCCTGATGGTCCTGCTCCAATAACAGCTACCTTCATACCATTACTTGGCTTTTTATTTGTTAAGTCTATATTATTTTCATTAGACCAATCTGCTATAAAACGTTCAAGCTTTCCTATAGATAACGGCTCTCCTTTTATCCCAAGAACGCATTTACCCTCACATTGCTTTTCTTGAGGACATACCCTACCACATACTGCTGGAAGTGAACTATATTTTGCAATTTCTTTAGCTGCTCCCTCAAAATCATTATTCTTTATCTTTGATATAAATGCTGGTATATTTATAAAAACAGGACATCCTGCAACACATTTAGGGGTCTTACAGTTTAAACATCTTGAAGCTTCTTCAACTGCTTCATCTTCATTATATCCAAAGCATACCTCTTTAAAATTCTTTGCCCTGATTTCAGGTTTCTGCTCTCTTACTTGCACCCTTGATAATTTAATGTTTCTGCTCATTATTTATCACCTCTGCATCCACATGATCCATTACTAAAAGTACTGCCTTCCCTCAATTTCAAAACAGCACGTCCTTCTTCAGTTTTATACATAGCCTGTCTTCTTATAGACTCATCATAATCAATTAAATGTCCATCAAATTCAGGACCATCTACACATGCAAACTTAACTTCATTTCCAACAGTCACCCTGCAAGCACCACACATTCCAGTTCCATCTACCATTATAGGATTTACACTTACTGTAGTAGGAATATTTAATTCTTTAGTAAGCTTAGACATAAACTTCATCATAATCATAGGACCTATTACAACTGCGTAATCGTATTTTTTATTTTTATTATTTACTAAATCACTTAAACAATCTGTAACTCTACCATTAAAACCATATGAACCATCATCAGTTGAAACATATAAATTTCCAGCTACTGATCTTAATTTATCTTCATAAATAAGAAGCTCTTTAGTTCTGCTGCCTAAAATAACATCAACATCAATCTCATGATTTTTCATCCATTTAACTTGAGGATATACAGGAGCAGCTCCTACACCTCCAGCTACAAAAATAATCTTTTTATGTTTTAAATTATCTATGCTATCGGTTACAAATTCACTTGGTTTTCCAAGAGGTCCTACAACATCACATAATTCTTCATCTGTTTTAAATTGAGAAAGTTCCATGGTGCTCTTCCCAACAGTTTGAAATACAACTGTTATTGTTCCTTTACTATCATTACTATCGGCAATTGTAAGTGGAATTCTTTCACCTTTTTCTGTATTTTTCACAATTATAAACTGTCCTGGTTTTGCACTTGAAGCAATCTTCTCCGCATATATTTCCATTTGAAATATATTTTCTGTAAGCTGTTCTTTGCTTACAATTTTGTACATATATCAGCTCTCCTTTATAAACTTGCTAATATATATTACGCTCAATATATTTTTTTCAGAATATTATATATTAACTTTTTATATATTATTCTGTATTATATATGCTTTAACCCTCATTTACTAAAGGAAAATTTATATTTATTAAAGTAGATATATACTTATTTTTTATATATATATCCCCATTATTTTCTTCTATTAATTTTTTTATTTCATTAAGGTTATATATATCTTCCCATCCATCAATGAAATTGAAATAAATTTCTTTTATTAAATTAATAATTTTTTTATCTCGCACATGAGTACAGCTGTTTTCTATTTCAATAACTGCACTTTCAAATACTTTATAAACTCTGACTATTATTATTCCATCATGTTCTAAATAATTAACTGTATTTTCTCTTATTGAAGACAATATATAAAATAGTACATCATCATTTATATCAATCTGATTACTTTCTATACCTTCTTCTAATAAAACATGTATTCCTTCATCTAATGCTGGTTTTAATGCTTTATATATAACAGAATTCTCATTATTCTTTATAGATACAACATTAGATACTTGACTATTTTTTACACATATTTTATCCAAAGATTCCCCTAATTCTTTCCATCTACGTAATAAATATAATCCATATAAGTATGATATCTGTGCTCCGTAATCATGTTTTATTTTTCTTAGTTCATTATTTTTAATTTCTAATGCTGTATTAACTTCTTCCATGCTATCAAGTTTATTATCAAATTCTATGGTGATATATACTATTGCCATTGTAAATAATAATATATTTATTATCATAATCTTATTTATAATCATTATTGTATATATAACATTAACAATACCGTCACCACTATACTCAATAATATTTTTACTAAATGAATCTATTATCAACATATCCAAAAAGAATCCTGATATAATCATTAAAATAGTAAGTATTACATTTTTACTTATAACATGAACATACCTTTTTATATAGTCATAAAAAATACTACTTATACTCATGAATAAGACAAAAAAGCAAAAATTAATAAAACAAAAATTATCTACTTTAACCTTACATTTAGTAAGAAATTCAATTGTTTTCACACACACACCATTTATCTGAAGATAATTAATAGATAAACAAATAAAATATGCTACTGCGTATGACATTACAGCCTTTTTCCGATTTTCCTTATAGAAATAAAAAATATAGGTTAAATTAATAATATGAAGTAGTACCATTGTCTTAAAAATATTACCAATATTCAAAAGAACAATAGCATTTAACATGATTAAAACCATATTTACAGCTATTATATTTTTTTTACTACGCACATTTATATTAATTATTTTAATAATCCATAGTATTTCTAAAATTAATTGAATCCATAAAAATATAAAACTTCTCATAATACCCCCAAAATATATTAATCACAAGGTAGTGATATTTTAAAACTTGTAATTAAATCTGTACTACTTACTTCAACATGCCCATTATTCTTTTCAACTAATTCTTTTACTATATTTAATCCAAAGCCGTGACTTCTATCATAATTTCTTTTTGTAGTAAATCCAGCACTAAATATATTTTCCAGCTGATCTTCTTCTATTTTAGGTCCATTATTTTCTATAATAATTATTACATTATCTTCTTCCCTATATGTTTTTGCATTTATTATTCCATTTTTTCCAGCAAATCTTCGTGCGTTATTAGTTATATTTAATATTATTCTATATAATTCCATCTTATCTATATCTACCATTTCAAGGCTATATCTCTCATCTATATTGACATTTACGCCTTCTTTAATTGCCTGCACTAAGGTCATCTGTAATATAGAAATACTTTTTTCATTACTTACTTCAATACTACTGGCTTCCCCATTATTATTAATTATATCTTTAAGCTTCTGACCTACTTCTTCTATTTTCCCCTCTTTATATAGATTATTTATCTCCTCAATTGCATTTCCATGACAGTCCTTAATTTTTTTTAGTTCTCTATTTATATAATTTAATTTAAAATTCAGATTTACCGTTTTCTTAACTTTAAAATATCTAATCATACATAAAATTAAGTATAAAACAAAAAATACTACAAATCCTTTAAATATAAATATTTCAAGTAATTTCACATGACTTATTGATAAAACTTCAGTAATAATTAAGAAAATGTCTGCTACAAAACTTAAGATAATTATTAAAAATCTATATCTTACTTTATTCTTTATATCGTCATATACCTCAACTACACTTTTTGCTCCATACCAATATACAACCATTAATACAACTACAACTATAGAATTTACAAGTGTAAATTCAATCCCATCTCCAAAGAGAACATACTTAGTTGCTGAATACATAAGGCATTCATAATAACATGCAGAATATGCAAGTATGGCCTCATGTAGCTTATCCTTATAAATTGTTCCACATATCAAAAAAAATCCTATACAATGAGCCTCAATTATAATAATTGATTTTCCATCTAGCATTAGCATTAATCCAAGTGTTAACAATATAAAAATCAAGAAAGATTTCACCCATTTAATCCTATCTATTTTCATATCCTCACTTAAGCACTTCGATACTGCATAAAGAAATACGCCGCCTTGATATGCATAGCTTAGGAAATCAATTAAAAAATAGTTATTAAAAATCATTATTCCCCCATGCCAATCATAGTTTTCTATAATGTAATTCCTACACTTACTCTTAAACCATATTGAACCATAATTTAAATAATTTTTTACTTTTATACCTTTATCTTTTTACTAAGTTATTTCTGCTTTTTATCTTCTAGTTTACTTAGATATATTAATTTTTTCTCAATATCTCATAGATTTTTTACTTTTGTCATATATTCCATAAACTCTTCAATTAATTTTTATATACTTTTATCACTGTTTTTATTTATATATGTTCGATTATTAATTATAGCACTTTTTTTGTTATTTATCAACATTTATTCCAAGTTATTTCCATTTTTCTTGTTTTTTCTAACAAATCAGTTTTGTACCATTATTTTCTTGAACATATTGTTATGAACTATGAACATTGATATGATAATATTGTTCAATTCAATATGTTCAAATAACTTTTTGGGGAAAAATTAAAAAACACTAAGTAAAACTAATAAATACATGTTTTACTTAGTGTTTAAATCCTTTAGCTAAAAATTAATATATTCGATTATTTTGTTACTTCCGCTATTTTAGTTAATGCTGAATTATTAACTGATACTTGCTGTTCATTACCAATTAATTGAGTATATTGCTCTGGAGTAAGCTTAGCAACACTAGTTGGCAAGCTTATTTCTTTATTTTCAGCTTTAGTACTTGTAGCATTAACAACTAATGAAACTTTACCTAAATCTTTAATTTCAATATTAATATTAGAAGCTGAAGTATATTTGTCATCTTCAAATACTTCTTTAGAAGAAATTGTTGAACCTTTTATAGCATCCTTTATAGAAGTTACTCCTTGTGTAAATCCTTCAGATGCAATTTGATTTTTAATTTCTGCTATCTGTTCTGCATTTAATTCTAATGCAAAAGTATTATTTACATTATCTAAATTTTTAGATAAAGCCTTTATTCCTTTTACCCCTAAATCTACCATTTGATCTGAATCTAGATCCATAGTATATTCTCTTCCATTTTGAGTATATGGTAAATCTATATCGCTATCACCAAAAATTGATTCAGAAAGTTTTATTATTTCATTAGGATCAGTCATCATTTTATTTAATTCCACATTATTCATTCCAGAATCTATTGCAATATACTCTGCATTAATATTTTTTAATCCTTCTGGAACCGCCTGTCCCATCATTGTGTATATTCCCTCATAATATGATTTATTTATATAAGCAGTTGCTCCATCTGTATATGCTTTAATTTCTGGAATATTAAATACACCACTTGGATCTGTAAATTTAATCTCTGAATATGATTTATCGCCTGATTTAAATGCTGTTGAAGAAAAAGATATAGATACATTCTGTGCAGCTTTATTAGCTTCAAGATTTAAAGTTCCCTTTGATTCTGAAGAACATGCTCCCCATTCTAATGTTTTAGTTACTTCTTTCATATAATTATTTGTTGTTTGTCCACATCCTGTAAATGTAATCAAGCTCATTGTTGCAGTCATAACAATAGATAAAGTTTTTTTCATTTTCATTTTTCATTCCTCCATAAAAAGCGTGTTTGGTATTTTTTGTATTTTTATTATAGCACCTCCTACTTGTATTTATTGTAAATTTTTTTATATTTATCTTAATATTATCTTAAATTTATTTATGTATAATTTAAATTTTTATTATGAGCTATATACTTCATTTGTATTCATGTATATAAAAAGCCCAGCATGAGTTTCATGCTGGGCTCTTATACTTTTCTATTTTTAACTATTAAATTTTTCTTTATCTAATGCACCAGTGCTCTTTGCAACTGCAACTGCTGCTACCATAGATCCATCAACGTTTATCATTGTACGTCCCATATCTAAAATTGGATCTATTGCAAGAATTCCTCCTGCCATTGGGAAAAACGCTCCCATACCCATACCTGAAATTACAACAGATACAGCCATTGTTGCTGTTCCTGGAAGTCCTGCTATTCCAAGGGAACTTATTACTATAATAACTAAAAGCATTCCATAGAAACTAAAATCCATTGGTGTTCCAGACATATTTGCAATTGTTACAGCCATAAGTGCTGGATAAATTGCAGCACATCCGTTCATACCCATGTTAGCACCAAGGCTACCTACAAAACTAGAAACCCCGTCATCAATTCCTACTTTATTAGTTAAAGCTTCTATTGTAACTGGAAGAGTTCCTAAACTTGAACGTGAAGTAAATGCTAAAATTAATGGTTCTGCAACATTTCTTATGTACTTTATTGGATTTAATCCATTTGCTGCAACTATGATAAGGTGAATTATAAATACTATTATAATACTTACATATGTAGCTGCTATAAACTTTAGAACACTTATTATTGCTGGTAATCCTCTTCCAGCAATTGTATTAGCAAGTAATGCTACTACAGCATATGGCATAAATTTAATTACTGTCATTGCTACACTAGTCATTATCTTATATAAAGCTTCTGTTAAATCAACCATTGGTTGAACAACATCTGCATACTTTTTGCTAAGTCTCTTTATTGCTATGCCAATAAATGCTGCAAATATTACAACACCAACTATATTAGCATCTGCCATAGCTTTTACCGGATTAGATGGTAAAAGTTCTCTTAAAGTATCTACAACCGGTTTTATTTCCTTCATTTGACTTTGAGATGTTACTGCTACTTCTCCAACTCCAAGTTTAAATAAGTTTCCTACAACTATTCCTACTATAGCTGCTAATGCTGCTGTGCCAAGAAGCATAAATAGTGACTTTGAAGTAAGTTTACCTAGGTTTTGGTCACCTTTCATGTTAATAATAACTCTTAATATTGAAAAGAATACTAATGGAACTACAAGCATCTTTAATAAATCCATAAAGCCGTATCCAACTAAGCCATACCATTTTATAGTTTCATTTATCCATGCTATATTTGTAGTATCTTCTGGGAATTTAGCAACAAGTTGTATTAGTAATCCTAATAATAACCCTATTACAGTAGCTGCTATCATACGTTTGGAAAATTTAACTTTTTTCTTTTCCATAACTCTTATTCCACAGAATATTGCCAATAATATTGCTATGAATATTATTGGAAGAAAACTGGTAATCATCAAAAATTCTGTAAAAAACGTACTATTCATCATTATCTCCTCTATTGTTCTTATAATTCCTATCTTTTTACTATGTTTTATTCAACATTTTTATATCTTATCATTCCTATCAGATTAAGTCAATATAAATATTTACCATACATATATTAATCACTATAATTTTATAAAAAATTAACAAATTCAATATTCATTATTTATTATGTTTTAAATATTTTTTAATATTCATTAAAATAATTTTTGTAACAACTTACAACCCTTTATTTTAAAAATAAGGTTTATTTTTACATTTATCTAGTTTATACTTAACATATAACACTTTGAACACGTTAACAATAAAAATAAATGTATATTTAATTTATTAAAGGAGTGATTTTTAATGGGTAAAATAGTGACATTAGGTGAAATTATGCTAAGGCTTTCACCAGATGGATATAATAGATTTTCTCAAGCAAAACAATTTAATGCATTCTATGGTGGAAGTGAAGCAAATGTATCTGCTTCCCTTGCTACTTTTGGAAAAGAAACAAGCTATGTAACAAAACTTCCTGATAACCCTATAGCTCAATGTGCAATTAATGAACTACGAAAATATGGTGTTGATACTAGAGATATAGTGCGTGGTGGTAATAGAATGGGCCTCTATTTCTGTGAAAATGGTGAATCTCAAAGGCCAGCCAAACTTGTTTATGATAGAAAAGATTCTGCAATAGCAACAGCTAAAAGAAATGATTTTAACTGGGACAAAATATTTAAAGATGCTGAATGGTTCCACTTTTCAGGAATTACTCCAGCACTTTCACCTGAATGTGCTCAAATCACATTAGATGCTGTAAAAGCTGCTAAAAAACACGGATTAACAGTAAGTGTTGACTTAAATTACAGAGAAAACTTATGGGGAGTTGAAGAATTCAGTAAATCTATGCTTGACCTTTTACAATACTGTGATGTAAGTTATGGAAGTATTGAAGAAGTTGAAATGACTATAGCTTCTAATGGAGCTAAAGATGTAGAAACTTTACTAAAAGAAATGGTAAAAAAATATGATTTAAAATATTCATGTGTAATTTTAAGAAATAGATTTACTGCTGAAGATGTAGACTGGATGGCATTATTACATGATGGTGAAAAAGCTTATAAATCTAAAAAATATAATATTCACATAGCAGATAATATAGGTGGTGGAGATGCATTTGGTGCCTCATTAATTTATGCTATTACTTCTGAATTTTCAAAACAAGATATAATTGAATATGCTACTGCTGGCTCATGCTTGAAATATAGTATAAATGGCGATGTAAACCTTTCAACCACAGATGAAGTTATAAATCTTATGAATGGTGATGGTTCAGGAAAAGTAAGCAGATAAATATACACCTTAACAATATATTAGAAAAGGATACCTGTTTCAAATTCCCAGGTATTCTTTTTGGTTAATTTTCTCAACTAATTCTAATATAGAAAAAAGGAACGGCTATAATAATTAATAAGTGAGCAGTTCCTTTGCTTTCTAAGATATAAATCATTAAAATTCATTAAATTTTAAAAACTAAAATCTATCTATTTTATTATTTTAATTGTTCCTTCTTTTCTTTCCTTAACTATTCCTTCTTGATCTGGGTATCCTATAGAAGCCATTCCCCATACAATATGATTTTCAGGAATTTCAAATTCATTTAGTAATTCTCTTACTTCTTTTTCATCACATATAGTTTTAAGCTGATTAATCCAACATGAACCTATACCTAATGAATTAGCCATTAAGAAAATATTTTCTAATGCGCAAGAACTGTCAGCTAAGCCATTTGAATTCTCTCTATCATTAGATACTAAAATTAATGTTGGTGGTGCATAAAAATTATACCCTTCATTACGACCTAATTTTTCTCTTACTACTTTTGCAAGTACTTCTATCTTTTCTTTATTTTGAAGTACAGTAAACTTCCAAGATTGCTTATTCATACCACTTGGAGCATATATAGCTGCTTTTAAGATTAAGTCTAATTCTTCATCTTTAATTTGTTCTGGCTTAAATTTTCTTATACTTCTTCTTGTTAAAATATTATTTAAAACTTCGTTCATAAATAACACCTCTTTCGCATATTAAAAATTTATATCCTTATAATATATCATATCGTAATAATAAGCTACAATTAAAATATTTGTTTTACTTTCTTAGCTATTCTCTCACCAAATATTCTTGCATTTTCATCTTCATTTTCAGAAATTTCATTTATATGAACATATCCTAAATGAGTCTTAGGTTTTCCAAATGCTGTTCCTCCTGAATAAACCATCATACCTTTTACCATAATTTGATTTATTATTGAAAGCAAGGCCACATCTGCGCCTCCAGCAATACTGTTTGCAGTAGCAAAACATGCACCTAATTTTCCTTCTAATTTATATCCATTTGATTCATCTATCCACTTCTTTAATTCCCAGGAAATATTCGCATAATAAGTTGGTGTTCCAAAGATAATTCCATCTGAATCATTAACAAATTCTTTATCTATATTTTCTAAACTCATAGATTTAACTTCAATTCCTTCTACTCTCTTAACTCCATCTTCTATTAATTTTGCAACTCTTTCTGTTTTTCCAGTTCTACTACTATATACTATTGATATTTTCATTACAACCCCTCCATTTATATCACTAATCTTTTAGTATTTTTTTACATATAATGATCTTATCACCAAAGAAAATAGATGACAATTAATCAATTATCATCTATCAAATCCCCCTTTAATAATTTTCTAATTTTAATACCTTTTTAGAGCATTTTACTGTACTTTTAGATCTTTCTGTAAGCAATATCCCACTTGTTATAGCAGTAAAAGGTGCTACAGTAATAAGTCCAAAACTTCCTATTAATGTATGAAGTATTTCTGCTGATACATATTTTAAGTTTAATATATTAATTATTGGTGTTCCTTGAGCAGTAAATACCATAAGTAATCCTATATAGCCTCCTGAATATGCCAGTAAAAGTGTTGTCATCATAGTTCCCATAATTGATCGTCCAATAGTAATTCCTGATTTTACAGCTTCTTTCTTTGTAATATTAGGCTTTTTATTTATAACTTCTGCTACAGCTGATGTTATATCCACAGCCACATCCATCACTGCACCAGATGATGCTATAAATATGCTTGATATAAAAATTTTAGTTAAATTTAAACTTTCATATCCTGAATATAAAAGTGTCTCAGAATATGGAATAACAGCACCATGAATTTTAAACTTGCTTACAAAATATAATGATAAAAAACAAGTTACTAAGCTTCCTGATAATGCACCTAATATTGCTGCCAATGACTTTTTGTCTATACCATAAACCAATCCAATTATCACACTTGTAAGTATAATTGTAATTAATATTCCTACCACAACTGGATTATACCCCTTCAAAAACATTGGAATTAGTATCTTCCACATGGCAAGTATCGTAAATATAAAAGAAAGTATTGCCTTAATACCAACCGCTCCTGAAAATCCTATTAGAAATATTATAAATATGAAAGTAAGCAATATCTCATAATTTATCCTATAATGGTCTACCAGTGTTACAACCCGCATTTCATTATCTGTATAATCTACAGTTACCAAGGCCTTATCTCCTTCACTGAATATTTTATCTTGTTCAAGTGATCCAGATAACCTGTTAGTAGCTGTAATTGTCTTCCCCTTAAACTTTCCCTGAAGAATTTCTACATCACATAATTGTTCTCCTGTCTTTATAAGTCCATTTTCTATTATAAAGGTCTCATCAGTTGAAATTATTCTCGCACTTACCCTCTCTGTATTTTCATATATCTTCTGTGGAAATTGATCAGGTAATATCATCATTATTACTATAAAAATTAATGTTATTATCACTGGAATCGTATTGCGCCTATTAGTATCTTTTAACATTCTATTCTCCTCTTTATAGAAATAATATTATATTTAATCCCCCTTTAAATATAATATTTTTATTTAGAAAACTCCTTTATACTAATCAACTTTTGTTATTTCTTTTAACTTCTTAAATACATCTGTATTGTCATAATATCCATTAAACATTTCCTGACCAACCCCTTTAGCCATTAATGCAACAGGTATTCCTGTATGACTGTATGAACTGTATGATACTCCTGATTTATTATTTAGTATATGTGTAAGAGTTACTGAAAATGGTTCATAAGACCCATACATTACTGTTTCATTTTGATCTAATTTCCTATCCTCTTTTGCAGTCATGCTTTTTTCATATGATGCTTTAATCCTTGCCTCTTCTTCAGAAGTTAATACCATTCCTCCCTTAGTAGAATCTCCTGCACTTCCAGCTCTTTTTAATCCGAATAATCTTTCTACATCTTTCATAGCATCATCAAATGAAGTCTTATTTTCCCTATATTTAGCTATATACCTATCAAAGTCAGTATACGATAATTTCTGATTGGATAAGTTTTGTAAATAAGTCTCATAATTTGTACCTGCAAAACCTAGTGTAAGTCCACCAGTTTCATGGTCACCAGTTACTAATATAAGTGTTTCATCTGGATGCTCATTATAAAAATCTATAGCTTCTTGCACTGCATCGTTGAATGAATTAACTTCATTTATAGTACTTGCTGCATCATTAGCATGACCAGCCCAGTCAATCTTTCCTCCTTCAACCATCATAAAAAATCCAGTATCATTATTTAATAATTCAATCCCCTTTTTAGTATAATCAGCTAATGATAATTCACTTTCATCTCTATCTATACTATATTTTAATGCTCCACTCTCCTTTTCAACTTCATTTTCAGGGCAAATAGCAATAACTTTCTCATCACCTTTCTTTAAACTTGTAATTTCTTCTTTAGTATCTGCTATCTTATATCCCTTCTCCTTTGCTAAATCAGCAATTTTAGGCTTCCCTTGTTCTTTTACTTCTTTAGAATCATCAGATAGAAATTTACCACCTGCAAAATAATCAAAATCACTATCAACTAATTGAAGCCCCATATCATAATATTTACTTCTTGCAGGTACATGAGCATAATATGCTCCAGGTGTCGCATGGTCTATATTTACAGAAGATACTATTCCTATTTTATATCCTAACTGTTTCTTTAATTTTTCAGTTATAGTTTCGTATGACTTTGTTTTAGTTTCATCCATATTTATTACACTACTTAACGTTTTGTTTCCTGTTGAAAGTGAAGTTGCAGTAGATGCTGAATCTGGACACAGTGATGTAGAATCATAAGTTGTTACTGTTCCTGTTACTGGAAAATTCATAAAAGAAAGTTTTTCATTAGTAGGATAATTTCCTTGACTTGCATTAATGGGTCCTTTACTTTTTACACCATTAAAATATTCTGTAACTTGAATTTGAGGAAAACTCATTCCATCACCAATAAACATAAAAATATATTTAGGCTTTTTCCCTTCATAATTTTGAGATACTGACGCACTTACCTTTTGATTAATTGTATTAACTCTTGAATTTAGATTATATCCAATACCACTTACTATTGCTAAAGTTAGTATTCCTAAAATTATTTTTCTTGCAGTTTTATTCATTCTTAACATTACCTCCTAATAATATTATTTTTTTCTATAACATTAATATATATTGATTTTGTTAAGTGCCCTTTATGATAAAGTAAAAAAATGTAAAATAATTGTTAAAATTAATTAAGCTCCTATATTAAAAAATACCTTTAATATATAAGCTTAATTTAACTCTTACTTAACCCATATTATTTAATTCTAAAATAATCACTAAAGAGAAACTTCAACCTTTAGAAATAATGTTAAAAATAAAAAAGCTTTAACACAGTAATTTTAAACTACTAATGCTAAGCTTTTTCACTATAAATCTTTACTTAATATACTGCTAAAAGCAATTCACGTAACACCTTACATGCTGTTGCTGTTGAGCTTCCACTTTGATCATATATAGGACTTAATTCATTTACATCCATTCCTACAATATTAAGTTTAGAAACTTTAAGAATTGCACCTAACAATTCCATGAATGTAACTCCTCCCGCTTCTGGTGTTCCTGTCCCTGGAAATACTGAAGGATCTAAAACATCTAAATCAATTGTGAAATATACAGGCTTATCTTTTAATTTTTCAACAACCTCTTCCAATCTATTAAAATTAAATTTGTTTGTGAATACATGATCTTTTCCCCAATAAATCTCACTTCTATCTCCAGATCTTATTCCAAATTGAAATATTCTATCATCTCCAACTATATCCCAAACTCTATGCATTACTGTTGCATGAGATAATTCCTGACCTAAATATTCATCTCTTAAATCAGCATGTGCATCAAAATGCATCACATGTATATCTGGATATTCCTTTGCTACAGCTCTAAATGCACCTAAAGTAACAAGATGTTCTCCACCTATCATACAAGGAATTTTTTTATCTTTTGCTATTTTTGATGTAAACTCCTCAATATCACTTAATGCACTTTCAGGACTTCCAAATCGAAGTTCTAGGTCTCCTCCATCAAAAACACATATATCTTCTAAGTCTTTATCTTGATAAGTACTGTATGTCTCTATTCCAAAAGACTCACTTCTCATAGCCTTACTTGCAAATCTAGTTCCTGGCCTAAAGGATGTTGTTGAATCAAATGGTGCACCAAAAATTACAATCTTTGATTCATTATAATTATTATCACATCCTATAAATGTTTCAATATTCTTATTCATTAATTACCCCCATAATAGCTATTTTTTATACGAATTTTTTACCTTATCTCAATTATTCAAACTACTTAATCATCTAAGAAAGCCTGTTTCTAAAGTCTTCATATTTAAACTCTCTTATTACTTCTACTCCATTTTTTTCACTATACTTAATAATAGCAGGCAGATTTATCCCATTAAAAGTATTATTTTTAACCATAGAATAATGGGCCATATCACAAAAAATTAATTTATCCCCAGCCTTTAATGGTTCCTTAAATGAATAATCCCCAATTATATCCCCAGCTAGGCAAGTAGGCCCTCCAAGTCTATAAGTATATTCGTATTCATCAGGTTTTCCACTATTAATTATTTCTGGTCTGTAAGGCATTTCTAGTACATCAGGCATATGACATGCAGCAGAAGTATCTAATATAGCTATATTCATTCCATTTTTTATAACATCTAACACAGTTGCAACCAAAAATCCTGTATTTATAGCAACTCCTTCACCTGGTTCAAGATAAATATCAACATCATATTTATCTTTCATATAATTTATACAGTTAATAAGCTTTTCCACATCGTAGCCACTTTTGGCAACATGATGTCCACCACCAAAGTTAAGCCATTTCATTTTATAAAGATATTTTCCAAACTTATCTTCAACCACTTTTAGCGTACGCTCTAATGTATCTGAATTCTGTTCACACATTGTATGAAAATGCAACCCATCTATTCCTTCAAGCTCATCCTCTTCAAAGTTTTCTAAAGTAACTCCCATTCTTGAATTCTTAAAGCATGGATTATATATATCTGTTTCTATTTCTGAATACTCAGGATTTATTCTTATTCCACATTCAATTTTCTTATTATTTTCAGTATTATATTTCTTAATTTTATCCCTATAAAGTTTCCACTGGTTAAATGAATTAAAAACAATATGGTCACAATATTTCATTATTTCATCAAACTCATCTTCTCTATAAGCAGCTGCGTAAATATGTACTTGCTTTCCCATCTCTTCATATCCAAGTTTTGCTTCAAATAGTGAACTAGATGTAACACCTTTTAAATACTTAGCAACTAAAGGAAATGTTGAGAACATTGAAAATCCCTTTAATGCCAAAATTATATTAGCTCCACTTTTCTGTTGAACATAATCTAAAACCTTAAGATTCTTTTCTAATAATCTTTCATCAACCAAATAGCATGGTGATGGCAATTTATTTATATCAATATTACTAAACAATTATCTTCCTACTTTCTTAAATAAATGCTGCCATGTTTCTAAAATCATAGCAGCACTCAATTTCATATATAAATTATTTTAAAAGTGTTGGGTTAAAATCTTCTACCCAAGGTAATCCCCACTTATTTAGTTCTTCCATGAATGGATCTGGATCAAATTCTTCTATGTTATGAACCCCTGGTTTATTCCATAATCCTTTTAATATCATGCTTGCGCCAATCATAGCTGGAACTCCTGTAGTATATGATATTGCTTGAGAACCAACTTCCTTATAACATTCTTGATGGTCACATACATTATAAACATAATAAGTTCTGTCTTTTCCATCTTTCTTTCCTTGGAATATACATCCTATATTAGTCTTACCTTTAGTTCTTGGTCCAAGTGATGCTGGATCTGGTAATACTGCTTTTAAGAATTGTAATGGTACTATTTTTTGTCCTTCAAATTCAATTGGTTCAATTGAAGTCATACCTACATTTTCAAGAACTTTTAAGTGAGTTAAATATTTCTCAGAGAATGTCATCCAGAATCTTATTCTCTTAATCCCCTTGATATTTTGTCCTAAAGATTCTAATTCTTCATGATGAAGTAAATATATATCCTTTGGTCCTATTTGTGGTAAATCATAAACCTGTTTTAATTCTAATGGTTCAGTTTCAACCCATTTTCCATCTTCCCAGTAGCTTCCCTTTGCAGTAATTTCTCTTATATTTATTTCAGGATTAAAGTTAGTAGCAAATGGATATCCATGATCTCCAGCATTTGCATCAACTATATCTATATAATTAATTTCATCAAAATAATGTTTTTGAGCATAAGCACTGAATACACCTGTAACTCCTGGATCAAATCCACTTCCAAGTAAAGCTGTTATTCCTGCCTTTTCAAACTTTTCTCTATAAGCCCATTGCCATTTATATTCGAATTTAGCTGTATCAAGTGGTTCATAGTTTGCTGTATCAACATAGTGAACCTTAGTAGCTAAACATGCATCCATTATTGTTAAGTCTTGATATGGAAGTGCAAGATTAATAACAACATCTGGTTTAAATTTTTCAATTAATGCTATTAATTCATCTACATTATCAGCATCAACCTTTGCTGTTTGTATCTTAGTTTTTCCACCTTGTAATTTTTCTTTTAATGCATCACACTTAGATAATGTTCTACTTGCAATACATATTTCTTCAAACACCTCTGAATTTTGACAACACTTATGAACTGCAACACTTGCAACTCCACCTGCACCAATTATTAAAGCTCTTCCCATTTTAAACATCCCCCATCTAATCAATTTTCAACTGTTTTTTTACGTATGTTGGTAATGCAAAGCATCCCAAATGTAATTCTGTATTATAATAGCTTGTCCTTAAGTCAAGCTTGTTCCATTCGTCAGCATTAATATCCTTAATTGGATCATATTTTTTAGATGCAAATCCAAATAACCAATGTCCAGAAGGATACGTTGGAATATGGGCTTGATAGACTTTATGTACCTTGAATATTCCTTGTATCTTTTCATGAGCATCTTTCATAGCTTTTGCATAATCCGCATAATATGGACTCTCATGCTGATTAACTAATATGCCTTCTTCTGTTAATGCTTTATAACAGTTTCCATAAAACTCTTTAGTGAAAAGTCCTTCTCCTGGTCCAAATGGATCAGTTGAATCTACTATAATAAGGTCATATTCACTTTCTTTTCCACGAACAAACTTTAATCCATCTTGATAAAATATATTTACTCTTTCATCATCTAGCTTACATGCTGTCTGAGGAAGATATTCTTTACATACCTCAACTACTCTTTTATCAATTTCAACCATGTCTATTTTTTCTATGGTCTTATATTTAGTTAGTTCACGTATAGTACCACCATCTCCAGCACCAATTACTAAAACTTTTTTAATATTTAAATTTACTGCCATAGGAACATGTACTATCATTTCATGATAAATAAATTCATCTTTTTCAGTTACCATCATAAGTCCATCAAGTGTAAAGAACCTTCCAAATTCTTTTGATTCAAGAATATCTATTCTTTGAAATTCAGTTTGTTCACTATATAATTCCTTATCTACTTTTATAGAAAATCTTACATTTTTAGTATGTTGTTCTGTATACCATAATTCCATATCTATATTTTCATTGCATAATAACATTTAAAATATCAAAAGTTATCAACATCTAAAATTAGTTTTCCACAATATGCAAGTATATATTTGTTAATTATTGTTTATAACTTTCACATTTTCCACACTAATATTTAAATAATAATTCAAAATTAAACACTTAATTTTATCAAATCACTAAACTAAACACTGATAACTCCCAACTCAAACTGTTAATTGTTAACTGTTAACTGCAAGTACTTCCTCCTCCACTAAGACATTAATATTTTCAATCTTTATATCTTCTGTTCCTGTAAGAAGGCATCCCTTTTCTTTTGCGTATTCTATATAATCTAGAATTTCTCTTGTTATCTTTTCACCTGGTGCTAATATAGGAATACCTGGTGGATAACACATAACAAATTCTGCACATATTCTTCCGTCACTCTCATTCATAGGAATTGAAACCTTCTCTGAATAAAATGCATCCTGTGGAGTACATATAACTTCTGGATTTATATATTCATGATCAAACATTCCTGCTTTATCCTTTGAATATAATCTCTTTATTTCATAAAGTGCTGATATAAGCCTTTCAAGAGTAAGTTCTCTGTCTCCAACTGAAATTATAGCTAGTATATTTGTTATATCTCCAAATTCAATTTGAATTCCATACTCATCTCTAAGAAGGTCATAAACTTCTATTCCAGCTAGTCCAATGTCTCTTGTAAATATAGAAAGTTTTGTTTTATCAAAATCAAAAACTTCATTACCATCTATAAGTTCCTCTGAATAAGCATAATATCCACCAATCTTATTTATCTCATGCCTTGCATATTCTGCTAATCTTGTGACCTTGTTAAATATTTCTTTACCATTAAGTACAAGATCTCTTCTAGCCAAATCAAGAGAAGACATTAATAGATACGATCCGCTGGTAGTTTGAGTTAAGTTTATTATCTGTCTTACATACCCAACATTTAAATCACAATTCAAAAGTAAAAATGAACTTTGAGTTAAGGATCCTCCTGTTTTATGCATGCTTACAGCAGCCATATCAGCACCTGCTGCTGTAGCTGATATAGGCATATTTTCACCAAAGTAAAAATGTGTTCCATGTGCCTCATCTACAAGTACATACATTCCATGAGCATGTGCTATTTCTGTAATTCTTTTTAAATCTGAACATATTCCATAATAAGTTGGATTGTTTACTAAAACTGCTTTTGCATCTGGATTTTCTTTAATTGCTCTTTCAACATCTTCAACTTTCATTCCAAGAGGTATTCCTAATTTTTTATTTACTCCTGGATTTATATAAACTGGAACAGCACCACTTATTACTAAAGCATTAATTGCACTTCTATGAACATTTCTAGGCATTATTATCTTTTCGCCTTTTTTACAGACACTCATAACCATAGCTTGTACAGCTGATGTAGTTCCATTTACCATTAAAAATGCATGTTTTGATTTAAAAGCATCTGCTGCAAGCTCTTCTGCCTCTTTTATAACTGATGTAGGATGACATAAGTTATCAAGAGGTTTCATTGAATTAACATCTACAGATAAACATTGTTCTCCTAAAAAATCTTTAAGCATTGGATTTCCTCGCCCCTGCTTATGCCCTGGAACATCAAAAGGAACTACCCTTGCTTTTTTATAGTTAATAAGTGCTTCATAAATAGGTGCCTTAGAATGTTTATCATTAAAATCCATGCTTTCTTTTTTCTCATCCATTTCTAAAATCACCTTCCTATGAATAAATATTTGTCCCACTAAAAATTTCTATCATTTCTTGTCTCAAATTCTTTTCTATTTCCAGCCTTTCCTTAGGCCTTATTTCATAAACATCTCTGTTAAACAGATAATTTTGTAATTCCATTTCTTTAATTAACATCTTAGTATGAAATAGATTTGACTGATAAACATTAATATCCATAGCATCATATTTTTTTAATGTTTCAGCATCAATATAGTCTTGAATTGATGTAATATTATGATCTATAAATAATTTTTTACCATCAACATCTCTTGTAAATCCACGTACTCTATAATCCATAGTGATAATATCTGAATCAAAACTGCCTATAAGATAATTTAGAGCATTTAGTGGAGATACTTCACCACATGTTGACACGTCAATATCTACACGAAACGTAGCTATTGCATTCTGTGGATGATACTCTGGATAAGTATGCACAGTGACATGACTTTTATCCAAATGAGCTACAACAGTTTCATTTTTATCAGCAATTGTTATAGCATTTTTATCATCTTCGCTAAGCCTTCCTATCATCGCCTCTTCTGCTATTAAAATAGTAACGCTTGCTCCCTGAGGTTCATAATCTTGTTTTGATATATTTAGAACATGAGCCCCTATTATATCTGTTACATCACATAAAATTTTTGTAAGTCTTTCGGAATTATACTGCTCATCTATATATGCAATATAATCCTTCTGTTCTCGCTCACTTTTCGCATAGCATACATCATAGATGTTAAAGCTAAGTGTTTTGGTGAGATTGTTAAAGCCATATAACTTCAACTTATTTTCCAACCCTAACATCACAGCCTTTCTTATTAATATACCTTTATCTTTCTGCTTATATTACTATATACTATTTTTTAAGTTTAGTATTTATAACCTTAATATTACTTAACTTAAAGTTTAGTTTTTCTATTTAACAACATTGTACATTTTACTATATTTATTACAAAAATGCTACTATTTTTGTTATTATTTTTTATATTTTTGAAAACAAAAGGCTAAAACGCTGAATATAACTCAACTTGCAGTTTTGTTATTTTTTTATAATATTACAAAATCACCCCTAAAAATGATTCTTTCTTGTATACTTTATAACTCTTTATATAGTATTTTTCTATTTTTCAATAATAATTTTAAAAAATAGATGAGTATTTTTTACTTTTTTATATTTTTTAAGAACCATATTTGTAGTAAATATCATTTAATTTATTTATATATACTTTTTAGTTATAACAAAAATACAAATATATTTTTAAGAATGTCAAAACACTAATTTTCTCAATGAATAGAAATAGCCTATGTGCTCTCATCCACATAGACTATTTTTATATTTTGGTATTATATAATGTTTTATTTATATAACTTTATCAATCTACAACTATGTGGATTTATCTGAAATTCTAATTTATCTTTTATATTTCCTATGTCCTCATGGCTCCATAAATCTCTGCCAATATAAACCGCATCCATTCCTAATTCTTTTAAATCCACACCTATATTTTCTTTAACTTCTCGCAAGTTAAATAGTCCTATATATACACTTCCATTCCTATCTTCTGCAAACCACACTACTTTATCATCTTTTCTATAAACTTCATATCCATTTTGTGAATCATTTAATATTTTTAAAACTTCACTATTAGTAATCAAACTCAAAGTCCACTCATCAATTTGAGTCAATTCACTTCCAATCATTAATGGTGATCTAAACATGCACCATAAAGAAATCATCATTATCTGCTCATCTTTAGTAAATCTAGTCATTCTGCCAATACCATAATTATCGTTTTTATCTGTTCTTATTCCAAGACGACCTATTGGAAGCATATCTGCATCTGGCCAATGACCTGGACCAGAGTATATGCTCCACTTTCTACATTTTTCAAATTCATTATATAAGTCACTCCATCTGTCCCAATAATCACCTGTCATCCTCCACATATTAGCATTCTTCATAACATGCTGTGCTGATTCTAGAGAAGTAGGCCCTGGAGATAGACTAAGTACAATTTCTCTTCCACTTTCATCAATTGCTTTTCTTATAAGTTCTATTTCACCAGCAAAATAAGGAACATCACCTATTTCTGCACAAGATGAATCATCCATTTTTATAAAATCTACTCCCCACTCTGAATAGAGCTTTATCAATGATTCATAATATTCTGCAGCTCCCTTTTTCCTTGAATCAACTCCATACATATCTGTATTCCATCTACAAATTGAATCTGTAGATGCAATTTCACGTGCTGTAACATCTGTTCCTAAAATCTTAGTATTATTATGAACAGCCTGCCTTGGTATTCCTCTCATTATGTGTATTCCAAACTTTAAACCAAGTTCATGAATATAATCTGCTAACGGTTTAAAACCTTTGCCTCCTTTAGATGAAGGAAATCTATTTTCAGCAGGAATAAGACGAGAATATTCATCCATATTTAATTCAGTAAATGCATTATAGTAGCATGATTCTCCTTTAGGTTCATACCACTGAATATCAACTACAACATATTCCCATCCATACTCCTTTAAATTTTCAGCCATATATTCTGCATTTTTTCTAACTTCATCTTCTGTAACACTTGCCCCATAAACATCCCAACTATTCCATCCCATAGGTGGTGTTATAGCAAACTCATTTTTATTCATTTTCATCACTTACTTTACAGAAATAAATTTAAATTCTATTTTTCAGCTTTATTGTTTCTGAATAAAAGTTTATAAATTTAAATATTAAAAGAAGTGACAAACTTAATTTATTATATTAAGTTTATCACCTTTTTTAATTTACTTTTCTACCATAATTTTTTAATATCTGGACAATAGTTTTTCTTTACTGCCGCTCTCATTTCAACAAAGCAGCCACAAATTCTGCACATGCCATTAAATAAATTATCACAGTTTGTACATATATCTAATCTTTTTTTATATTCAGATTCATCAGTCTTTATTTCTTCATCTATACTACTCAAATAATCCTGAAGATTTTTATACTCATCCTCTTCAAAAACCTTATCTAATAAGCATTTTCTGCAGTATCTTTGATTCATACTCTACTCCACAACAAAACTTATTACGCTACAAGCTGGAATCTTAAAGTTTAATCCCTTTTCTGTAACCTTAAAATCTGTAAATTCAACTGGTTTTACTACATCTGGATTGTCAAAAGTGTTATGAGCATTCATATCATTAGTTAATATTTGAGCTTTTACACAATGAATATCCTTATCTAAAATTATTCCTTCAATATCATAATCTTCAGTTATAGATAAGTTATTTAATGTAATATTTAATCTTCCTTGTCCATCTATAGATGCTGATTCACTTAAGTTTGGAACCATATTATCTTCTATTCCTATAGATTTTGTTTCAACAAAACTATCTACTAATGTAGCCTCTTGGTGGTTCTTATACATATTAAATACATGGTAAGTAGGAGTTAATACCATCTTTTCTCCTTCAGTTAATACAACTGATTGAAGTACATTTACTACTTGAGCTATATTGGCCATTTTAACTCTATCACAGTGCTTATTAAATATATTCAAATTAATTCCAGCCATAATAGCATCTCTCATTGTATTTTGTTGATATAAGAATCCTGGATTAGTACCTGGTTCTACATCATACCAGCCACCCCATTCATCAACTATTAATCCTACTCTCTTTTCTTTGTCATACTTATTCATTATTTCAGTATGCTTATCTATTAATTCTTCCATGTATAAAGTCTTTCTTAAAGTTTCATACCATTCATTATCATCAAATACAGTTGCAGATCCTTTATGGTCCCATACTCCTGGAACTGTATAGTAATGTAATGAAAGCCCATCCATAAAGTTTGCTGCTACCTTCATAACACCTTCTGTCCAATCATAGTCGTCACTATTAGGTCCACATGCTATTTTAAATAATTTATTATCCCCATAATTTCTGCAATATGTTTGATATCTTCTATACATATTTCCATAAAATTCAGGAGTCATATTTCCTCCACAACCCCAGTTTTCATTACCTACGCCAAAGAATTTTACCTTCCAAGGTTCTTCATGTCCATTCTTCTTTCTTTCATCAGCCATAGGAGAAACTCCATCAAAAGTCAAATACTCAACCCATTCAGACATTTCTTGAACAGTTCCACTTCCTAGATTTCCATTTATATAAGGCTCACATTCAAGCTGTCTGCATAATTCCATAAATTCATGTGTTCCAAAACTATTATCTTCAACTACTCCACCCCAGTGAGTATTAATCATCTTCTTACGATTTTCTTTTACTCCTATACCATCTTTCCAATGATATTCATCAGCAAAGCATCCACCTGGCCATCTAAGAACAGGAATTTTTATTTCTTTCAGTGCTTGTACTACATCTTTCCTCATACCGTTTACATTGGGTATAGGTGAATTTTCTCCAACATATATTCCTTCATAAATGCATCTTCCTAAATGTTCAGAAAAATGCCCATAAATTTCTTTATTAATCTTTCCCTTTTTGTTATGTGTATTAATTACTAATTTACTCACAATAAGCTCCCCTCTCATTCCATTTATTTAAGTATTTACTTTAATATTAAATTTTTTATTGAACTTATCTTAAATATAATATACATTTATTGTATAGTCAATAATATTTTGGAAATTAAATTTTACAAATTCATGTATATTTACTATAATGCACTTATAATTTTTTAGACTTAATTTATTTTTCTTTAGAAATGGGGATTATCTATGCTATATTTTAATTCACTTAAAGATGCAAGTAATGTTATAAAAGCTTTAAGCGCTCCTATGAGGCTTAAAATTATGGAAATAATTTATGAAGATGGAGATAAAAATTTAAATGATTTAGCAAGTATGCTGAACCTTACTAATAGTGCCATATCTCTTCATATAAAAAAACTTCAGGAGGCAGGACTTATAGAAATACATACTATGTCTGGAAAACGTGGTTCAATGAAAATTTGTAAACCAGTCCATGATATAATCACTATTAATCTGCTTCCTCAGAATACAGAAAAAAAATCTTATATTGATGAAATTTCCGTTGGGTATTACTCTTCATGTTCTATAGAGCCAACATGTGGTCTTTCTACTTCAAATGAAATAATTGGAGAATTTGATGACCCACGTTATTTCTTTTTTCCAGATCACTTTAATGCAGATATATTATGGTTTACAACTGGTTATGTAGAATACAATCTACCAAATCACTTAATTGCAGGACAATTTATAACTAAACTAGAAATTTCCTTTGAAATCTCTTCTGAATGTCCTGGTTTTAACAATGATTATCCATCTGATATCTATTTTTCAATAAATAATATTCCATTAGGTTTTTGGGTAAGTCCTGGTGATTTTGGTGATAGAAAAGGTAGGTTCAATCCTGATTGGTGGCCAGATTTCTGTAATCAATACGGTAGGCTGAAAATACTCTCTATTACTGATAAAGGAACTTTTATTGATGGAGGTTTTAAAATTTCTGAAACAACTATACAAGATTTAAATATTGATTATTCAAGTACAATTTCCTTTAAATTTTCTGTTCCAACAAACACCAAAAATCCTGGAGGCTTCACTTTATTTGGTAAGAATTTTGGAGATTATAATCAGTCAATCAAAGTTGAAAGTTTTTATACGTCTGAGATAAAATAATTAAACAAAAAGAACTGCTTATGATTCTAGCAGTTCTTTTTCCACACAATACTTTTTTCGTATAAATTATGCTTTATTTTTATTTCTCATTGCTCTTTCTTTTACGAATTGATTATATTCTTCTATTTTGTACAATTCAGGTTCTCTAACTTCTTCTAAGAAATGTGAAGCTTCTGCATCTGCATTGGTAAATGCTAATACAGACTTATACATTTCAATTGCTTTATTATAATCTCTATAGTCTTCTTTAGGAATGTATGCACCCATATGCCATCTTATCATTAAGCATTCTTCAAGTGTAAGCTTTACAAATTGTTGTAGTAAAATAACACTCTTTTCACCATGACCTAAAGGTACATTTTCATTTATTTCATATGAAGCATATCCAATCCACTTTCCAGTCATTTCATCTTTCTTTAGTCTCATAGTCTTTTCGTATATATTACATTTGCATAAATCATGTAAATAACCAGTAAGATAAATTGTATCAAGGCTTAATCCAAGCTTATATTGTTCATTCTTTTGTATTAAAAGTTCTACTACATTATTTGAATGAAATGCTAACCCACCATCAAAATTTGAATGAAACTTTGTAGACGCTGGCGCTGTAAAGTAATCTGTTCTTTCTAAAAGATATTTAATAAGATCATCTATTCCATCTCTTTTTATAGATTTAAGTCTTTCTATTATTTTATCTTGTAATACTTTTCTTTCTTCTTCTGCTTTTGCTTTAGTTAAATCTTTCAAATCTTTTAAATCACTCATTTATACATCTCCTTATCCTAATAATAAATCACCTATTCGCATTTATAAATTTATTATAAACATATAAAATCCAATATTATCATATATTAAATTTTCCACATATAATTAATACTATTCTCTATATGATTTTATCACTCATTAGATAAAGTGTAAAAAGAAATCCTACAGCTTTAAAAATATAAAACTGTAGGATTTTAATAAATAAATTAACGAAATAAATTTATAGTATTATAACAACTATTTATTAAGCATTGCTGCTCCAATTAATCCTGCATCATTTCCAAGACTAGCAACCTTTATAACTGTTGGCATATCTCCACCATAAACTAACTCCTTAACTTTTGCAGTTAATGGAACTGTTAAGTTTTCTTCTTGCTTAGATACTCCGCCACCTAAAAGAATTTCTTCTGGCTTAAAGATGTTTATAAGGTTAGCAATACCTATTGCTAAGTAGTCTAAATATTCTTCAATAACTTCTTGACCAACCTTATCTCCAGCTTGTGCTGCATCAAAAGGTACTTTAGCATTCATTTTTTCTAAATTACCTTCTACTAATTTGTAAAGAAGAGAGTCTTTATTTTCTTCTGCTTTCTTTTTAGCAGCAAGAATTAAAGCGCTTGCAGATGAGTAAGCTTCAAAACATCCATGATTTCCACAACTACATGCTCTTCCATCTTTTTCTATAACTATATGACCAATTTCTGCTCCACCTGGATGGAATCCTGCAAATATTTTTCCACCAATTATGATTCCACCGCCTACTCCAGTTCCTAGAGTAACTACAACAGCATCTGAGCATCCTTTTGCGTTTCCTGCAACAACTTCTCCAAGTGCAGCACAGTCAGCATCATTAGCCATTCTTATTTCAGCATCTAATTTTCCTTTAGCATATTCTCTTACATTAAAGTTATCAATTCTGATATTGTTTGAATATACTACTACCCAATTTTTATCGTCAATTGTTCCTGGTATACCTATACCAACACCTTTTAAATTAGTCTTATCTAATTTAAATTCATTGATTAACTCATTGCACATATCAAAGATGTCATCAAAAATAGGTTCTACTCCTCTTTCTTTTTCTGTAGGTCTATGAAGTGATTTTATTATTTTACCATTTTCATCAACTAAACCTACAACAATATTTGTTCCCCCTAAATCAACACCGATATAATTCATTTCCATTCCCCTCACTATATTTTTTACATTTTACTAATTTATCGAGATAAATATATTATATCATTTAAAGTATATGGTTACAATTATACAGGCAAAATTATGTAAACATTTTAGATATTAATATTAAATTTTTCTAATTCCTCACTAAGATACTGATTATTTTTTTTAAATATGCCGTTAATACCTAGTATTTAGCCTTTAACACATTTTCCTCAGTATCATCTATAAATACTGTCTCTTCTTTTATTAGATTATATCTCTTTAAAAGCTTGGTATATATCACCTCTTTTGGCTTTAATAATTTTTCTTTATATGATACTCCGCCTTCATAAAACACTATATTTTCCCATAATATTCATCCTTCGATTTATTGCATATAGGCGAATCATAACTCTTCATAAAAATTTATCAATTATTTTAAATCTTTTCTGTATCGTTTCAATCAATATGACAATAGATTATAATAAATACTAATTTAATATGAGGTGAAAAAATGAATCCACTTTTAAATATGTTATTAAGCTCTTTATTTCCTGGCATGGGTGGCATGATGAACAACCAAGGTGGAATGAACACACCAATGGGAGAAAATCCTTTATTAAATATTCTTATGGGTGGACTTGGTGGAGGAATAAACCAAAACATGATGGGAGGAAATCCTCTTATGAATATGTTTATGGGTATGAATAACGGAATGAATCCTAACATGAATAATAATTCAATGCCTGTTAATAATGCTAATATGGGTATGAATAATATGAATCCTTTGTTAAGTATGCTTATGAATGGCCCTAATATGGGTATGAACCGAAACCCTATGCTGAATAATCAGAATAGAAATACCATGATGATGAATAATGGTAATATTAGAAATAATAATTCTAAACATTAATCTTATGGTACACAGGCAGCTAAATTTCTAGCTGCCTAAAATTAATTTATTACACTTTTATTTTTGTATAATTTTCCACTTTTATAAGAATATATGTTCGGGTATAATAGATGTATATGAAACTCGACTCACTGCGTTCGCTGAGTAAGTTCGAGCAACCAAATCATAGATTTGGGCTCTCTGATGAGGAAACTCGACTCACTGCGTTCGCTGAGTAAGTTCGAGCAACCAAATCATAGATTTGGGCTCTCTGATGAGGAAACTCGACTCACTGCGTTCGCTGAGTAAGTTCGAGCAACCAAATCATAGATTTGGGCTCTC
>NZ_JABAGC010000034.1 GCF_012843905.1 Clostridium sp. SM-530-WT-3G
TTAAATCATCTCCTTATTAAGTTTTTGTTGTTAATTATATTTTAATGGAAATGATTGATTTTTGTTAGAGTTTTTTTCTATTTTAACTAGCACAACGCGTAATATATAAGTAAGATAGGAGGAATGGAATAAGGAGTGATTATATCAATAATTTGTCCAGTATATAATGGGGAAGCATATATAGAAAAATTATATGATAATCTTTTGAAGCAAAAATTAAATGATAAACAATTAGTAGAGGTAGTATATACACTAACAAAATCTACAGATAATAGTGAAAAGATATTAAAAAAGCTAAATTGCAATTACATACTAATTGAACCACAAAATTATTCTCACAGCAGAACACGAGAAATGATGGCTTCAAAAGTTAATGGAGATATAATAGTATTCATTTCCCAGGACATAAAAATAAAAAACAACATGTGGCTTCAAAACCTAATCAATCCAATAATTAATGGTGAATGTGAGGCAAGCTTTAGTCGTCAAATAGGTGAAGATAATAGTATAGAAAAGTATACTAGAGAACGAAATTATCCATCAGAATCAAGGATAGTATCTAAAAAAGATATACACCAATATCAAATACGCACATTTTTTTATTCAGATGCATCATCAGCAGTATTATCAAAAGTATATTGGGAGCTTAATGCATATGATGGAAAGGATATGCCGACAAATGAGGATATGTATTTTGCATATAAGCTTATTAATGCAGGATATAGAATAAAATATTGTGCAGACTCTGAAGTTTATCATTCTCATAAATTTACCTATAAACAGCTTTATAAAAGATATTATGATACGGGAGTATTTTTTAAACAAAATCCATACTTTTTAAATTATAAAAGTAATGAAAGTGGATTTGATTTAGCTAAGTATGTTTTTGAAAGAGCATTGCAGGATAAAAACATTAAAGTACTTTTTAGGATATTACCTGATTTTACAGTAAGATTTATAGCAAAATATATTGGTCAACATAGTAAGCAATAATTAAGTATCATTAAGAGTGAATTAAAAAAACATTTAATACTTAGGGATTATTAAAAACATTAAACCAGATAAGATTTTAAGTGTCTTATCTGGTTTTTCTAACTAAAATTATTATAATCTTAATAAAATATACATAATAAACAGTTATAACCTTAACAAAATTTGTTTTTAATGATACAATTATATAGGAAAAAGCAAATATTTGATAAAAAGTGACGACTAAATAGCTAAAATGTAAGAATATGTTGTTTGCATATTAAAGAACTATCTATACTAAAGAGGGTGTAAAATCTAATTTCACACGACTATAACAATAAGTGGACAAGCAATAAAAATTTAATCTTTTATATAAGATTCATGAATAATACAATTTAATAGAAGAAAAGATTAAAAAATATATATAAGCTATCGAAAATAAAAGTAAATAATTTTCATTTAGTAGATTAAATTTTAACAAAAAGATAAAAGGGAGAAGAGAGAATGTTTTTTAAAAGTAAATTACAAAAGGCGATAGAGAATCAGACTCACAAGGGGTTTATAGTTGAGGGAAAACCAAAATCTGTAGTGTCTGAGGCATACAGAACATTAAGAACAAATATACAATATTCATCTTATGATAAGAAGATACAAACAATAGTTGTTACAAGTGCAGAAGCAGCAGAAGGAAAATCGACTGTTTCAGGAAATTTAGCTTTAACTTTTGCACAGAGTAATAATAAGGTTATTTTGGTTGACTGTGATTTAAGAAAACCTTCTTTACATAAAAAATTTCAAATTTCAAATTTAATTGGATTATCAGAAGTTATATTAGGAAAAGAATCTATAGAGCATGCTATTCAAAAAAGAAATGATAATTTATATGTTCTTACATCAGGAAAAATACCACCAAATCCTTCAGAAATGCTAGCATCATCTGCTATGAATGGATTATTAAATTTATTAAAAGAACAATTTGATGTGATAATTCTAGATAGTGCACCTATTTGTGCAGTTACAGATGCGCAAGTATTATCAACAAGAGCAGATGGAACAATTATTGTTACAAGGGCAGAAAGAACAAAAAGAGATAGAGTAGTAGAAGCTAAGATGTTGCTAGATAAAGTTGGTGCTAATATACTAGGGGTTGTACTTCAAGCTGTAGAAAATACAAAAGGTAAGTATTATTATTATTATGGAAGTGATAATAAGTAAAGTCTATGAAGTAGTAGTTTGTGGAATGAGTTCTACTGACTGAATCAAAGATTAAGAATATCACTTAAGTTCTACCAATTAAAAACAAGTTTTGGGGTATGACTTATAGATAATAAAAATGTTGATAAATTAAATCCGTTGATTATAGTAATTATAATACTTCATCGGATTTTTGTATAATATATTTTTAAACTATAATTTATAGAAAATAAATACCTTTACAAAAGAATGATTATACTCTTAACATAAGTTGTTTTTAATGGTACAATAAAACAAAGTCGAAAAAAAATACATAATGGAGAATTTGAAGAATGAATGAGGAAATTATAAGAATTGAGGATATTGTTGATGTTTTAAGAAAGAGGTGGAAAATAATAGTTTCTGTAACTATTATAGCTACAATTATTTCAGCAATTATAAGTTTTTTTGTTATTTCGCCTAAATATGAAGCAAGCACTAAGTTATTCATTGGTAAGGAACAGACTCAAAATGCTGACCAGTCATATAATAGTAGTGATGTTCAGATGTATCAAAAACTATTAAAGACATATGCAGAAGTTATTACAACAAATGATTTGGTTGGACGAGCTATTGACGATACTAATTTAAGTCTAAAATCGTTAGATGTCTTAGGAAGCTTGACGGTAACTCCAAGAGCAGATACTCAAATTTTAGAAATAAGCTATACTAATACTGATCCAGAAGTAGCAAAAGAGATTATAGAAGCATTAACAAATGAATTTATCAATTATTCTGTAGAGCTTATACCAAATGGAAATGTAAAAATTATTGAAGAAGTAAGATTGCCAGAAAATCCAGTTAGCCCAAATAAAAAGTTAAATATAGCTATTGCATTTTTATTAGGATTAATGATTAGTGTAGGATTCAGTTTCTTAATTGAATTTATGGATAATACTTTTAAAACGAAAGAACAAATTGAAAGTCAACTTGAGCTACCAGCAATAGGGGTAATTCCTAATGAAGATGAATTCAGATAAAAGGATAAAATAAGATGTCTTTTTTGAGTAAATTCAGGAAAGATTCCACCAAATCTAGCAGAAATGCTTGTATCTTAAGTTATGACTGATTTGATAGAGAATCTTAGAGAAAAGCATGATATTATTATACTTGATAGTGCTTAAGTTAGGGCAGTTACAGATGTTTAAGTTCTTTCAACTAATTGATAGGACTCTACTAGTAATAGAGTAGAAAGAACCAGAAGAGATGTAGTATTAGAAGCTGAGAATTCTTTGAAAAAAGTAGGAGCAAATATTATTGAATCTGTATTGTATGGAGTAGAGAATTCAAAAGTTAAGTATTATTATGAAAATAAAAGAGACAAAAAAATAAAAAATTATTAAAGATTATGTTAAACCAATATACTTAAAAACTTTAAGAATATTGGTTTAAATTATGTGGATTAAAACAAGAATGGAGGAAATTAAAATGATAGATATACATTCCCACATATTACCTGGAATTGATGATGGTTCAAAAAATATGGAGATGACTATAGAGATGCTTAAGACTGCAGAAAAATGTGGTACTCAAGAGATTATAGCAACTCCTCATTATTTATTAGAATATGGTGAATCAAAAATTGATGAGGTTAAAGAGTATGTTAAAAATCTGAATTTACTTTTAAGTGAAAAAGGTATAAATGTAAAAGTATATAGCGGACAGGAAGTATATTTTACTGAAAATATAGTGAATGATTATGAAAATGGAAATATTGGTACACTCAATGATTCAAGATATATGCTTATTGAATTCGATATGAGAAACTATGAATCAAGCATATTTGATTATCTTTATGAGCTTCAAATTAAAGGTATAGTACCTATAATAGCACATCCAGAGAGATATAGATGGCTTATTAAAAATCCAGAACTGATTAATAAATTTATAGGTGAAGGATATTTATTTCAGCTTAATACAGGAAGCATTGAAGGCAAGTTTGGAAATGAAGTGAAGAAAACTGCACAAATATTTTTAAAAAATAATATCTATGATTTTGTTGGATCTGATGCACATAATACAAATAGTAGTAGGAGTACAGATATAAGTGAAGCAGTAAAATTAATAGATGAAAAAAATATGAATAAATTTAATGTTAATTCAAAAAAATTAATTGATAATTATGAGATTAAATTTACAGGTAAAACAATTAAAAAGAAAAAAGTATTTTTTTGGAGTATATTTAAATAAAAGTAAAAAAATATTTGAATATTTAATATAGTAGTTAAAAAATTATCAATAAATGTTAACAAATAGGGATAATTATGATATTATATAATTAATGTGGAATTATAATGTTAATATAATTAAAAAAAATATATTTTATAATTAATTTGGAAAGGAGGATAATATTGCAGCAGTTAAATATTAATGAAGATAAAAGTATATTTAAAGAATGTACTCAAGAAAACACTACCAAATATCATGTGATTAAAAGAGGAATTGACATAATATGTTCATCAATTGGACTTATTGTATTATCTCCCATATTAGTTATCATAGCTATAATAATTAAATTGGATTCAAGTGGCCCTATAATATTTAAACAAGAGAGAGTTGGATATAAAGGACGACGTTTTTTTATGTATAAATTTAGGTCTATGGTAGTAAATGCAGAAGAGTTGAAAGAAAAGCTACATGAAAAGAATGAAATGAGTGGCCCTATGTTTAAAATGAAAGAAGATCCTAGAATAACAAAGGTAGGGAAGTTTATAAGAAAGACAAGTATAGATGAACTCCCTCAGCTTGTAAATGTACTTAAAGGAGAAATGAGCCTTGTAGGACCAAGACCATCACTCCCAAAAGAAGTGGATAAGTTTGAACCATGGATGCTTAAAAGACTTGAAGTAAAACCAGGGCTTACATGTTATTGGCAGGTTCAAGGCAGAAACGATATTGGATTTGAAGATTGGATGAGATTAGATTGCAAGTATGTTGAGGATAGATGTACTTGGCTTGACATACAATTAATATTTAAGACATTTTTTGTTTTGTTCGGGGATGAACATGCAAGTTAGGATAGCATAGAATATGCTATTAAAATATAAAATTACTAAAAATGTAAAAATATATTCTATAATACTATTTTGTTAACTTAATAAAATATAGGGAAAACTTATATGATTAATAATAAGGTATCATACATTATTGATGAGGAAATAAATGATTATTTGAATGGTAAAAATTTAAATTTATGTATATTAATAAAATCGATTGATATGTTGCTATTTAAACTAAGCATGATTAGAAAGGTAATTATATTAATATAGAATTATTGGATAGTATGTTAAATATTTTAGTTATAAATCTAAATGCAATGGTAATTAAATTTGCTGTGACTAGTGGATATACAAAAAAGTTTGAGAAATATTTGATAATGATGAAAGAACAATATATTTGAGAGTTTGAGAAATAATAGAAATAACAAAGAACTCATAAATAATGAAAAATATAAAGTTTTCATAATAGAGCTACTTGTATTAATTTCAGCAACAAAAATGAAAGAGGATGAAAAAATGAGTGATAAGAAAACTAACGAAATAATTGATGATAAAAAAGATATAAAGGTGTGTTTGGTTAGTTCTTCTGGTGGGCATCTTACACATCTTTATATGTTAAAGCCTTTTTGGGAGAATAAGGAACGTTTTTGGGTTACATTTGACAAGGAAGATGCAAGAAGTTTGCTTCAAGGTGAGAAAATATATCCTTGCTACTATCCTAGTAATCGCAGTATTAAGGCGCTTATTATTAACACAGTAAAAGCATTTAAAATTATTCCAAAAGAAAAGCCTAATTTGATTATTTCATCTGGTGCAGCAGTTGCAGTACCATTCTTTTGGGTCGGAAAACTTTTCGGAGCCAAGACTATTTATATTGAGGTATTTGATCGTATTGATAAGCCGACTATTACAGGAAAGATGTGTTATCCTATTGCAGATAAATTTATTGTAGAGTGGGAAGAAATGAAACAAATTTATCCTAAAGCAATTAATCTGGGAAGTATTTTTTAAAATTTAAGGTGGTGTTTAAATGATTTTTGTTACAGTAGGTACGCATGAGCAGCCTTTTAATCGATTAGTTGAATATATAGATAATTTAAAAAGAGATGGAGTAATAAGTGAAGAAGTAATCATTCAAACAGGGTATAGTACATATGAACCTAAATATTGTACATGGCAAAAGTTATATATTTATCAGTCTATGGTAAAACTGATAAATGAAGCTAGAATTGTAATTACACACGGAGGTCCTTCAAGTTTTATAATGCCCTTACAAGTTGGTAAGACTCCAATTGTAGTACCGAGACAAAAAAAATATGATGAGCATGTGAATGATCATCAAGTTGATTTTGCAAAAGAAGTATCTAGGAGAATGGGAACAATTGTAACTGTAGTAGACATTGAAAATCTTAAAGATACAATTATTAATTATGATACCATTATAAGTGGAATGAAAGATGGTATAAATAGTAATAATGTAAAATTCAATTATGATTTTGAAAAGATTGTTGATGAGATGATATTAGAGAGGAAAAAAAATGATGATTAAAGTGGGAATTCTTTCAATGCAACGGATAGCCAATTATGGTTCTTTTCTCCAAGCATATGGACTTAAGAATATTTTAGAGGATCTAGGATGTGAGGTGCAGTTTGTTGATTATCATCCAGGGGATACACTTGTTCCTGCTGATGGTGGAACAGGTGTGAAAAGAAAGATATGTAAGGTTTCAGAGGTCATTAAATGTAATGCTCCATTGAAGGAAAAAATTAGATTTATTAAGTATAAGAAAAATTATGCAGTTAATTATTTTCCTTATCTAGGTATAAATAATCAGATGAACTATTCCCCTGAAGTTGATTTATTGGTTATTGGCAGTGATGAAGTTTTTAATTGTGTACAAAGTAATACTAATGTAGGATTTTCTCCTGAATTGTTCGGTCAAGGTAGCCATGCAAAAAGAATTGTGACTTATGCAGCATCCTTTGGGAATACAACTGAAGAAAAACTAAAACAATATAAAGTTGCAGATAAAGTTGGAAAATGGTTAAAAAAGATGGATGCTATTTCAGTTAGAGATGGTAATAGTGGAGAAGTTGTTAAAGCTGTTTCTGGAGTAATGCCAGAATATCACTTGGATCCTGTTCTTGCTTATGATTTTATTGGAAAGTGTAATGATATACCTAGAACAATTACAGAAGATAAATATATGTTGTTATATGGGTATTCTGGAAGGTTTACTAAAGAAGAATGTAAACAAATTCGTTCTTATGCAAAAAGCAAAGGATTAAAGATTTTTTGTATTGGTGGTGTCCAGGATGTTTGTGATAAGTTTATAGATTGTAATCCGTTTGAAGTAATTGTATACTTTCAACATGCGGAGTGTGTCGTAACAGATACTTTCCATGGAACAATTTTGTCTGTTATTACTCACAGGCAGTTTGTATCTGTAATTAGAAATTCTGGCTATGGAAATTCGGAAAAGATGACAGATCTCCTAGAAAGACTTGGATTAAAAAGTAGAATTATTGATAGCCTAAAAGAATTACCAGATGTTCTTAGAATTGGAATAGATTTTGAAGATGTTGATACCAAGATTAATAAAGAACGTCAAAGAAGCTATGAATATTTAGAAAGGCAGGTATCATGGATAATAAACCATTAATTTCAATTATTATATGTATCTACAATGGAGAAAAGTATATAAAGGAGTGTATTCAATCTGTAGTAGACCAAGATTATGAAAAGTTAGAAATTATTTTAGTTAATGATGGTTCTACTGATAATTCTGGAAAAATAGTTGATGAATTTTTGAGTATAGATAATCGTATTAAAGCTATACACCAAAAGAATTCTGGGGTTTGCAATTCAAGAAATATAGCAATGTATACATCACAAGGTGAATATATTTGTATTATTGATCAAGATGATATAATTTCAAAAGATTATATTAGCTATTTTTATGGTTTGTGTAAAAAATATAATGCAGAAATTGCACTTACTCCAACAGTAGATAAATTCTTTGGAGAACTGCACGAAAGTACAAGTAAAGATGATATCCGAATTTTGACTGGGCAACAAACAACGATTGAAATGTTATATCACAAAATTGCAATTGGTCCTTGGAATAAGATGATAAGTAGGAAACTTATTGTAGAAAATGGATTACGATTTAATCCAAACTTCTTTAATGGAGAGGGATTTGCATTTTCTGTTGAATGCTATCAAAGAGCAGATAGGGTTGCTGTTGGAAAACGTAGAGTATATCACTATCGCGTGGGGGATCCTGAAAGTGGAGCATCAAAGTTTAAAGAAGCCTATATTAACAGTAGTATAAATGCGCAGCAATATATAAAGGATACATTTGTAACAGAAACACGTCAACTTTTGAAAGCTTGGGAGTTTAGTAATTGGCATACACATTGTGATTGCTTAAATATAATGGTAGGGTGCGGGGTTATAAAAAAATATCCTGAAATGTATAAAAATCTAAAGAAAGTTTGCCAAGAGCAGGCACAGGTAGCACTAAAAGCGCCTATTGCAAAACAACAAAAATTTAGAGGTATATTATTTAAGATTAACCCATATATGGCTGCAAAAGTAATCAACCATTTTAGGATAAGAAAGTTTTCTAAGGATAATTAAGTTTTATTATATGAGTAGGAAAGAATATGAATAAAAATAAGATAAAAATGTTATTAAAAAAATATCCGTCCCAATTACGTCATTTACAATATATATATGGATTACTTTTCAAAAGTAATAGAATTATGAAAAAATCTTCTTTTGGATTATTGAATGATAATAAAACAATATTATTAATACGACCAAATTCAGAGGATGGTGTACAAGGGTTAATGTCATTGTTTATACAGACAATGAGATGGATTGATTATGCAAATAAAAAATCGTATATTCCTTATATAGATTACAAAAAATATGAAACACAATATTACGATGGTGAAAATAATGTATGGGAATATTTTTTTACTCAGCCTACTGGATTAACGAGAAATGAAGTATATAATAGCAAAAATGTTATAATTTCAGGAAATACATGGTCGGAAAGTGTAAATTACAAATTATATTGTGGTGAAATATTTTCAGACAATAACCTTTGTAAGGAATGTTATGATATTATTTGGAAGAATATAGATTTGAGCGAAGAAGTAAAAAAAATTATAGAAAAAGAAAATGAGAAATTAGGTGTTGAGAACTGTATTGGGGTGTACCTACGAGGAACGGACTATGTTAGATTAAAACCAACAGGTGAATATGTTCAACCTGCCGTAGAAGAAGTTATTTCTAAAATAAAAGAATTCCTAGTGAAGTATGGAGATATAAATCTTTTTTTAGTTACAGAAGATGAATCATATTATCAAAAATTAACACAAGAATTTAAGGATAAAATTAAAATTGTTTCTTTTGATTCATTTATATCTAATTATGAGTGTAATAAATATTTAAGTAAAAGTGGTTTACTTGAAACTGATAAAAAGAAGCGTGGTATGGATTATTTAATAAAAATTATTTTATTATCTAAATGTAAATACTTGGTGAGTTCGATTACAATGGGATCAATTGCAGCATATAGTATTAATGGTGGTAATTATGAAGATAAATATATATTTAATTTAGGATATTACGAATAAAGGGGGAAATATGAAGGTTTGTGTGATAATGTCAACGTATAATGGTAAGAAATACTTGCAAGAACAGTTGGATAGTATTTTCAACCAAGATATTGAAGCAGAAATAATTGTATTTGTACGTGACGATGATTCAAAAGATTCTACAATAGAATTTATAAAAGATTATAGAGAAAAAAATAAGGTAAATATATGTATTGAGAGAGGAAAGAATTGTGGACCAGCTGATAGTTTCTTAGATGCTATTAGGAATTGCCCACGTGCAGAATATTATGCTTTTTGTGATCAGGATGATGTATGGGATACTTCGAAATTATCTATAGCTATTAGTGAAATAAAGGAAGTAGAATATCCATGTCTATGGTTCTCAAATTATTCAGTAGTAGATTCTGAATTGAATGTATTAGTAGAGCATGCCATAAAGGAACCACGTTTAGATGATTTACAAATGTTGTTTTTTAATAATGTTCCAGGGTGTGTCATGGTATTTAATGATAGATTGCTTTTGGAACTACGTAAAATCAAAATTGAACATATAAGAATGCATGATATTATGGCATTAAATATTGCACTTATTTGTGGAAAAGTAATTTTTAATCAAAATTCATATATTAAATATCGCCAACATAATTCAAATGTTATAGGTTATAATCATAAAAAAGTAAAAATAAATAAATGGTTAAGACAAAAATTGTCTCTAATTATGAATAAAGAAAAATATAGTATAGCTGATTATTCAGAACAAATTTTGAAACATTATAGTTTATTTTTAGATGAAAGACAAGTAAAAGAGTATAATTTAATAGCTTTAACTAGACATTCTATAGTAGCTCGTTTAAGGATATTAAATAGAGAGTATCTAAAAATGAAATTAGGAAGAACAAGTATATCAATCCGATGTAAAATATTATTAGGATTAATATAAAATATTCACTTGCTGTGAAGATGAGGAGACAAGAATAAATGAATGATGAGCAAAAAAGATATAAAGTTTCAATTATAGTCTTAACCTATAATCCAAATTATGACAAGTTAGAGTTGACTATAAAATCGTTGTTGGCTCAGAAAAATATTGATTTTCAAATTGTAATTACAGATGATGGATCAAAAAAAAATTATTTTGATAAATTAAATAGTTTATTTGAGCAGATGAAGTTTAAGGATTTTGTTTTAGTTGAATCAAAAGTAAATAGTGGTACTTGTTTAAATTATAAAAGAGGTCTTGATAAGTCTGCGGGAAAATATATAAAGGCTATTTCACCAGGAGATTTTTTATATGATGAATTAACATTGGCTTCATGGAGTGATTTTATGGAAGCAAATAAATGTAAAGTGAGTTTTGGTGATACGGTATACTATAATAATAATAATAATAATATTTATTATGCAAGAAAAGAGAAAATACAACCACAACGAATAGAATTGTATGATAGCAAAAATTATAGAGAAAATGCTGTTATTCTAAATTATATATATTTACTTGACCCAGTCGTTGGGGCAGCATTTTTGGTAGAAAAAGAGTTGTTAGTTTATTATCTTGATTTATTGTTAAATAAGATAGTATATGCAGAAGACAATATATTTAGAATTATGGTTTGTGATGGTATCCATTTGATTAGATACAATAAAAATGTGATTTTTTATGAATATGGTACAGGTATATCTACTAGTAAAAATCACAAATGGGCTGAAATAATAAAGAATGAAATTATTATTACGAATAAAATAATAAGGGATAGAATTAAGAATAAAAGTATTTTTATGATAAAAATGAAATGGTTACTATCTATATCGTATAAGTCAAAACAGTATACCGTATTAAAATATATATTATTTCCTTCTTTGATTTATTGGAAAATAGTTAAAGAAAAAAATATAAGATACACATTTACAGATATAGATATTAAAGATGTTTTGCGGAGGATTTTATAATGCAAGTTATTAAGTATGTATTTCAACCACATGGAGATGAGAGAGGACAGCTTGTGGCATTGGAAGAAATTAAAGATATTCCATTTAAAATAAAAAGAGTTTACTATATGTACGATACAGGAGAGGGAATTGTTCGAGGGCATCATGCCCATAAATGCTTACAGCAAATTTTGATATGTATTCATGGGAGCTGCAAGATACGTCTTGATAATGGAAAAGAAAAAAAGGTCATACCGCTTGAAAAACCATATGAAGGACTTTATGTATCTAACAATATGTGGAGGGAAATGTTTGACTTTTCCAAAGATGCAGTGTTGCTGGTATTAGCTTCTGAATTATATGACGAAGAAGACTATATTAGAAATTATGATGAGTTTTTAAAATTTGTAGAAAAACAAGAAGAGTAAAGGAGATTAGATGAAATGAAAATACCATTTGTTAGTTTTTTGCCTTTAGAACATGAATTAGATAAAGAATTAAGGGCTGCTTTTGAACGGGTATATACAAGATCTTGGTATATTGAAGGAGTTGAAGATGAATATTTTGAAAAGGAATTTGCCAATTACTGTACAGTTAAAAATTGTGTTGGCGTTGGTAATGGACTTGATGCCTTAATGCTTGCTCTAAAAGCAATTGGTATAGGTCAAGGTGATGAAGTAATTGTTCCTTCTAATACTTATATAGCTACTGCATTAGCAGTTACATATGTTGGAGCTAAGCCGATTTTTGTTGAGCCTGACATTAATACTTTTAATCTTGATCCTAATAAAATTGAGTCTTCTATAAGCCAAAAAACTAAAGCAATTATACCAGTACATTTATATGGTCAACCATGTGATATGACTTCAATAATGGAAATTGCTAATAAATATAACTTATTTGTTGTTGAAGATTGTGCGCAGGCACACGGAGCAACTTTTATGGGGAAAAGAGTGGGCTCTTTTGGAGATGTATCTGGATTTAGTTTTTATCCAGGAAAAAATTTGGGGGCGCTTGGTGATGCTGGTGCGGTGATAAGTGATGATGAAAATATTATCACGAAAGTAAGAGCACTTGGTAATTATGGATCTGATTATAAGTATCACCATATTTATCAGGGTAATAACTCAAGACTAGATGAAATGCAAGCAGCTTTTCTGTCAGCTAAATTGATACATCTTGATAAAATAAATGAAGAAAGAAGAAGGATTGCACAGATTTATTTGAATGAGATTAAGAACCCTAAAATAATTCTTCCTTATATACTAGAAGATACAAATCCTGTTTGGCATATCTTTAGTATACGATGTAAAGAAAGAGATAAATTAGAAGAATATTTAAAAAATAAAGATATTATGACCAATAAACATTATCCAATCCCAATTCACTTACAAGAATGTTATAAAAACTTAGGATTTAAAAAAGGTGATTATCCTATTGCTGAGGAAATAAGTGCTACTCAATTGAGTCTTCCAATATATTATGGTATGTCAAATGATGAGATATATTATGTAATAAATGCAATAAATGATTTTGAATGATTAACGGAGTGAGATTATAGTGTTAAGACAGTTGAAAATGGTAGATGCACCACTTATGCTTGAGTGGATGCATGATAAGGATGTTGTTGAAAATTTAAAAAAAGATTTTCATAATATGACAATAGCTGAGTGTGAAAATTTCATTAAAAAAAATTCTATGAGGAAATTATTTACTGATGAAATTCACTTAGCAATCGTTGATTCTAATGATGAATATCTAGGAACTGTTAGTTTAAAAGAAATAAATACAAAGCTTAAAAATGCGGAGTTTGGAATAACTGTAAGAAAAAAGGCGATGGGAAAAGGAATTGCAATAGAAGCTATGAGAGAAATTCTTTCCATTGGTTTAAAAGAATTAAATTTAAATTGTATATACTGGTGTGTTTCTCCCAAAAATACAAGAGCAATAAATTTTTATCAAAAAAATAATTTTAATAGAATTGATTCAAATTATTCAGATTTTATTAAAAATTACACTAAAGAAGAAATAGAATCCTATATTTGGTATTTTATCTCGAAGTAAAGGGGGCAGTATGAATAATAATATTATTGTGACAGTAATGGTAACCTTTTTTAATCAATTAGAGTATATTCAACAATGCCTACAATCTATTATAGAACAGTCTGTATCTTTTAAATATGAAATTATATGTGGAGATGATGGTTCTACGGATGGAACATATGAAGAGTTACTTAAGTGGAAATCATATTATCCAGACATAATTTCAGTTTATCAAATGCCCAGAGATTTAAATGCAAAATATGAACCTATAGTTAGAGTATCAAATAACAGATTTAACATGCTAAAACATGCTAAAGGAAAATATGTTACATTCTTGGATGGTGATGATTATTATATAAGTAGTAATAAATTGGAAATACAAGTAGCGTTGTTGGAAAAGAATGATTCTGCTATAGGATGTGGTCATCCAGTTAAAATGGTATGGGATAATTTAAACCAAAGTGATCAAGTTATTGGAAAGATATCCTCTAATAGAATTGTAATCCCCAAGGATATCTATTGGGCATTTATTTGGTTACATGCAGATTCATTTTTGTTTAAAAATGTATATTTAAATAATCCAGATGGGATGGAGAGAATAGAATGTGATTTTTTTGATGATAATTTGATTACATGCTATTTTCTAGAACATGGAGATGTTATATACACACCAGAATGCATGGTTGCATATAGGCAGTTTGAAGAGAGTTCGTGGAATAATAGGACAGAACTACAAAAGGCATTTGTTAATATGCGAGTGTTCTGTGCTTCAAAAAAAATATTTGACAAAAGAAAAGATATTTGCTTTGTACGCTGCATAGATGCATGGAGAGTTTTCTATAGTAATCGTAATACGAAAATCGAAATCACATCAGGTATGACAAGTATTATGGAAGAACCTTTTGTGTTAAGGACTTTGAAATATAGAAATGCGAATTGGGTTTATAAGGTAGGTTATGTTTTACAATATTATGTTCCAATACATTGCAATGTGTTAATAAAAATCGCAAATAAGCTGAAAAAATTAAGGTATAAAAAAATAGATTAATATTCAACTTGTAGTACTGGAGTGATATACAATGAAATTGAAGAAAAAAATAAAAGAAGTAATTTTTAGAAATAGTTTTGATATCATGGGAAATAAAATAAAAAATGATGGGTTAAAACTTGAATGGTGGAGTGGAGAAAAAAATTTAGGAGATACATTATCTCCAATTGTTTTTAATTGGATGTTAAGTCAAAAAACAAATCTTAATAAAAGAAATAGACGAATTCATTTTATGGGAATAGGTTCATTAATTGGTGCAGCTCGTTTTGATTCGGTTATTTGGGGGTCGGGTATTATGAATGCATATAATACATCGAATATGATTAAGCATAGAAAGTATGTCCGATATGATATAAGGGCAGTAAGAGGACCTATTACAAGAAATTTCTTATTACAAGGAGGATATAATTGTCCTGAAATATTCGGTGACCCAGCAATAATAATGCCATTAATATATATGCCGAAGAATATAGAAAAAAAGTATAAAACAACGATAATATATCATCATGAGACTAGTAATCAAGATTTTGAAAAAGATATTAATTATTTAAGTGTTTTTACAGATGATTATAAAAGCTTTATAGACACGATTGTAGCTTCGGAACTGGTGATATCTTCCTCGTTGCATGGTATTATATTAGCAGAAACTTATGGTGTTCCAGCTGTATTTTTGAATTATGGAGTAAATGAGCAAATATTAAAATATATGGATTGGTATTATTCTACAAATAGAAATAATGTGAGGATGGCTGCTTCAGTAGAAGAGGCCATGAGAATGAAACCTATGGATATTCCAGAATTAGAAGGAATGCGAAAAAAATTATTGGAAGCATTTCCATATGATTTGTGGGATTGATAATAAAATTTAGTTAATCTTATTGCTAGTTTTACTTCAAGTTAATAACAATCTGGGGATGAGTTGTTTCATTTGGTATAGGGTAATGAATATGATTTACTGTTTAATATCAATGGTTGGTGAATAATGAGATCTCTAGATGTCAGTGGTACTAATAATTTATAGTTATTCTATAAAGCAGTTACTTAAAGAGGATTTAGTGGTCAATTAGCTGAATTTTAATTTTTTATATAAGAAGATTATCTTATAAATTTAAATAATATAAAATTGAGGTATTATGAAAATAGATAGAACAAAAAATGCGACAAGAAATATAATATTTGCAGGTTTTTTAAAAATATATCAAACTATTATTCCTTTTTTGATGCGTACTACTATGATTTATTTTATGGGTGTACAATATTTAGGTTTAAACAGCTTATTTACTTCTATTCTTCAAGTTTTAAACCTTGCTGAATTAGGAGTAGGTTCAGCCATGGTTTATAGTATGTATAAACCAATTGCTGAGGATGATACATTATCTATATGTGTATTACTCAAATTGTACAAACTTTATTATAGAATAATTGGAATTGTTATTGGTATGGTAGGCTTGTTTTTTACACCTTTTATTCCATATTTAGTAAAAAGTGATCTGCCTTCTGAATTAAATATTTATGTTTTATATTTACTTAATCTATCTGCAACGGTATGTACTTATTGGCTTTTTGCATATAAAAATAGTTTATTTGAAGCTCATCAGAGAATAGATATCACAAGTAAAATTAGTGTACTTATGAATACTATAAAGTTTTCTTTTCAATTTATAGTTATTTTATTTACCAAAAGTTTTTATTTATATATAATTGTAGCATTATTAAGTCAAATTATTACAAATATTATTACTGCAATTATTGCCACAAAGAAATATCCAGATTATTTACCTAAAGGGAAGTTATCAAAAGAGGCTACAAAAGAAATTAATTTAAGAATCAAAGATTTATTTACAGCGAAACTAGGAGGAGTAATTTTAAACTCTGCAGATTCTGTAGTTATATCTAGTTTTCTTGGTTTGACTATCTTGGCAATATATCAAAATTATTATTTTATAGTTACTTCAATAATTGGAGTTGTTTCAATTATATTTCAATCATGTACAGCTGGTATTGGAAATAGTATTATCGTTGAAACACCAGAAAAAAACTTTAATGATTTTTTAAAGTTTGATTTTCTTATATCGTGGTTAGCTGGTTTTTGCACGTGTTGTTTACTTTGTATATTTCAGCCATTTATGAAAATATGGGTTGGAGAAAAATTGATGATGGATATGAGTGTGGTTGTATGTTTTTGTGTATACTATTTTATTTATGAAATTAATCATTTATTAAATACATATAAAGATGCAGCAGGGATTTGGCATACAGATAGATTTAGGCCGTTAGTTACATCTGTTTCTAATTTAATTATGAATTTAGTGTTGGTTCAATTTTGGGGAGTTTATGGTGTTTTACTTTCTACAGTAATAGCAACATTATTTATTGGGATGCCATGGCTTGTACACAATTTATTCTCTACGCTTTTTGGCAGAGATAAGATTAAGATTTATTTGTCGAAGCAATTTACATATGGAGTTGTTATATTAGCTGCAAATTATGTGTGCTATAGAGTGTGTGCTACAGTTGATATTGATGGAATTGCAAAAATTGGATTTAACTTGATAATTTGTTTTATAATTTATAATTTAATTTTTGTTTTATTTTTTAGGAAATCAAAAGAACATCAAGAATGTTTTTCAATGATAAATAGGATAGTTGGTTCAATGCTTAAAGTTAAAATGAACAAATAATGAAAGAAACAGGGTGATACTAGTTGGAAAAAAATTTTCTAGTAAAACATTTGCCATTATATTATTTAATTAGTATACTGGCGTTTATTTCCTGCATGGATTCTGTAGCATACTTTAATCAGATATTACATTTTACAAGATATTTATATTACTTGAGATATGTATTAATTATCGGGATATTATTATTTTGCTGTATAAAGAAGAGAACTTTTACTTCTACTTTTAAATTAATTAGTTTATTTTTTTTATTTACATTAGTTTCTACTATTTTAAAGGATAATAGTTTAGGATATGCAATTCAAGTTGTTTCAAGTATGCTTATTATTCCACTTGTGTTGGAGGTATATAAAAAATATATTTTTAATATTATTGATATTTGGAAAGATATTCTTTGGGTTTTGGTACTTTGTGATTTCATATCTATGTTTATTTTCCCTGGAGGGATGTATTATGATGGGTTATATACTGCAAATTGGATTCTCGGATATAAAACAGCTAGACTTGTTTTTAGTCTTCCGTTATGTATTTTCAGTGCAATTTCGAATATTAATAAATATGGAAAACTGAAATTAACTAGTTATTTGGCAATTATTATTTCATGCATTAGTTGTGTAAAAACAGAATCAACAGGTGCTACAACAGCAATTTTGTTGTTAGGAATTTTATTTATTATAATCAGTATAAGTTATAAAAGAAAAGTATTGTACAATTTTATTCAAGGTATTTTTAATTTTAAAGTAATAATTCCTGTCTATGCTATTATTGTAGTAGCTGTAATTTTGATTGATCAAGTACCAGTAATTCAGTATATTGTAGTAAATTGGCTCGGAAAAGATGCAACATTAACAACTAGAACATATATATGGGCATTATGTATTGAAAAAATAATAGAAAGCCCTATATGGGGATATGGATATATTACTAATGCTAATTTTGTAAAAATCACAGGCAATGGTTTTGCAGGAACAGCCCATAATATGATACTATCTATATTGGTTTCGGCTGGAATTATAGGATTAATAATATATATTGCTATTATCATAAGTACAATGAGAAAAGTAAATTTACGAGAAGATGCTGCTATTGAATTAATACTTTGTGCAGGAATAATTATTCAATTATTTATAGGGATATCTTCATCATCATTAATTTTTTGTTCATTTTCCTTTGTTTTTTATGATTTGATTTCAATATATAGATCAAATATATAAATTACTTTATGATAAATTTATAAGAAAGCATTAGAATATTTGTTTAAATAGATCTACTTTTTTTATCAGAAAAGAATTTTAATATAACTGAGTTATCAATAGAATAAATCTTATCCCAAATTATTTAAAAGATAGTATAGTAGTTTATTTAATAGTTGATAATACGCTTTAAAATAAATTTGGTACACATTTTGATTGCTATGATAAATTGTTTTATTATAGCAATCAAAAATGGTTCTAAAAAATATCAAGTAATAGTTATCTATGATTCTTGGTATACTAAAAAGCCTTTTATAATTTAAATTAAAAAATTTTAAAATATAAACGTGTTAGGAGCTTTAAGTTCTGATACTGTAATGTACCATGTTGTTTATTAAACACATACAGGAGAAAGAGGTCGTCCTAGAAAGATTAAAGAATTAATTATAGAATTCTTGACTATTCTAAAGACGACAAATATTTTGTAGCGCATACACAAGCCAAAACAAATTTAACAGATAAAGTTGTATATATATAACAGTCACAACTTCGATGTAACGACTTTTAAGCTTGTACTTTTATATACGAGTACAATAAATCTATGAAGTAAATGGCTTTGACAATTCAACAACAGATGATTCAGATTTAGTTATAATATTTATGAAATTTGTTGGAATATTGAAGTGATATTTTATCAGCAAAAAAACTTTTGGTCATTTAGCAATTATATGGTAAGAAGTAAAGCTGGTATAGAAAAGTATGCCAATTTATCAGGGGTAGCCTACACCATGTGTATTACTTTGTCTTTTATAAATGAGCAATTTTCAAAATATCAATTTCAAAGTCCACAAGAATTTAAATATTACTTATCTGAATGTATTCTTAAAGAATTATTTATTGGCAAGTTATTGAAAACACTACAATCTACAAAAAATATTATAACAATCAAAGATGCTGTTAATTACTTTGCTTCGCAAGATGGAGTCAGCTAATTTTAATGTTAAGTGGTGTTATGATAATAAGTTTAGTAATAATTTAAATAAAGATTCTAAATGAATGGAGTGAAAAAGATGGGAATTAAATTATTAATAAAACGTACAATTAATTTGTTTAAAGAAAAAAAAATAATTCCAATTCAGCATTATGTTCATGCAAATCAAATATTAAAAGGTCAAGTTGCCTTGATATCTGGAGGATCAGGTGGAATAGGATTTGCTATAGCAAAGAAATTTATTGAATCAGGATGTAAGGTAATTATAGCAGGAACTAAAGAGGAAAAATTAAAAAAGTGTGTAGATGAACTAGGAAGCTCTTGTTCATATATTATACTTAATCTATATAATGTTTCAGAATTTCAAAATAAGATTCAAGAAGCAGAAGAAAAGTTTGGGAATATAAATATATTAGTTAATTGTGCTGGAATACACATTCCTCGTAATGATTTAGCCTTTCTAAATATAGATGAAAATGAGTATGATACAATAATGGATTTAAATTTGAAAGGAACGTATTTCTTAAGCCAGGAATTAGCAAAGCGTATGATAGAAAGAAAAATAAAAGGTCATATTCTCATGATTTCATCACAATCTGGATTGGAGCCAGCATGGAGTCCATATAGACTATCAAAGTGGGGAATAAAGGCACTTACAGAAGGACTTGCTCAAAGTTTGTTGAATTATGGAATTATAGTAAATGGAATAGGGCCTGGGCCTACTGCTACATCTATGCAACCATATAAAAAGGGAGATAGTATTTATACCAATCAAAACCCAATAAAGAGATATACAATGCCAGAAGAGGTTGCAGAATATGCAGTTATTTTAACAAGTAGCCTAGGTGATACAGTAGTTGGAGATACTTTATATATGTCAGGTGGTAGAGGTATTATAGAATTGAGATAAATAATATTGGATTGGCTGAGAGTAATTGTAGAATAAATATCTGTTCTCATAAAACAAGTGTAGTATAAGGATATGATATATAGAATAAAATATTCTGTATAGGATAGAACTTAGCTATTATATAAATAAAAATGCAATAAATACATATTTCTATTATTAAGTGAATTAATTAAAAAATAAAATACTATTAAACAAAATTGTAATTTATTAAAATAAGGAGGTTAAATTAGATTGTGAAAGGAATAATTTTAGCAGGCGGTTCAGGTACTCGCCTTTATCCAGTGACAAAAGCAATGTCAAAGCAAATGGTACCTATTTATGATAAACCAATGATTTATTATCCTATGTCAGTTCTTATGTTGGCAGGGATAAGAGATATTTTAATTATATCTACTCCAAGAGATATAGTTAATTTTAAAGAACTTTTTAAGGATGGACAAGAATTGGGATTGAATATTGAATATGCTATTCAGGAAAATCCTAATGGGCTTGCAGAAGCATTTATTATAGGAGAAGAATTTATAGGTGACGATAGTGTTGCCATGGTTCTTGGAGATAATATATTTTATGGGCAAAGCTTTAGTGAACATTTAAAACATGCAGCTAGTTTACAAAATGGAGCTTATGTATTTGGATATTATGTACAAAATCCAAAAGCTTTTGGTGTTGTTGAATTTGATGAAGATGGAAAAGTTATTTCATTAGAAGAAAAACCAGAACATCCTAAATCAAAATATGCGGTGCCAGGTTTATATTTTTACGATAGCACAGTAGTAGAAAAAGCTAAAGATTTAAAGCCATCTGCAAGAGGAGAACTTGAAATTACAGATTTAAATAAAGCATATATGAATGAAGGAACATTAAAAGTTCAGTTATTAGGTAGAGGAATGGCTTGGCTTGATACTGGAACTCATGCATCTATGCTTCAAGCATCAAATTTTGTTGAAGCTGTTCAAAGTACTCAAGGTACATATATAGCATGTCTTGAAGAAATTGCTTATAGAAAAGGATGGATATCTTCAGAAGAAGTTGTTGAACTTGCAAAGCCATTAATGAAGACAGGTTATGGCCAGTACTTGATGGACATAGTTGAAGAAGTAGAACTTAAAAGAGCAAAGAGTGAAGTAGCAACAACTGTAGAGTAAGGAGTATTATACATATGGGAAACTTTAATTTTAATAAAACTAGTATAGATGGAGTTTATATAATAGAGCCTAAGGTATTTGGAGATAACAGAGGATACTTTATGGAAAGCTATAATGGTGAACATTTTAAAGAAGCTGGTCTTAATATGGTATTTGTTCAAGACAACGAATCAAAATCAAGTAAGGGGGTTCTTAGAGGGCTTCATTTTCAAAAAAAACATAGTCAAGGGAAACTTGTAAGAGTAACTAAAGGAAAAGTATTTGATGTAGCTGTGGATTTAAGGCATGGGTCTGAAACTTATGGAAAATGGGAAGGTGTTATTTTAAGTGAAGAAAATAAGAAACAATTCTATATTCCAGAAGGATTTGCTCATGGATTTTTAGTATTATCAGATGAAGCTGTATTTAATTATAAATGTACAGATTATTATGCACCAGAATATGATGGTGGAGTTATGTGGAATGATCCAGATATAAATATCCAATGGCCTTTAGAAGGAATAGAAGAAATAGTATTATCTGAAAAAGATAAAAAACATCCTAATTTAAAAGATTTAGATTTAAGTCAGTATTCTGATTTTAATATTTCTAAGTAAGTGAGGACTAGAGATGAAGATATTAATTACAGGCTCAAAAGGGCAATTGGGAAATGAACTTCAAGATATAATCAATAAAGGTTATGCTGAAATAGGAAAAGTATCTGATAATATTAGAAATTCAGAAGTTATAGCTTTAGATGTAGATAAATTAGATATAACAAAATTAGATGAAGTAAAAAGAGTGTTAATAGATGTAAAACCAGATGTAGTTATTAATTGTGCAGCAGCTACTAATGTAGATGGATGTGAATCTAATGAAGATTTTGCATTCAAAGTTAATTCAATAGGACCTAGAAATTTAGCAATTATTTGCGAAGAAATAGGTGCTAAACTAGTACAAGTATCTACTGACTATGTATTTAGTGGAGTTGGAGAAAAGCCTTTAACTGAATATGATTTAACAGCTCCATACAGTGTATATGGAAAAACTAAATTACTTGGTGAAAACTATGTAAGAGAATTCTGCTCAAAATACTTTATAGTAAGAACAGCATGGCTTTATGGTTATGTAGGACATAACTTTGTATATACTATGAGAAGATTAGGAAAAGAAAAAGATAGTATAAATGTTGTCAATGATCAAAGAGGAAACCCTACACATGCAAATGATTTAGCTTATCATATATTAAAACTAATAGAAACAGAAGAATACGGAGTATATCACTGTACTGGAAAAGGTGAATGCACTTGGTATGATTTTGCAAAAACAATTATAGAATTATCAGGTGAAGAGTGCAAAGTTAATCCATGTACTTCAGAGGAATATAAGACTCCAGCTAAAAGACCAGAGTATTCATCATTAGATAATATGATGCTTAGAAATACTGTTGGAGATGAAATGAGAGACTGGAAGGATGCAATAAAATCATTTATAGATAATCTTTAATTTTATTGATTTGTATTATAGGATATATTGAATTTTAAAATTTAGGAGTTGAAAATATGAAAACATACTTAGTTACAGGTGGAGCTGGATTTATAGGTTCTAACTTTGTATTATATATGCTAAATAAATATGAAGATATAAGAATAATCAATTTAGATAAATTAACTTATGCAGGAAATTTAGAAAATCTTAAATCAATAGAAAAAGATGAAAGACATATCTTTGTTCAGGGAGATATATGCGATAAGGAACTTGTTTCTGGTCTTTTTGAGAAATATGATATAGATTATGTAGCTCACTTTGCTGCAGAATCTCACGTAGATAGAAGTATTAAAGAACCAGAAGTATTTGCTAAGACAAATGTACTTGGAACAGTAAATATGCTTAACTGTGCAAAAAATGCATGGGAAAATGAAGATGGATCATGGAAAGAAGGAGTTAAATTCCTTCATGTATCAACAGATGAAGTATATGGTTCACTAGGCGATACAGGATTCTTCAGAGAAACAACACCTTTAGATCCACATAGTCCATATTCAGCAAGTAAGGCAAGTTCAGATTTTATGGTTAAAGCATACTATGATACATATAAAATGCCTGTGAATATAACAAGATGTTCTAATAATTATGGACCATTCCAATTCCCTGAAAAGTTAATACCATTATTAATAAATAACTGTTTAAGCCATAAAGATTTACCTGTATACGGTGATGGTCTAAATATCAGAGATTGGCTTTACGTTGAAGATCATGCAAAAGCAATAGATATGGTTATAAACAACGGAAGAATAGGTGAAGTTTACAATGTTGGTGGCCACAATGAAAGAACAAATATACAAATAGTAAAAACAGTTATATCATACATAAATGAAAATGTAGATAAGGAAGTAACTGAAAACTTAATCAAATATGTTGAAGATAGAAAAGGTCACGATAGAAGATATGGTATAGCACCAGATAAAATAAAAGAAGAACTAGGATGGTATCCAGAAACTACATTTGAAGTAGGAATAAAGAAAACAATAAAATGGTACTTAGACAATTCAGAATGGATGAGAAACGTAACATCAGGAGACTACCAAAACTATTATAAAAAGATGTACACCTTATAAAAGGTTAGCTATGCTAACATTAAGAACAATTTCGCCTATTAAAAAAGCAGCTATGCTGCATATACAAACATTTCACCTTATAAAAGGTTAGCTATGTTTCTTTACCTAACATATTATAAAAAAAACTGCATTTATATATGGTGCAGTTTTTTGTTATATTCTATATGTAAAAAAATGGTATAATGTAATTAGGAGGGAAGCACATGATTATTATTAACAAAGAAAAGATTAAAAAAGAAATTATCAATAATTTAAATGGAATATTACCAATAGATCCAATAGAATTAAAGAAGGGGAAATATAAAGGGATTTTTATGGATAAATATAAAGGAATAACTTATTTGTTTACAGGATCATATCAAGGAAAATATAAATTAATAGATTTGTTAGAAGATTTTCTTAAGGATAAGAATTTATCATATGAAGAGTTCATTCAATGATTAATTATTTGTCTGTGAATGTAGAAAAAATGTTCTTATAAACTATTTTAAATTTATAAGAACATTTATGAAAAAGTTTTAATTATATTTTTAAATGATTTGAGATAAAGTTACTATTAAACTCTCTTAAGTCTAAACGCAGCTCCCTTAGCAATAGCGTAAACATCATTATTTCTAGATACGATAACATATCCAGTTTTAGTGTTACCTAAATTATCCTTTGCAGAAATCGCAATACAATTAACCTTATCTCCAGATATACCTAATTTAGAAATGCTTGTACCAAATTTCTTTTTAAATTCAGAATTAGTTAATATTGATTCTTTTACTGTTGGATTTAAGAAATCTCCTAATGATGTTAAAATGCCTTCTTTTGTAACTGTAAATTTTTCATCTATAGCAGAATTTATAATTAATCCTGAGAGAGTTGTAGTCATACCTGAATCTTTTATGTAAGAATCTATATTCCAGTTTCCATATAAATCTGAATAGCCTAAGAAGCTAGTTGTATTATTATTTTGAGTTGATGAAGAGCCTCCACCACCTCCTCCGGATGTTGGGGAACCAGTTGAATGTTCAGTATTATTAATAGTTTGATTATTAGTATGTGAAACTGATGAAGATGAAATTTTTTCGCCACTTGAAGCAAAAGTATATTTTACTCCATCTATAGTTATATCGCCAGTTACCATAGCACCAGATTGATTTAAATAATATGTATTATTGTTTAATGTTAAGAAGCCTGTTTGCATAGCTCCACTTTCATTTGTATAGTACCAAGTACCATTATCATTAATCCAACCAGTTCTCATGGCACCAGAATTATCTAAATAATACCATAAACCTCCATTATATAACCAACCAGTTTTCATATCTCCAGATTCATTTAAATAGTACCAAGTACCATTATTATTAATCCAGCCAGTTTTCATATATCCATCTGAGCCAAAATAATACCATTGATTATTTATGTTTCTCCATCCTATTGAATATGAACTACCTTCTGTATTCCACCAGCCTTGTCCATCATGTTTCCATGCTGCAGAAGCAGAATTAGGATTAAATAAGATTATTCCACTAGCAAGTGCTAATACTGTAAATAAATTTTTAAGTTTTTTAGATTTCATTAAATATATTCTCCTTACATTAAAATTTATACCTAATATACTGTACCATTTAACACAAAAAATAGCAAAGAAAATTGATGATTTTTTGATTATAATAATTAAATTATAATATTTTTTATAAAATATAGAAAAAAAACTATAATTATGTTAATATATAAAAGTACTAATAACTTATTGTAGAATAGAAAATTAATTTACAATTGGAGGGTAAGAGAATAATGAAAATGAAAAAACTTATATCAATTGGTGCATTAGTATTAACAATTACTACATGTACATCAGTAAATGCGTTTGCGTCTACATCAACATCTATTAAACATGAGGCATTACAATCTGTTATAAAAAACGGTCTTGATGGTGAGAATGAATTTATATTTAATAGGTTAAATATAAATGCACATACACCAATAGGAAACTATTTAACAGATAACTTCATTAGTGAAGCTAATGAAATTTTGAAAGATTATGAAGTAAAAATTGAATCTAACGATAATTATTATAAAGTTCAGAAGAAAATAGCATTAAAAATAAGAACATTGAATGAAGAACAAAAGACTAAAGCTCTTGGTGAGATAAAAACATTTTTAAATACTAAATTAGATTCATTTTTAAATCTTAATGATTCAGATTTAAAATCAAAGGTTAACGATTATTTTAAGGCAAGCAGTTATGGTACATTGACAGTAGGAAGAAATTCTAACAATAATAGAACAGTAACATTAGAAGATAAGAATGGAAATGTACTAATTCAAGTTAATAGTTCACATGTTTATAGGGCAAAAGCAAAACTTGATTCTGTAAATACTTATGATGAGTTAAAGAAATTAATCTTATCGTATTATCCAGATGCTAAAGATTATTTTGACAAAATAAAATAGTAACATAGTAATAGATTAATGGTAGATGAAAAAACAAAAAAACATATTAATATAGTTATTGCATTTTTACTAATATGCACTATATTAATTACTATGTTATCTGCTTTTGTAAGATTTTCTCTTGCTAATAAACAAGTTTATTTGAATTTATTAGAATCGACCAATTCATATTCAGTTGTTACTGAGGTACTTTATAAAAAGATGAATGCTATTTTAGGTAATGATATAGGAGAAGATTTGAAAAAATCTATAATAACTGAAGAGGATGTAAGAAAAGAAGCAAATGTAGTCCTCGATTGTATGATTAGTAATCTAATTATTGGACAAGCTGTTATTCCAGAAATCGATACTAACGTTTATAAAGAGAGAATAGTTGATGCTTTGAATTCTTTAACTGGTTATGATGTTTATCTTAATAAGAGAAAAAATTTAACTAGCTATCAGATTATTAATAAATATACTATTGAACCTATGAATTTAATTGTAAAAAATAATAGCAACGTTAATAACATAAATTTAAAAGTAGAGAATTCTAATAGTATAAGTAATGATTTATTATTTGAAAACTTAGCTACAAGAGCAGAACTGGAAGCGAGAGCTAGAGCTATACTTAAAGAAAAAGGAATCACTGAGGCTGAAGCTAGAGCAAAATTGGCTGAAAAAGGTATAAGTGAAGAACAGCTTTGGCAATACGCAAAAGACCATGGATATCTTGATGAAGAAAATGAATCCAATGAAAAATTACAAACGCCAACAGACTCAAATGAAGGTGAAACAGAAAGTACTATTAAACAAAATAATGCTGGAGAGAATAGCATTAATTCATCAGATGATTCTACAAAAGTAAATTCACAAAGTAGTGGAGATGCTGGTGATAGTAAGATTTCTAAAAATAAGATACAAAATATAGTTATGTCTATAATTTTGGATAAGAATATGAGTTTTGATGAAAAGATGGACAAGGTATACCTACAACTAATGAATGAAGCTGAAATTATTATAAATAAAGAAATGAGCAATTTAAATTGTTCTAAATTAATTAATTCTAATATGTTTGTTTATGCAGTAAAGATAACATCAATACTTTATAAATTATTTTATATTGATTTATTAATATTATTAATTCTTATTGTAGTATTGGCAATTATTAATAACTTTAATTTTATAAATATAATTAATTATTTATCTAAATCAATTATTATATCAGGAATGTTATCAACAATTGTTTTTGGATTTATATATTTATCTAAAGTCTATACTCGTTTTAGTGGAATGATAGGTAAGTCATATTTTCAGCCAATATTTTTAGCATCTTCAGAGTATTTTTGCAGAATTTTATTTATAGTATCTGTAGGAATTTTTATAGTTGGATTAATTATGAACATTTTAACGATAAAAAAGAGATTAATTGGGAGGTAAGTACAATGAAAAGTTTAAAATTAAAAAAATTAGTTGCAGCAGCATTAACAATAGCTACTATATCTGCTGTTTCTCCAATGGCTGCTTCAGCTGCTTGGAAACAAGATAATAGAGGGTGGTGGAATACTGAAGGAAATTCATACTCTATTGGTTGGAGACAATTAAATGGATCGTGGTTCCACTTTGATTCAGTTGGATACATGAGTACAGGATGGGTACAAGATGGACAAGCGTGGTACTATATGAATCCAGTATCAGATGGAACAATGGGATCAATGAAGACAGGTTGGATACAAGATAGTGGAAAATGGTATTATATGAATCCAGTATCAGATGGAACAATGGGATCAATGAAAACAGGCTGGGTACAGGATAATGGAAAATGGTACTATATGAATCCAGTATCAGATGGAACAATGGGATCAATGAAAACAGGTTGGATTCAAGATAAGGGAACTTGGTACTACTTAAATCCAGTATCAAATGGCTCACAAGGAGCAATGTCAACAGGTTGGATAAATGATAATGGAACTTGGTATTTTACAGATAATTCAGGAGCTATGCAAACAGGTGTTGTAGAAGTTGATGGAAAAGTTTATTACTTACAACCATCAGGAGCTATGGCAACTGGTACTGTTGAAATAAATGGAACTAAGTATACATTTGATACATCTGGAGCATGTGTAGGAGATACTCCAAAAGTTGATAAAGCATTTAATAGTAACGGAACAATAGTAAATAGTGGTTCAACAAATAATAATACAGGTTCATCTAATTCAGGAAACTCATCATCTTCAGGAAGTTCATCATCAGGTGGTGGTGGAAGTAGTAGTTCAAAACCATCAATTGAAGCTAGTATAAATAAGTCATATAGATCTTATGCTAAATTAGAAAAGGTAGCTGATAAGGATAATACTTATAAGTTTACAGAAGATTCATTAAAATCAGTAGAGGAATCTGATTATGTAACTAGAGATATTTATGTTACTGGAGCTAAGAAGATTACTAAAGAAGATGGAAATTTCGTTATAGAACCACAAGACGATAATACAAAAGTAGTTGTAAAAGGTGTAGTAAGAGTAGTTAGAGATGGAGTAATATATTATGTAACTTCTGAAATTAAATAAGTACTTTGATTAGATATAAAAACAGATGGACTGTATGTTCATCTGTTTTTGCTGGTTAAATATTTATCATTTCAATTAAACTAAATTTACGATATAATATTTAAGAAGAAATATTAATAGTTTTAATTTTTAAAATTCTTATGGATATTAGTAATATCATATATAAAAAACTACTAATGGAGAGAGACTATGAACAAAAAAATAAGAAAAGCAATAATTCCAGCTGCAGGTCTTGGAACTAGATTTTTACCTGCAACAAAAGCACAACCTAAGGAAATGCTTCCTATAGTTGATAAGCCAACTATTCAATATATAGTTGAAGAAGCTATTGCTTCAGGAATTGAAGAGATTTTAATTATCACAGGAAGAAATAAAAAGAGTATAGAAGATCACTTTGATAAGTCTGTTGAACTTGAAATGGAGCTTGAAAAAAATAATAAAACTGAGCTTTTAGAATTAGTTAAAGATATTTCTGGAATGGTAGATATTCATTATATAAGACAAAAGGAACCAAGAGGATTAGGACATGCAATAAGATGTGCTAAAACTTTCGTAGGGGATGAGCCTTTTGCTATATTACTTGGTGATGATATAGTTTATAACCCAGAAAAGCCATGTTTAAAGCAACTTATGGACTGTTATAATGAATATAAGACTACAATCCTTGGAGTTCAAACTGTTCCAGAGCAAGATGTAAGTAAATATGGTATAGTAGATGGAATTCAAATAGAGGATAGAGTGTCTAAAGTTAAAGGACTTATAGAAAAACCATCAGTTGAAGAAGCACCATCAAACATAGCTATACTTGGTAGATACATAGTTACACCTAGAATATTTGATATTTTAGATAATACTAAACCAGGTAAAGGAAATGAAATTCAACTTACAGATGCTTTATTGCAGCTTATTAAGGAAGAAGCTATGTATGCATATAACTTTGAAGGAAGAAGATATGATGTGGGAGATAAGCTTGGATATTTACAAGCAACAGTTGAATATGCATTAAGAAGACCAGAACTTAGAGATGGATTTATAGAATACTTAGAAAATATTATGAAAACTTTATAGTATAGTATCTAAAAGTTTAGCAGCAGGATTACGAAGTGAGATAGTACTGCTGCTATTTTAATTTTATAATTATTAATATGTATTTAATAGGTAAAAAGAGAATATATGGGAAAAATAGACAAAAACAATAAAGAGTAATAGAATTGTAGTATACAAACTTAAACGACTATTAATAGAAACATTAAATATAAGTATTTAATTACTAATATTTATAATGTTAATATAGTAGTTAATTTTTTAAAGGTGGAGATTAAATAGAATGAGTATTTTAGTATTAGGGGGAGCTGGATACATAGGCTCTCATGCAGTAAATCAACTTATCGATAAAAAGTATGATGTTGTAGTTGTAGATAATTTAGCTACAGGTCATGAGGATGCTATAAACAAAAAAGCTAAATTTTACAAAGGTGACATAAGGGATAAAGAATTTTTAAGGGGAGTATTTGATAAAGAAAATATAGAAGGTGTAATTCACTTTGCAGCAAATTCTCTTGTAGGAGAATCAATGGAAAAACCACTTAAGTATTTCAATAATAATGTTTATGGAATGCAAATTTTACTTGAAGTAATGCAAGAACATGATGTTAAGTACATAGTATTTTCATCAACAGCAGCAACTTATGGTGAACCTAAGAAAATTCCTATAACTGAAGATATGGAAACATGTCCAACTAATACTTATGGAGAAAGTAAGCTTGCCATGGAAAAGATGATGAAGTGGTGTGATAAGGCTTATGGAATGAAATATGTAGCACTTCGTTACTTTAATGTAGCAGGAGCTAAAGAAGATGGCTCTATAGGTGAAGATCATAATCCAGAAACTCATCTTATTCCAATAGTTCTTCAAGTTGCATTAGGCAAGAGAGAATTCATAACTATTTATGGTGAGGATTATGATACTGAAGATGGTACTTGTATCCGTGACTATGTTCATGTTGAAGATTTAATAGAGGCTCATATTCTTGCACTTAAATATCTAATGGATGGTGGAAAAAGCAATGTATTTAACTTAGGAAGTAGTCAAGGTTTCTCGGTTAAAGAAATAGTTGATTCAGTTAGAAAAGTTACAGGGCTATCTATACCAGCTAAAATAGGAGAAAGAAGAGCTGGAGATCCGGCTAAATTAGTTGCATCATCTGAAAAGGCAAGAGAAATTTTAGGATGGAATCCAACAAGAACAAATATAGAAAAGATAATTGAAGATGCATGGAGATGGCATCAAGGTCATAAAGATGGATTTGAAAAATAAAATAATCTAATAATAAAAAAGTAGCCAAAGAAATTGATTTTAAAAATCAGTTCTTTGGCTGCTTTTTTATTTAACAAAATTTTTGAAAAGTAGATATTCATAAAAAAATAAAAATAAAACTCTAAAGTTTATAAAAAAGTGTCCGAAAATAAAAAATGTTATTGCAATAAATAACATAACAAGAATAAAAAAAATAAGTCATGGTATAAAAAAATATTTTTAGAAAAATTTTTTTAAAAAGGTACCAAAATACAAAAAAGTATATGTATTATATGATGAAAAAGGAAAAACAGATAAATAATTATAGTATATAACATATTATTACAGGCAACTTAATACATTTAAAGAAAATAATAATGTTAAATGAAAAAAAGTGTACAAGTGTAAAAAGTTATGTTATACTATTAAAATGTAAGTGAGTATAAAATTGTAAATAAAGTTTATAGGTTTTATACTTGGTATAAAAACATATTTGATTCAATAATATGCAATATTATATTGCAGATTGAACAACGTAAATTTAGGAGGGAAAGAAAGTTATGTTTAAAAGATCAACAAAAATAACAAGCTTATTAGTAGCAGCTGCTTCTGTAGCATCAACAATGACTCCAGTTATGGCTGCAGACGTAAAAAGAATAGAATCAGAAGATGGAAAAGTTTATGAGGCTGTTGCATTTAAAGATGGTAAAGCAGTAGTTTGTGGAGAATTAAAAGATGAAGATTCTGCATTCTACTATAGCAATGGAAAATTTGAACAAATAAATGAATTTGATTCAGGTGCAAACTTAGAAGTATATGGTGAAAAGTTTGTAAAAGCTGATGATGGAGATTATTTTGTAGACTTAACTAATGGTAAGGTTTCAGATGAAGAAGTAGATGAAGATGATAAAGATTCAGCAGCTTCAGCATTAAGAAGTAAAATTAAAAAAGTAGATAGATATGGTAAAAATTCTGAGACTCCAGAGCTTACTAAAATTGATGGAAATAAATTTGGTGAAAGCTGGTACTATACTAATGACTATAAATTAGATGCAACTACTACTTCATCACAAGTATTTACTAATAAAGATGGTAAGTACGTAGATGCTGACTATAACTTAGGAAAAATTAAAGTTAAAGTTACTGCTGCAGCAGCAGAGGATAAAGTAGTAAGTGATATTATAGATGTTGAAAATACTAAGGATACAGCAAAAGCAAAGAAAAATGGTGTAACTTTAAAAGTAGATGCAAAAATTTTAGATAAAAAAGTATTAGGTCAAGATAAAGACTCTGTTTATAGACTTGCTACTATAGAATTTAGTGCTACAGCTACTGATGAACACAATAAAGTAATACCTGCTAAAATATCAGAAATTTTTGGAAATGAAAAAATAGCAGATAATTCTTCTGAAGTAAAAATTGATGTAATCCAAAAGATTTCTAAAGCTCAAGCATCAGATGAAGTTAATGATGCTAAATATGCAAAATCTGTAGATAACTATGTATTAGCTAATGAAGATGGAATTGAAAATAATGATATATCAGATCTTAAAAAATTATTATATGATGGTGACTTTACTGTTGCATCAGGAAAATTAGTAGCTTATGATGTTGATGATAACAATTCAAGTACTGAGAAGGCTTTAAGTATTCAATCATTTGCATTAAAGCAAAAGAGTGGATTATATTACATTAAGGCTGAAGGAAAGAAAGAATTTGATGTAGAATACTGCAAAGATTTAGGTAGACATGCTGTTGATGTAGATGTCGATGGAAATGTATGGTTTGTAGACGGCGGAAACATAAAGAAATTTGATAATAAAGATGATGCTGATAAAGTATATAAAGTAGATGGTTCTATGAATGCTCTTTCTGTATATGATAAGGACAATATATTAGTTTGGTCTACAGATGATGAAGTTTACTCAGTAATCGGTAAAAAAGTTGAAGAAGAAAAGCCAGTAGAAGAAACTCCAGCTGTAGTAGCAGGATGGAATCAAGCTGCTGATGGAACTTGGACTTATGTAAATGCTGATGGAACAACAGTTAAAGGATGGTTCCAATCTCCAGCAAGCGGAAAATGGTTCTACATGGATCCAGCAACTGGTGTAATGCAAACTGGTTGGGTACAATCTCCAGCAAGCGGAAAATGGTTCTACATGAACCCATCAAATGGTGACATGATGACTGGTTGGGTACAAGTTGGAACAACTTGGTACTACTTAAACCCATCAAATGGTGATATGCAAACTGGATGGATCAATGATGGTAACGCTTGGTATTACTGTGATGCATCAGGAGCTATGTTATCTAATACAACTGTTGATGGATATGTATTAGGAGCTAACGGAGCTTGGATCAGATAGTCTTTAATAAAATATAAATAATATTTTAAGACGTGAAAACTGTCTTGGAATGCTTAGGACAAGCATTCCAGGCAGTTTTTTTGTTGTATAAAAAAATATACTAAAATATTCCTTCTTGAAGTTATTTTAATGAGTTTGTTTTTTATGTAGAGATATTTGGAGTTAAACGACATGAGTAAACAGTATCTACAATAGATAAGAATTATAAGTTAAAAAATGTAGAATAAGTTCAAACTTATTAGATTGTAAAATTGGATAGAGAATACCTATAAAAAATATATCAATTGAATTAGAAAATATGACCCTTAAATAATATAGAAATTTTTTTATTAATTTCATAACTTTTCATAGTACCCAATAAATAAATTATTTTATTCTTTTAATCAAAAATTCATAAAAAGTTTTATATTATATATTTTTACAATAAATAAAATATTTTACCATTTAAAATAAAATTTTAATACATATAATTAGTGGGTGGAAATTAAAAAAATTAAGTGTAATTAAAGAAATTTTTACAAATTACGCTTGTACTATTTACAAATTGTCGAAAGATGGTATAATATTATTTGCACAAGAGTTAAATAGATAGGAAATATTTTGTTTATTTATACTAAGGAGGAAAGAATTATGTTAAAAAGAACAAATAAGTTAACAGCTTTATTAGTAGCTGCTACTTCTGTTGCTGCTATAGCACCAACTGGAGTAATGGCTGCAGATGTACAAAGAATACCATCAGAAGATGGAACAGTATATTCAGCAGAAGCATTTAAAGATGGATCATATGTTATTGATGCAGATGCCGTTACTGAAGATGATGATGCTGTATACTATGTAAAAGATGGAAAGTATACTGAATTAGAAGATGTTGATTCAGGTTCAACTTTATCATTATATGGAGACCATTATGTATCAGTTGATGATGGAGAATATTTCATAGATTTAAATACTGGTAAAGTTACAGATGATGATATAGCAGATGATAATTTAGATGATGTACAAACATCATTAAGAAAACAATTTAAAAAAGTTGATAGATATGGTTCTACAAATGATCCAGTAACAGTTACATCAATTTCAGGACCTAATTATGGAGAAGTTTGGTATAAAACTACACAAAACGTATATGACAATGATAATAAGAATGTAAAAGACACCACTATTTATAGTGATGTAAATGGAAATTATATTGATGCAGATTACAACTTAGGATCAATTAAAGTTGTAACAAGTTCATCAGCATCTAATACTGCAGTTTGCACTATAAATAATAGCGAAGATTCAGAAAATGGTGTTAAGGTTGGTACTACAACAGCACAAGTTACAGCAAATATTGTATCAGGTTCATCATATGAAATCGGACAAGACGATGATAATATCTATAGACTTGCTCAAATTGATGTACGTATAAAAAATGCTGGAGATCTTAATGGTGCTGCAAGCATTCAAAGAATTAATAATTTAACAGTTGATAATGCTAATGTATTTTCACCAAATAAGGATAACACTGGATATATATTCAATGTAGTTCAAAAGATTTCTAAAGCTCAAGCTTCAAATACTATAGATGATGCTAATTATGCTAAAACAGTATCAAGTTACATGATATGCGATAAAGATGGAAATGTTCCAGATAAGAGCAAAATAGCTGCATTAAGCAAGGCTATAGGTTATACTGTAAATAATGGAAATGCAACAGTTGACAGCAGTGCGAAATTCACAATAGCAGGTGGAAATTTAGTTGTTTATAATGTTGATTCAAATAACTTAGTAGTACAATCTGCAGAATTAAAGACTAAGGGAGCATTAAGCTATTTAGATGCTAAATCTATAGATGATGATACTTTTAAGGCTTATACAACAGATTCAGAAGGAAATCTTTATAGAATCAAAGATGGATATGTTTCTGAGTTTGATAATGAAGGTGACTGGAATAAGTTATACAAAGTTGATGGATCAATGGATAAATTATCAGTTTATGATTCAAACAACATGATAGTTTGGAATCAAGGTAATGAAGTATTCTCAGTAATTTCATCAAACAACAACAATAATTCAGATAACAATAATTCAGATAACAATAATTCAAATACTGTAACAGCAGGATGGAACCAAGCTGCAAACGGAACTTGGACTTATGTAAATGCTGATGGAACAACAGTTAAAGGATGGTTCCAATCACCATACAGCCAAAACTGGTTCTTCATGGATCCAACAACTGGTGTAATGCAAACTGGTTGGGTACAATCTCCATACAGTGGAAAATGGTTCTACATGGATCCAACAAATGGTAACATGTTAACTGGTTGGGTACAATCTCCAGCAAGTGGAAAATGGTACTTCATGGACTTAGCAAATGGTAACATGTTAACTGGTTGGGTACAATCTCCATACAGTGGAAAATGGTACT
>NZ_JABAGC010000035.1 GCF_012843905.1 Clostridium sp. SM-530-WT-3G
CGCCGTCGGAGGCCTATTCCTTATGCCCAAATTTCGGTAGTAATTCACTAATTCTTACTTATATTGATTATTTAGTTATTATTTTTTTAAAATATCATTTTTCATAGCGTACTTTACACTATCCATTACATTTAATATTATATGCTCTTTTGTTGGCTTTGACAACAAAAAATGTTGTATTTTCTAACATTATTCTATCCATATTTTTTAATTTTAATCAATCATATATATGTATTTAGGTATAATATACCATTTAAAAATATCTTAAAATAATAGTATCGATAGTAAAAATACACTTTCAAATAACTATGTAAATAAAAAGCCTTGATTATATTTTAACCAAGACTTTTTATTTACACCTTATTCTTTACTCAATATCTTTTTTAATAACTCTAAAGCACTTTCATCATCTTCACAGTTTGTTCCAAGTTGACCTCTAAACGCTTTTGCTAATATTGATTTTTTTATTAATTCTATTTGTTCTTCTAATTGGGTAAGTTCTTCTATTTTTGATTCCTCTTCTAAAAGCTTATCTAAAATTCCCACTATTTCTATTTGTTCTCTTTTGGGTGGCACTATACAATCCAATTCTCTTACTTTTTGACAATTTAAAGCTTTTGGACCAGTTCCATTTCCACTACCTCTATTTCTTTTATAATTATATTGTAGCCAATACCATAAGAATTCTGACATAACTTCTTCATGGCTTAAATCAATAGCTGCTATATTTTGATTTATAGTTGCATCTATATCTAATATAGAACTCTGTCCTCTCGTTTTACCTTCGCCAATCATAGCAATTAACACAGATCCCTTTTTGATTAATTTTACAGATGAATTTTTAAATCCCTCTTCTGTAATACATTCTTTAGTATGATTAATTCTATTATTTTTAACCTCACCAGAACTTACCCATGGTATATCCCCACCCCAAAAATTTTCCTCTTTTCGAGATGGGGTACTTCCATTAGTTACTTTAGCAATAGCCCCTATATTGCATTTTATCCAATTAGAGTTTTTAATAGTTTTATCAGTATCACTCTTAGATTGTAACTCAGTTAATATCTTATACTCTTTCTTAGATAACTTATCAGAATAAAATTCATTAATTCTTAATATTACTTGATTATCTAAAATCAAATTATTTCTTCTCCACGCTTTAGTCAATTCCCCCCTAAAAGCTTTCTCCAATATAGCAGATTTTCTCTTTTCAAAATCATCTCTAGCTTCTTCTATTAATTCCTTAGCCTTATCTAACTTTTCAAAAAGACTTTCTATTTTATCAACAATTCTTTGTTGCTCTTTTAATGGTGGAAGTGGCACTGGTATTTTATTCATACTCGCTTGCGTTAACTTTAATCTAGTAGTTCCATTTACATAATCATTGTAGTTAAATACATTTAAATAGTGCATCAAATACTTATTGCCATCAATTCCATAATAAGATTTTAATATATGTGCATGATTATTTACCCATGCCTTTCCATCAATAATATATGACTTATTCTTTAAGATATCCAAAAATGGTGCTCCATCTTCTCCTACTAAAACTAAGTTTTCATTTGTTAAGTAATCATCTATAAACCCTACTTGACCAGTAGCACCATAATAAGGTATTTCCCCAACTCTTTTTGCTCTCTCTGCTGAATTAATAGGTTTTCTAAACTTATCTAAACAATCTGCAAAACCACCATTTAGCTTTACCCATATCCAATTCTCCGGCACTTCATAAGGAATATCTTTAACAATAGCTTCTTCTAACTTTTCTTCCAATGTCATTTTCTTCTTAGCCATCATTATTCCTCACTTTCAAGAGCTGTTAATTCTTTAATAACGCTCATAAGCAAGTCTGTTGCTTCTTCTAGCTTTGCTACTGCTTCTTCTGCACTTTCAATTGGATCCGGTAAATCTTCATAATCAAGAATTGAATCATCCTTAATAAGTCCTAAATCTAAATTATCATTCTTTTCTCTAATTTCTTCTCTAGTGAATTTATTCCATCTTTCATCTTCTACTTTTTCTCTATCTTCTGCTGTATAAGCCTTAACAAATTCATCAAAATGAGATTCTTTTAATGGATTAGTTTTACCAAAGTTAGGCATATTAGTTCTTAAATCATAGAACCATACATCTTTTGTATTACCTTTATCTTCAGTTCCTCTAGTAAAGAATAATACATTTGTCTTAACTCCTTGAGCATAGAATATACCTGTTGGAAGTCTTAGTATTGTATGAAGATTACATTTATCCATTAAGTCTTCTCTTATTTTAGTTCCATCACCTTCTTGGAATAAAACATTATCAGGTAATACTACTGCTGCTCTTGCCTTTCCATCTGCTTTTAAACTTCTATATATGTGTTGTAAAAAGTTTAATTGCTTATTTGATGTCATAAATGTCAAGTCATCTCTAGTAGCTCTTTCTCCACCTTTCTTAGTACCAAAAGGTGGGTTTGAAAGCACTACATCTAAGTCTTTCATTTGCTTTCCTACATTAGTTAATGTATCTCCTAATATGATATTTCCTTCAATATCATGTAACATTGCATTCATAAGTGCTAATCTATGAGTTTCATGAACTAATTCACATCCTGAGAAAGCTTCTGTTCTTTGGAATTCGGCTAAATCTGTATCTAAATCAAAATAGTTATCTGTTTTTTCTTTTAAGTAGTGGTCTGCTGCTATCATAAATCCAAATGTTCCTGCTGCTGGGTCATTACATTTTTCACCTGGCTTTGGATCTACAAGCTTAACCATAACATCTATAAGAACTCTTGGAGTAAAGTATTGCCCTGCTCCTGATTTCTTTTCTGATGCATTCTTTTCTAAAAGTCCTTCATAAAGATTTCCAAATCCCTCTTCTTTAGCAGAGTACCAGTCTAATCCATCTATTGTTGTTATTATCTTTTCCAAGTTCTTTGGTTCTTCTATATTAGTAGCTGAACCTTGATATATTTGTTGTACTCTTCCTGTAGACTTATCTCCTAAATAATTTAATAAATCTTTGTAGAAAGTTTTTAGCTCTATTCCACTTTTTGATTTTAAATCATCCCATCTATATCCTTCTGGAATCTTGCTTTCTGATCCAGTTTCTTTTGCCATTTTTAAGAATAAGATATAAGTTAATTCTGTAACATATTGATGATAAGTTATACCATCATCTCTAAGTACATTACAAAGATTCCAAAGTTTACTTACTATTTCTTGCGTATTCATTATTAGCTAATCTCCTTGCCTTCAAACATGTATGTTTTTAATTTTGTTAATATTTCTCCTAGATTTCCATTAAACAGCTTTTCATTTAATCTGTCAAATCCACCACCTTGAGTTTTAAATGCTCCAGTGTCTAATGTTTCTTTATCTATTACTACTTCTTTTAACATTACTTTTTCTATTCTGTTAAGCCAATTTTCTTGATGCTTAGTTAAATCATACTCTCTTTTAATTCTTGCAACAGCTCTCTTAACTCTTTCTTCATTAGATTCTAATGGACTACCTAAAGCTTGTTGTCTAATAAATGCAATTATATCTGCAACTATTTCTTCATGTTTTAAGTCTTTCCAAGCAGTTTTGAGATATTCTTCACTAAAGCCATTGTTATCTAGTACTGCTTTCAATTGTTTTAAACTTTCCTTAGTTAAATCCTGTGGTCTAGTACAAACAATTTCTAAAGCTTGAATAGTATTTTTATTTTCTTCAATATAATTTTTAAACTCTTCAATATAATCTTCAGGCTTCTTACCTTTACCATATCCTCTAGTATGAGATATAAGTTTATCTTCTGCTTTTGATACTATTATAACTTCATCACTACTATATTTTTCATCAAGATATTCAATAAGTGAATTATTATTAATAATTGCCTTAACAGCAGAATCAGTGCTAACTTGTTGTAATTCTTTTATAAATTCTTCAGGTGTTTTATCATTGCATAAGCTCTTAAAGATTAACTTTTCATTTTCATCTATTAATTTCTTCTTTCTTTGAAGCTTAGCAATAACTTTTTTGACTGTAGCTTCTTTTTCTTCTTCATTATCTGATCTTTCTAATGTTTCCTTTAATATTTTAAAGCTAGTAGTTTTACTTGCTGCAACTGGCTTCATATTAGTTACATCTTTTAATGCTTCATAAAGTCTTACACAGTCAAATATCTCAAAGTGATTTTTATTTATTTCATCACAAAGACGAGTTGCTCTTCCTAACATTTGTTCATAAAGTATTCTAGATTTTACTCTTCTTAAAAATACTATTTTATCAATCTTAGGTACATCTATCCCTGTAGATAATAAATCAACTGTAACAACTACATTAGGGTATCTTTCATTTTTAAATCTCTTAATAGCTAGATCTGGATCTTTTATTGAACCTGTAATTTTTAAAATAGAATCATCATCTACTCCACCTATAGTATCCCTAAATATTTCTTTTAATACTCTAACTATCATATCAGCGTGAGCATCACTAGCTGCAAATATTAATGTTTTTCCTTCATCATTTTCAGGATCAATATACTTTGCCACCTCTTCTAATGCTACTCTTGTGTGAGACTCTATTATTACTTTCTTATTAAACGAATCTACTTCAAAATCCATATCATCTTCAAGTTCAGCTCCATTAATAAGTTCGCCTGTATACTTGTTATACTTAGCAACCTTATCACCTTTACTATAGTGAATGCCATCCCTTGTAAGTTCTGTTTCTATTAAATGTGGAGGTTCATGGTCTACAAGATATCCATCAATAACAGCATCTCTATAACTATAGTTATACACTGGCTCTCCAAATATCATAGTTGTATGAAGTGCAGGTGTGGCTGTTAATGCAACCTTAAATGCATCAAAGTACTCTATAACTTTCTTATATTTACTCAAGAAATCTTTGTTATCTCTCCACTCAATTTCACTATCAGTCATTTCCTTATCTAATGTATAACCTCTATGCGCTTCATCTACTATTACACAATCATAATCACCAACTGATGGCACATTAGTTTCATCTTCGTTATACATTATTCTCTTAACCATAGCTTGAACTGTTGCTATATGAATTTTAGTTTCTTTATCTATTAATTTTTCATCTAATCCATTTATATTGTAGATTTGATTCAATGTTTTTAAATCTTCAATCTTAACTTCCTTAAATGTATCCATAGCTTGATCACCTAAAGAAGTTCTATCAACTAAGAAAAGTATTCTTCTATATCTCTTAGTTTTAAGCAATCTATAAATTAATCCTAATACCGTTCTTGTTTTACCTGTACCAGTTGCCATAGTAATTAAAGCTGATTTTTTACCCTCTATAATAGCTCTTTCTACAGCCTTTATTGCCTCAACTTGATAGTATCTAAGTCCAATACTATTTTCACTTTGTAAAAATTCAAAACTCATATCATCTAATGATTTATTTGCACTAGCAATATCTTCATTAAGCATAGCTTCAAGCTTTTCTGGTGAATACCATCCTTGAAGTACTTTTTCATTATTCTTAGGATTTCTACAATCTAAGAAATGAACACCACTTTTATCTTCTATCTCTTTTATATACTTTCTTCCATTAGAAGTAAATAAAAATGGCACTTTATATTCATTCCATTTAGAAACAACATATTCACTATGTTCTTCCTTAACTCCTTTGGCATAAGTCTTTGATTCAACCATAATACCAGCTACATCTTTTGAATATTTCTTAGCTTCAATAAATCCCACAAGCTTTTCTCCAATAAATAAAGCATAATCTACTGAGCCATTTCCTTTTCCCTCAGAATATGTTGGCCATTCAGCTATAGCCAAATTTTTTCCTTTAGTGGGTCTTGTCCCCTTTGAATACCTAATATTAATAGTATCAGCTTCCCAACCAGCAGCTTGTAATTGTGCATCTATTATTCTTCTAGTTTCAGCTTCATTTAATTCAATACGCCTACTAGCCTTTTTACCTTGGATTTTTCGTTCTTCTAATTGTTTCTTATCCTTTTCTGATGATTTTAATTTAGCAAGTTCAGCCTCTAATGCTTTTACCTTTTCATCATATTCTTTAGCTATATCATTAACATTTTCACCATACTCATTTTCTGAAGGCACTTCAAAAGGCTTTGGTTCAAAGTCCCAATCACCATAAGTCTGCATAAACCAAACAGCTAATTTATATGTCAATTCTAATTGTATCTTTGCTTTTTCTATATCTTCATATCCATTATGAGCTGCACTATTTCTCTTAACTCTTAGCATATGAAGAATACTATCTATATCCTCTGGAATTAAATCTTCCTTTTTAAGTAACTTAATTCTATTATTATGATTATTCTCATGAGCTATTAAAGTCTCATCAACTTCTTCCATTGATACCATGTACTTTACAAGTATCTCTCCAAACATACCACACTTAATGAATGTAGTATTAGAATCTATATAAAGATTTCTCTCTGCTAATCGCCCTAAATTTTCCAGTATAGGCCATCTTTCTTTTAAAAAAGTAAAGTTACTCATCTTTATTTCCCCCATTATATACTAAAGTCTATCTTTATTTTAACATCTGAAGCTATAAAATTACAGAAGTTCTTTATTTTTAATTCCAAGTACAATACTCGATATACAACAGAAAAAGGGGCTGTCGCATTAGCAGTTAAAAACTGCTGGCGATAAGTCCCTTTTGCTTAGTAATATTGTAATTTAAAATAAATTAAATAATTATCCTCTAAAATTAGGTGACTTTAACAAAACCCTATAATTAAGGGTTTTGTTATGTAAATATATGTAATAAAAATCAAGCTGTTCGAGTTAATTTAAATAAATATGTGCCAGTACGTTTGGATTGAATTTTATTATGCAATTTATTTATATTATGAGCAAAAGCAAGAAGAATACTTTCAGCAAGTATATTTTCAGTACCAGAACATAAAAACCTTCTAAAACCCATATCCTGTTTTATACTTGCAAATGAGCCTTCGGCCTGAATAGATCTATTCATTCTTAAAATGCAACCTTCTTCGCTCGTAATTCTTTGCAGGTCGGACTTGCGCTGACAATTGAACTTTTTTGACACCTCAAGTTTTTTACTTCTATCTTCTAATGGAGTTTTACAATTATGCCCTTTAATACAATCTTTCTTGAATTTGCAATTATTACACTCTTTGCAAACATAAACTGTTTTTAAACTCTTATACTCAGTTTTTGATTTTCGTGTTAATGTGTTGGTTGCATAAAGCTTTTTATTGTTTTTGCATACATAGTAATCACCATCATAATTGTAAATCATATTTTCTGCTTTACTTATATCATTTTTATATTTTCGTGTTTTTGATATTTCATAATTAGCAGGTTTTATATATGAAAGTTGACCATTACTTTCAATGAAACCATAATTTTCTTCACTTTCATATCCAGAATCTGCAACAATTTTTAGATATTTAAAATTTAAATGTTCTTGCATACTTTCTAAGAATGGAATTAAAGTTGTAGTATCTGTAGGTTGTGGACCAATAGTTAGCCATGTGATATATTCTGAATCAACTCCATGTTGTAAATTATATGCCGGTTTAAGTTGACCATTCTTCATTGCATCTTCTTTCATTCTCATAAATGTTGCATCAATATCTGTTTTCGAATAACTATTGCGTTTTCCACAAGTATGTATTTTAGTTGTATATTCTTTTAGTTTTTTAAGATAATCTTCAAGTGTTTCAATCGAGCGCTGCAAAGCATTTTTTCTCTTTCCTTTTCCATGAACAAACTCAATATTTTCCGCCTTTTTTATTGAATAAAGTTTTTTTCTTAATTTTTTAACATGCCTCATTTGAACAATATTATTATGAACAATTTTAATATCATAAAGTTGTTCACATTCTGCAACGAAATCAGCTATCTTATCTAATAATTTCCTCATATTTTTAGTAATAGCTTTTTTCCAAACAAATGTATATTTATTTGCTTTCGCTTCGATTTTAGTACCATCAATAAATATAGCTTCTCCTGATATTTCACCAATTTCAAATAAAAAATTAGTTACTTGAGCCATTATATTAACTGCACATGGAGCAAAATGAAGCGTTCTAAATCTAGCAAATGTAGCATGGTCTGGAACAGGACAGCCCTCAAGTAAAAACATAAAATTAATGTCACGTTTACATGCACTTTCTATACTTCTAGATGAATAAATTCTGTTCATATATGCATAAATCATGATTTTTAGTAACTTTCGTGGCGAAGCTTGATTTTCTCTACTAATACGAGAATAAGTCATGTATAATTCTGATAAATCCATCCCTTCAATAAATTGACTTAGCAAACGTACAGGATCATTACTTGGAATCATATAACCAATATTTAATGGCAAGGTTAATTGATAACCATTCAAAAAACTTGTATAATTAGCTTGTAGAATATTTGTTTTTGTCATACTTATATTTTACTACAAAACCCCAAACTCTAGAAGTTTGGGGTTTTGTTAATTTTAAAAGGGCTGAGCACTAATTTTTTAGTGCGACAGCCCCATTCATTAAAATATTTTACTTACATCATATAATATATAGAGCAAAAGTATACCTATTACAATCCAAGTTATAATAATTCCCCATTACGGTTTTTTTCTTTTGGTTTTAAGCTACGAGAGATTTGCTTTAATGATTCATTAATTTCTTCTAAATTCTTGTCTTTTAGCCAGTCTTCTGAATTCATATCTTTTCTCCTAACAATTATTTATAACATAATTTATTAATTGTTCTAATTCTTTATATATTATTATAATTATGCCACAAATATACCAAAACCACTTTTTTCTTTATAACTTAATTTTCAGTTACAACAATTCTAAACTTTTTAATATTGATAAAAAGCATATAATGCACCAGAAATAGAATATAAAAATAAAAGTTGAAGAAATATCAAACAAATCATATTTTCAATTTCTTGCCTGTCTTCTTCTCATATGATTTTATAACTTTTTCAGGTATTATTCCTAAGAAATAATCTTCGATTAAATTCCATATTTCATCACTTGTAAATTTTCCTTCATATATATAAGTAAGCATTTCTACTGATACTAAATGTCTTTCACTAACCATCTCTAATAATTTGTTGTGATATCTCCATGGCTGATCTATTATTTCTTTTAAAGTCTTAGTCTGATTGACATATATATAAATCTGACTATTTTTACCACCTAGAACTTTAAACACAAGTATATCTAAAGTTTCAAGTATACCTAAGCCCATGATTATTTCTTTAAAACTACTTTGGTTTCCTTCGTTTACAAGATACATTTTATTGTCAACTGAATTTTCACTTACAATTTTAAATATTTTTTCTATCCATCTGAAGAAGCCACTTGTTCCATTTAAAAACTTATACTTAACATCACCATTTTTTAATGGTTTAACTGTAAATGCTTTTGCCTGCGTACTCTTACTAATATCTCTTATATACACTGACATAGAAGAAATCAGAGTTTCTGTTATACTTTTAGCTTTATATTTGTTAACCTTTAAAGAATTCTGTAACTCTTTAGAAATATCATCTACTGAATAATATTCTTCTTTTCTAACTGCTTGATTAATAAAGTTTCTTATTCCTTCCATATATCTCTCATATATATTATAGAAGTTTTTCTCAAATTCTAAATCTACTATTAATGCAGAATAAATATCATTTATAAATTTAAATTGCAGATCGCTTGATTTAGTATAAATTAAATATTTAAACTGAGGAAATGAATACTTATAATTAAATCTATGCTCCCATATCTTTTTTAAATTCAATGAACAAATATTCATTTTTTCATCTATAACACTTAATATTTCCCCATATTCCTTAACTATCTCTCTTTGAATTACTGGTGAAATTTTAAAGAAACCAGTTTCAAACATTGGTATAGGTCTTACATGAAAAGGTGAAAATGAAAATTTTCTTTCAAAGTCTTTTTGGATTAATAACATAGCTGTTTTAACCTTATTTATTCCATCATCCTCATTCATAAATGGATTTTCAAAAATATGCGAAAAACTTTCTGCATCTACTAACATTTCATTTCTCTTCTTTGTGATCTTATTTCCTTTTTTCTGACTTGCCACATTAGATAAATGTAACTCATAGACCTTTTTTATTACTTCTATTAATTGATATTCTTTTAAAATTGATAGACCATGTAATTTATTGATATGTTTAAAATCATTGCTCATAAATCTATAATATGCTTCACCTTGAAGATCACTTCTTCTAGCTGCTCTACCTATTTCTTGAACATAATCGCATACATTACCTGTTGGTGCAAAATGAGCTACAATTTCTATATCATCAATATCAATTCCCATTCCAAAAGCTTTAGTTGCAAGCATTATATTTGTATCTTTATTTAAAAACTTTTCATAATTTTCTTCTTTTTCATATCCAGCTAATTGTCCATGATATTTAGAAACTTTACTTTTATACCCTTTCACATCACAGTATTCATAAAATCTATTAATCAATGCAACTGTAGGGAAATAAATCAACATCTTTTTATCCATAGCCAATGCATACTCAATCTGATTTATTAAATCATCAAATTTATTTAACTCATATTCTGTCTTATTAGTTATTGCCTTCTGATTTAATATCTCAATTTCTAAATCATATCTCTTAATGTATCCTAAATAAGTTACTGGATCTATCATCTTCAAGCTTTCTAAAGTCTCTTCATACATATTTTCTATTCCGCCATATATAGAAGTAGCCGTAAATGTAGCAATAACGAATCCCATTCCTTTATTTTCTTTTTTCATTTGATTCTTTTTTATCTTATTTAAATGATCACCAAGATACCAATAGTCAGGTCTGAATTGTTTTCCCCATGTTGTTACAATATGAGCTTCATCAATAACAACAAGACCTAATTTTCTGTCTCCGATTAATTGATCAACATCACTTCTGCTTAATAAAGTTTCTGGGGAAATATACAGTATATTACACTTTTTATCTGCAATATCATTTATTATTTCCTGTTTTTGAATTGGAGTTATATCAGAATTGATTGTTCTTGCAAATTTGTAGTTTATTAATTCTAGATTATTTACTTGATCCTTCATAAGGCCTATTAATGGAGATATTACTATTGTAAGTAAATTATCATATTTTTCTGCCAAATAAATTGCTGGTATTTGAAACATTACAGATTTTCCTGCTCCAGTCGGAGCTGTTACAAATACATCTCTGTATTCTTTATTATTTATACATTTCTCAGTTTCACTTACTATACTTTCAATAACTTCACCTTGTGATATTTCAATAACCTTTTTTTCTTTATTATCTAAAGATGCCATATCATATACTTTAATATTTCTGAAATCTTTATGTCCCCAATATTGACTTAAAATATCTTTAAATTCTTTTCTAACACTTTTATTACTATAATTTTCTCTTTTTGAAACTACGGAAATTTTAGTAGTTTGTCCAAAAAGATAATTTAAAATTTGTAGCTTTTCTTTTATAAAAATATTTGTTATATAATTTTTTTTGTTTATAACATTTATTTCTTTTTTCAAGCCTAAACTTATACTTTTAACTAATCTAACATAATCTTCCTCATCATTTAGATCAATTCCTTCTTGATTACCATCAATATAATTGATAACCACTTCATCTGATATACTCTGATTAAATAATTCAATGTATTCTTCTTTCTCTGAGTCTAAATTTTCGTTATAAGTAACATAGAATTCTCCATCAATATTTTTGACATTAGAATAAATCTGAACATATTCTTCTATACTTCCTATTTCATATTCTTCCCCCTCTTTTTCATCATCAAAATTTATAAGCAATTTATTAAGTATATCCTTATCTATATCAACATCCATAGGATATAAATTAACATATAAATTATTTTCTAATATAATTATTTTTTCATACTGCATATTAATTATAGGATATAAAGCTAAATACTCATCATAACTTATAACTTTTTTCTTATTATAAATTTGTGTAAGAAAGTACTCCATTTTATTAGATATAATAGTATCAATATTTACTTTACGTTGATCTTCATTTATCAGATCACTTTTAAACCCTTTAATAACTATAAGTTTATCATTTTCATTTGCAATTTCATTTAACTTATCTTTTAATATTTTATTTACATTCATAATACCTTCTCCTATTCAATAAAATCTTTTAATTTTTTGCTCCTACTTGGATGTTTTAATTTTTTTAACGCCTTTGATTCTATCTGTCTTATCCTTTCTCTAGTAACACCATAAACTTGTCCTATTTCTTCTAATGTCCTATCTTTTCCATCAACTAACCCAAATCTCAATTGTAATACATTTTTTTCTCTTTCTTTAAGAGTATTTAATTGTAATTGGATTATTTCTTTTTCTATATTTTCTACAACCTGATCCTCTACCAATTTTTCTTCCTTATCTTCAATCAAGTCTATTAATTCTGTTTCACTATCTTCTCCCACTAATGTATTAATTGATGTTAAAGTTAAAATATTTTTTCTCAAAGATAGTGCCAGATTAAATTTTTCTTCAGATATACCTTCCTTTTTAACTATTTCAAGAATCTTTTCATTTGATAAGCCCTCATTTTTCACTAAAATATAAGTAACTTTTATTATAGTTTCCACCATGTGTACAGGTATTCTAATTGTAAATCCATAATCAATAATATCCCTTTTTATTTTTTGATCTATCCACCATATAGAATAAGTTGACAAATTTGCTCCTTTATCAGCTTTAAAACCTTCAACAGCTTTCATCAAACCTAAAGCTCCACTTTGAAATAGATCTTCTTCCTCGAGTTTATGTTTAAGAAACTTATTATGTTTTCTAACTCTGCTCCAAATTAAATTTTCATTTTTTTCTATTATTATATTTAATACTTCCTTTTTCCCTTGTTTATATAATGCACATAATTGTTCATTGGAAAGATTTTTTAGGTTTTTAGTATTTAAATTATTATTTTTTTTATCATCAATTTTAATTTCTTTAGCATTATTATTCTGTTTTATAACAATTTCAATATTATTTTTCTTTAAAATTCTAATTATTTCTACTACTTCAGATCTGCTACACTCATTAAAAATTGATTTAAAATCTTCTGTATTTAATTTGTTTTTATCATACAAATAACTATCTACTATGCTTATAATGTACTTTTCATTAAACATACTTTATCACCACCATAATATTGTCTCAGTCGATTAGTTCTGTTTTCTTAGAACAGATTGATTAACCTTGTCCTATTTCTATATTACCATCAATATATGAACATTTATTTAATATCTTATTTTATGTTTCCTTGAGCTTGTCTAGTAAGTCATTAATATTACTCTCAATTTGTGACATATATAATTCTTATTTTTTACTTTATCTTTATCAAACGCTGCCAAAAGTGGCAACGTTCATATTTAAATCATTCTAATCATAAAAGCTAATTCTTTTCCACCATAAGATTCAATGCATTCTTAATCTCAATTTGTTCTTCATTATATATTTCCTTAGCTTTAGAAATTCTTTTATTATAATCATCTTGAGATTGCTTTATCATTTTAGCCACATTTCTTTGTGTATCCATATCTATATCAGGTACTAATAATTTTTCAATATCTTTATGGGATATGGATTTTATTGCTGTTCCTTTTATTATCCCTTGAACTAAGCTTTGGCCTAACTCACTTTCTAAATAGTATTTTAATATTTCTGGCAAGTATTTATCCTCATAAGTTCTTACAATAAATAAATTAGCTGATACTATAGCTTTAATATCTTCTTCAACTATAGCAACTTTAAACTGAGTTCCTTTTGAAGTTACTAATACATCGCCTTTTTTAACTTCATATACCCCTTCCCATTTTCCTTCTATCTGAATTTTATCAGACTCATTTACTACTATTTTTCCATCAACAATATTACCAATAGATATTAGATAATGTGTTCTTCTGCTTCCAGTATTTAATGCATCCAGCTTACCTTTATTTACTTGAACGCCTCTTCTTATTTGAGCTATAGTAGAAAACTCAACCATCTTAATATGATTAATACTTTCCACGATTTTCTCGCTCTTAATATATTCAAATGCATTTAAATCATATTGTTTCTTTTCTAGCTTTTCCTTATCTAATATGAAGCTTATTTCATTTTCTTCAAAGTTTCTATATGCTTCAACTGCTGCATTAATACCCTCTTCTGAGATTGTATAATTTCTTCTGTCTATACTTTCAACAAAATCTATAAGATCAATAAATTGAATTTTATTGTTTCTTTTAGCTTCCTTATTCTTATTAAAAATAATCCAGCATGTAACTATATTAGTATAAGAAAGGACTGAAGACGGAATTCTAACTACAGCTTCAATTAAATCTTCACTGATAATACTCTTTCTTATTCTTTCCTCTGCACCAACTCTGAACAATGCACCTATTGGTAGTAATACAGCACCCTTTCCATCATCTTTAAGTGTGCTTAAAATATGATTTGCAACAAGCCAGTCTGAATTTGTGCTTATATCCTGTGATACACCATACTTAAATCTGTTGAATGTATCATTTTTAACTACATCCTTATCAACCTTCACCATAAATGGTGGATTAGAAACACTCACATTAAACTTTATCAATTCATTTTCTGATATAAATTTTGGATCTTTTAAGCTATCACCTTCAACTATTCTATCTTTATTACCTGTAATTAAGAAATTAATAAGCTGCCCTATAGCAAAAACTTCATTAGATATCTCCTGGCCATAATAATTTAATTTATATCCTTCAGAATCGTCTAACTTTAAATATTCTTTTAAAACCAGCTCAGTACCAGATTCACCGTTAAAATAATCAACAACAGTATCGTCTACACTAGGATTAATAAATTTAATTGGAATCTCTAAAATTCTACTTTGTGTAGTTGTATCATACATTTTACCATCTACATTGGCAGTTCCTCTAAGCTCATTACAGAAATTAACAACATCATTAGAATTAACAACTGCATTAACAATATTAATCATCTTATCAAAGTCTGTATCCTTCATATTTAAAATAACTTCCATTGGTTTCTTGTAACTAAAAATCTCTAAACGTGTTAATTCCTTAATTTTATTCATCGCTTCTATCAAGTTTTCCTTATCTAAAGATGCATATCCCCACTCAATAGTAGTATCAATATTTAATCTTTCTTTATTTTCTAATATAAATTTTGTAGAGCTGACTTGTGCCATTACCTCTCTCTTAGTAACTGGATCTACTCCTAAATCCCCTCTAAAAATATCATGTATCAATGTTAAACTTTCCAATGTTTATTCCACCTTTCTATATCTTAATTTTAGTAAATGCTTTACTGAATGTAAATAGTCAAAAAAATATTGCATCAACTTTCTCTAATTTTAAACTTTTTACTTTTCAATATTTTCTTTACCTCTTATATCTTGATTTAGGTAAATACTTTACTGAATCCTAAATTCTAAGCAAATACCTCACTAACTTTTTTCAATTTATAAGTATTTAAATTCAATGATTCTATACTATACCCTTTATTCAAAGCTGCTTTAATAGCTCTATCTGTAACCTCAACTGTTATTACAGTAACTAAATCAGGTTTAAAAAAATCCTTAGAATATTCTCTGTGGCAAACAAAAATACACCCTGCATATTCTCTATATTCATGTAACCTGCCATCATCTTTTCTCAAGCATTTTATAAGAGTACTTCTTTTAATCATGCCTATCATCTTACTATACACATTAGTATGCCCAGAATTTGAAGTTAAATTTAATCTTCTTTCTATGAATCTATCCCTAGCATGCTTAGTAATATGGATATAACCAACAAACTCTTTCACTTCTAACCCTGCCTTTCTTTATTTTCAGTTTTTCGTTTACTGAATTTATGATTTTATTGTATACTTGTTGATTTTATTTGTCAATTAGTTTTTATAAATTAATTAAAATTCTTTTAAATCCCTGCCTGCTTCCTTTACAAATATAAAAGAACAGGCATCACTGCCTGTCCTCTATATAACATTTATGTACTAAAAAATCATTAGTTCAAATTTTTATGTAGATAGTAATGAATCAAAATGATAATACTATTTAAGTTACACAGTCAAATTAATCTTATTAATAAACTATAAATGTCTATTATTATTTCTATATAACTATAAACTTTTCTGTATATCCTAATTTGCCAAAATTCATTTATATTATTCTACTAAATTTTCACCACAATAATTATAAATTTGACTAATAATCCTATCTAAATAATCTTTTAAGTGTATATTCTCATTTGCTTCATTTGCAAACCATACATTAGATTGTCCAAAACCATAACTAGGTCCATTCTTTTTTCCCTTTCTAGGCACATACCATAATGTTCTTCTAATCCTTGCATTAACAGGTAACAGAACACAATCTTCCGCTTTAGCTATAACATTATAATCTTGTATATATCCATCTTCAAACTCAACTTCTTTATAATATCTAGATACAGTTGCATTCTTATACCATCCAACAATTGAAGTAAAATCTAAATAATCTGATTTTGCACACCATATTACAAGCACATCATCAATTTCTTCTATATCGTCACAGCTTTTATCACCTATCTTTTCACTTTATTCCCTACAAATACCCCTTTTATCATTTTAATATCTTTCTTTATATTCACACAAAAACTCAGTCAAGCAAATAATAACCTTACTGCTGTACTGCCATAATTCATAAAAATTGGACCTGAAAAAGTCTAATTTGACTCTTCTTCTGAGTATTCAACTAAATATTTGATATGCAGCGTAGTGAAGAACGGAATTTCTTCTGTTCCTCGATGCTCTTTCTCCAAAGCAGACAGGTGAAATGTAAGACATAACGAAGCGATAATTTAAAAGTTTAACAGCAAAGCGAGTGTGCTCGCCTTTTACTTGACCTTTAAATATCCTCTTCTCCAATTCCCTCTACTAAAAGCATAGCTTTAAATATTGAATTTAATAAATTATAAAGAATATCTTCACTTTTATTATCATCAAACAAGTCATTTAATGATATCTTTGATATAACTATCCACTCCTTACCCTTATACGGTAATATTTCACTATTAAATTCTTGTATAAATCTTTCTCTTCTATTTTCCTTTTTAGCTTTATCTTTTCCTAATCCTCTATATAATCTAACCAATGCTCCCTTACCAGCTAAGTTTGTTATATTCTTTACAATATAAAGATTTTCTTTATCTTTAAATGCTTGAGATAATTCTAATTGAAAACTATAGTCATGAAATTTAGATGAACCTGCTGTAATATGAGCATTTTTTAATTCTGTTTCATATGCCCACTCTCCAATACATATAAATACTTCATATAGTTTATTTTTATACTCTAGTACATTATATCCATTGTTACTATCCATTAAATAAAATTCATCCATACCATAATAATGTTCTGACTTTTGACTTTCTCCAATGTTAGGTGCATTTATTTTATATTTCCCATTTAATACTTCTATATTGATCTTATCTTTTAATCCAGCTTCATTTAATATGTACTTAATTCTATCTGCTTCACCTTGTGTTATCATTTCATACATACTACCTGTACCTCCAATACAAAACTTATATACTACTCTTTATCCTGCAATACTAATTTTTCATTAAATCTTTTCTCATTTTAAACATTAATGAATTATATTCTTTTTCTCTTCTTGAAAGCTCTTCTGAATATGCTTTGGCATCTGATATATAAACATCATAATTTCTGCGTTTTAATTCCATAAACTGCTTAATTATATCTTCACCTATCTTAACTAATTCTTTATCCTTTATGAAAGCTAATACTTCATCTATTTGTATGTATGATATTTTGTTTGCCCATTCTAATAAATATAATCTATCTTCAACTTTATCAATGCTGAATATAATTTTCTGCATCTTTTCCTGGAATGCTGATGTTATCTTATATAATTCACTTTCAGATTCAAATTTTTCTTGTAGATCTCCACCAACTTGGAAAGCAAACTTTTGATATATGCCTTTTCTTTCATCAATATAAAAATCATCAACTTTTTCTTTATATTCTTTAATTAACTCTAATAGTTCATTTATTATATTTTCCTGTGTAACATCATTAGATGCACTTACCTTATTTAATACTATTTCTCCTTTTAATCCTCTCTGTATTAATGGAAGAAGTTGTTTCTCGATAGTAAATCTTGTTTTATTCCAGTCAGAATACCACTTTTCCCATATATCCTGTTCAATTCCATCCTCTTCACATAGATTTTTTAATTCTTCTTTTTTAGCTGTCTTAAACACCTTATAATCCTCTGTCCATTCATCCCATACTTTTACTGCTAACACTGCAAATTCTCTATTCTTTTCAAAATATTCAATTTTCATAAGTGCATTTTTAATTATGTTTGCAGTATTTTCTGCTATGAAGCTAAAACTTGCTCTTTCTTCATTTTCAAGCATAGCTAATTCTTTAATTGCATTATCTCCACAGTTTATTTCATCAATTCTATTTTCAATATTTTCAGCCTGCTTCTTTATAGATAAAAGCTTTGTATTTACACTGCTCATTCCAATCTCAAAATGTTTCTTAAAGAATTTTTGTCTGTCTTTAAGCATCTCATTTTCTTCTTCTGTAAGATTAGGATTATCCTCATATTTCTTTGATAAAACTAATCCAATAGCATTACAGTCTGTTATAATATCTTCTTTCTGGCTTTCGTAATACTTCATCTTGTCCATAAGTTCATCAATCCAGCTCTCAACACCTTCATAATACTTAATTATCGAACCATTAATTGCATCTACATCATATTTAGAAAGTAATGTTCTATAATCAAATTCAGAAGATAATAAAACTTCTTTTTGTAAGTTATTAATCTGCTCCTGTATTTCACTTAATTTATTCATTAATGCAGGCTTCTCAATATACATTTTTCTGTATAATTCAGTTACTTCTTCATCATCAAATATTGGTTCTAAATTATTGTCTACAAATAAGTTTAATGTAAATTGTAATCTTTCTTTTTCTGTATAAATATTATTATCTGGTGATATATTTTTTTCATAGTCAAAATATGTTATTTCCTTATTACAAGGTATAATTGAAACACTCTCTCTACCTATACCAGCATCTGCCCCTTCATAATATAAATTTTTGGAACAAATATTACCATTATACCTAACTGCCCAATAACATCGATTCTTTATTCTCCAATAATTTCCCTCCTTAAAAATGAAATTGACACTATTTTATATGGTAGAAAAAGTTACGATTTATGGGGACAATACATTCCAAAAGATGAAGATTCTGAAGATGAAAAAGAAATTTGGAAATTGATTCATAGTAAAGAGAAATATGTGTTTTCGAGAACACAAATAGATACTGATAATAAAGCAATATTTATAAATAAAAACATTCTTGAAGAAGTAAATAAATTAAAGAGTAAGCCTGGCAAAGACATTTGGCTATATGGAGGAGCAAGTCTCATTACAACTTTTATAAATTTAGGGCTTATAGATGAATTTAGATTGTCTATTCACCCTGTTATTTTAGGAGAAGGAAAACCGTTGTTTATTGACATAAAGCAGAAATTCAATTTAAAAATGGTTAACACCAAAACATTCTCTTCTGGAGTTGTACAACTAATCTATCATTGGAATGATAATTAATTTTTAATATAACGCGTTGTGCTATTTTGAAAATTACAAAAATTGTAATTTTCAAAAGACGCAAAATTTGCCTATATAAAATTTAATGATTTTTAACCAAATACAAGTTGTTTTATTTGAGCCATTTCTTTATTTCCTAAAATATTATTTATTATAAAGGAAATATTATGGGCTAATACCTTTAAAGTAATTCTCAGCATCAGTCCCCATTTGGATTTTGCTAAAACTCTATTTATATTAAATTGCTCAGATAATTGTGAAAAGCTGGTTTCTATTCTTCGTTGCGTCCTTGACAAGGCGTTGCGAAGCTGCTTTTCTAAAGGATTTTTACTATTTTTTCTTTTTAGTGATATTAGTAAAATATCCTTTTCATTTTCAAGTTCTTTTTTCAAAGAATTATCAACATAACCTTTATCAGCAATTATTTTTATGTATGTTTTATTTTCTGTTAATTCAAAAACAGCTGCTCTGTCATCAGTTCCAGCAGGAGTCAAGAAAAAATCAGAAATAAATCCGTCTATAGTGACTAATGCATGAAGTTTTAATCCAAAATAAGTTTCCTTTTTTGAAGCACAATATCCGTATGATGCAATGTCTTTAAATGATTTGCTGAAGTAAGCTCTTGCAAATCTACAAACTGGAATAGGCATGCTATCAATAATTCTAACATCATCATTTGAAAATATGGATAATTCAGAAAAGTACTTTTGTATTTCTTTAATTGCCAAATACAAATTGCGCTTAGTTCTATTGAATCTTGATCTATCACAAATATTAGGAAATAAATCTTTGAAGTTCTTTTTAACAAAGTAAAACCATGCATTTTCAGAGTTAACTGAGAAGGCTTCGCCGACGAGACTTATTGATATAATCTCAGAATCAGAGAGTTTACTATCTGAAACATTCCTTCTATTTTTTATTTTAGATGGAATAATTTCATTGTAAACATCATCAATTAAAACAAAAACAACTGTAAAAAAGTCTTTTAAATCATCAATTTTTTCAGTATTATAATAAGTGAACTCTAACATTTCAATCATCTCCTTATTAGTTTTTTTAGTTTGGTTAATTATATTTTAATGGAAATGATTGATTTTTGTTAGAGTTTTTTTATATTAACTAGCACAATGCGTTTATAATATTATTTTTTTATTCTGTACCAAAATCCTACATTACTTTTGACATAACAAACTTCTGAATTTCTTGAGCACATATAATTGCAGTATTCATATCTTCTTCTATAACATCTAGTTCATACGGATATCTAACATGAACACCATAAGGTACAAGTTCAAGACATTCATCTTCTATTGTTTTAAAATCTGAATCAATAGCTACACACTTTCTATTAAGTAGTCCAAGGTCATGAGTTTTATCTGCACGCATACCTTTAAATATAAGCCATCCCTTAAGATATTTTTCAGCACTCTGCTCACAATGATAACAAATTATTTCTATAGGAACAGGATACATTTTTAATAAAAATTTAGCTGATTCTAAATCTCTTTCTGCATAATTAAACCATTCATCAGCTACTATTTTATTATCCATATAGCTTAACTCCCCTACTTAATATTTCATGTTCCATTGTGCAATTTATCTGCGCTCTTTCTTTAAATTCATCATTATAGTAAACAAGTAAGTCAACAGGAATGCTTTGAACTCCTACAATTGCTTTTCTTAGCTTTCTCATTATTTCAATCTTTCTCTTACTTTTATCATCAGTCACTATACATATATCAAGGTCACTATCTTCTCCAGGATTTCCATAAGCATATGATCCAAAAAGATATGCTGCTGTTATCTTTGATGTTTTATTAATTTCATTTATTATATTATCAAGTTCAATTTTTACACTTGTAGGCATTATACTCACCCTCTTCTTATTTGTTATTTTAATTATACCCAATATTTATTTATATATAAACTTAAATTTACATCTCTCAATTTATAAATTTGTTTTATATAGCACTCTACATTTATCATTCAAAAAGAAACAGCAGACTATATTTTCCTATAGCCTGCTTAATTTCTAGTTCATTATCTGTTTCTTTTACTTGCTTTATATTCTTTACCTTATCATATTTAATAAGCTCTTCTGCAAGTTCTATTTTAGAATTATAAATATCTCTATCATTAGGATTTGTTTCAAGAAGAACCTTTGCCATCTTAAATACTAGCTTTAGCTGATTATCATTACTAATTTTATTTAAATCAAGCTGTTCTACATCTATTGTCCTAAAATTATATGTTAATATTTCATCTTCTATCTTTAGAATTCTATAAACATATTGCTTATCCTTTCCACGTTCACCTTTATAAGTATATATTGCTGCCGCTATTACTTCACTCTTATCTTTATTTTTATATCTGAATTTATCCCAAATACAAATTATTGCATTACCACTTTTGGCAACAACGCAAAAAAGCAGTAAATATAATTTAATTATACTTACTACTCTTACATATAGTTATTGTACAACTTTAGCAATTTGTTTAAATCTCTTAGCTACGTCTATAGTCTATATAATATAATCATCTATTATCAACTTTGCTAAGTGAAGTGGTAATGGTAATACTGTTTTTTGGGTTTCAAATTGAATTGATGCTTTTCTTAAATTATGTATATTTAATATACAATGTTCTATATTATTAAAATTATCACCAACATACATTGGATATATCTCTTCTATATTCCTATGAGTAAATGCACTGTTATTAATTACTCTGCTTTCTTTTTCATCTAAAGTATGACTTTCTCTTTCTGTTCGTGTATCAAGTGAATAATATACATCTTCATACTTATAGACACCACTTTTATTCATAAACTCTTGTTTTTCATTTTTTCCTGGATAATAATCTGGTACTTCGTTATTTACACGCATTCTAATTAATGAAATATTATTTAATTTATCAGTAGTTATTATTCCACCTTCAAAATTATCTATATATAATTCATTGATTTGCTTCTTATCTTCATCTAGATATTTTATAATTTCACTATTTGAAATTCCTTTAATAAGTTTTCTAGATGTACCATCTGCTATAATTACAACCAAATGATTTTTTTCATCCTTTATAAGCTTTTCAAAGCACTTTATAACACCATTTCCAGATGTTTTTATTCTTCTATTTCTACCTTTTTTACATGCTTCATTAGATAACTCTAGTATAAATTTCCAATATGGATACTCAATTACAGTTTCCATTTTTGCAAAAGCCTTTATCTGCATTTTTTCAAAATCACAAGTAACCATAATTGCAAATGGTTCAAGTGTAGTTCCATTCTTTGTGTTAATATAATTACACACATATATTCCTGATACTACAGTATTTTTTAACATTTTCCTTTTTGAAACATCAGTTAAGATTCCTAACTGTCTGTATCCATCTAAAATTGTATTTTTTATTACCTGATTGTAATTATCACTTTTATATAATGATTTAGGTTCTTTTTCACTTTTACCTTCTTCATACTCCTTCATTTTAATTTTATATCTTTCTATTTTATTTAATCTTTTCTTTTCCGCTTCATAAAAAGCTTCTGGAGTTATAAATTGAGTCAATCTTCCTGTATGAGCAAATCCTATTCTTATTGCATGCTTTGGATCTACTCGCGAATCACTTTTTTCATTTCCATTACTATCTTTTATCTTAAATTCACCTGGACCTGCAAGTATTACAAAAGCCAAAGTTGGCTTATTAGTATGTTCTATATTGTTTTCTATCAAATCAATTCGATCATTAAAGCCTTCTAGATTTTTTTTACTATTCTCATTTTTTAATTCAAGGCATTCACTAAATTCACCTAAATCTCGAGTTGTTATTATTGTAGCTGTATCTTCAAGATGATTACTAAGAAAATACTTTAACTGTTCAACTATTTTTTCACTTCCGCCATTATACCAGATCTCAACTGTTAATTGCTCTTCAAATAAAGCTGATTGTAATACTTGATGAAACCTCTCTTTATTTTCAATATTAAAATAATCATCAAAATAACTTTTTGGATTTTCATTATTATATTGTAACTTTATTGCTTCTAATGGTTCTTCTTCTATTTTAAATGGAATTTTTGACATAATATCAATAAAAATTGTTTTATAATCTGCAAATGGTTCACCTGCATGCATATTATGCTTTATTTTTTTGCCTGCATTACCCATACCATATTCAAAAGGAATTAATGCCTTTTGAATATATAATTGAGGCTTAATTAGAATATCTTCCGGATCATTCAAATTATCATCATTGCTATTGTCATAACAAACAGAGTAACATTCTTTATCAGAAAGTACCCAGTCTATTTTCTTACTTAGAAAATTATATTTAATTCTCATTGGTTGAAGTTTATAGTTATCTTCTCCTCCTACTTTCAAATAAACTGTTTTTTCTGTATCTAAAAATGGTTTGATTTCTTCCTCATTTCTGCTTATCCATCTTCTAATTGATATATTTATATTTAAATATGATTCATTTTTAGGTGGTAATGTCTGTACAGAAAAATTTACAACATACGAAAAATAGTCCTTATCATTTATGTCTTTTAAACCTGTTGGATTTGTAACAATCTCATTTTTACCTGAATAATAAAACTTAGTTTTCTGACCATTAATACTTATGTCTGTTCCTATTATGTTATTTACAACAAGTAAAGGTAATATTCTAAATCCATCCTTGTCATAGTTTCTTCCTTTATTAAATAAAAGCAAATTTTCTTTTCTTACATTTTGAGAAAAATCTACATCTTTTAATTCTTCGCATATTCTATTAGCATATTCTTTAACTTCATCATTATTTTTTCTTTTCTTTTCAAGCTCTGTTTCTTCAATATAAAATGCTTCAATCCAGCTTCTTATTATATTCATAACTAAATTTGTATTTATTTCTCTATCTGATACAATCCATCTGTCATCTACTGTATTATTAGATACATCTTTCATATCTACCACACCATCTAAATGAGTAACAAATAATTTTTTCAAAGAATTAAGCGGAAGATAATGATATGATCTATTAAACTTCGCATTAGATTTTTCCTCCAAATTCAATAACTTTTCCTTTAAAGATTTAGGCATTGGAAGAAAATATACATCAGCATATATCTCATCATCCAATTTAAACATCATTGGTACTATATATTCTTTATCCTTATTCATAATCTGCTCCTTTCAATGCATTGTAGAATGGTTCATATAAAGTCTTAGCTACTTCTGCATCCTCTTCATCATTCATTAAATCTTCTAAATATTTTTGTAATTCTATTAATATATCAAATCCATCTTCTTCTTTGCGTTTGAAAGCTCCATCAATAAAATATATTCGTGGAACTTTTTCTTTAGGTATTTTACCTATTCTACATATCCTTCCAAATACTTGATTTAACATAACAAAGAAACATGCTACTAAATCCCTTTTATCTTCTTTAGGCATATATTTTAGTTTTATATTAAATTCACTTAATCTATTGTATTCTGCGAAAGCGCTAATTCTAATATTTTTGTATATTTCTAAATCATTTTTACTACCAGAAATTCCATTATATTTACACATTATCTTCCCATTAACTTTTTGAACATGAATAAGATAATCTCTTGGATCAACCATCGGTCTTACCAAAAACATAATGGTGTCAAATTTTGAATTTCCCTTATTATCTACAATGTTATAGCCTCTTTCTATTACAATTGCCGGAGCTATAAGTACTTGTTTATCAAACTGCTCTATCCTACTTCGTAATGTAGAATCTTCACTATATGTCCTATCACCATCTGACTTTAGTGAAGATACTAAAATATCATCTTTTTTAGCAAAAATACTATCAAGGCATTTCTTTGAAATTGAAGCCTGTTCGTACTTATTTACAATTCCTAGGATAGTATCATTTCTTTCTATTGAATCAATAAATAACTCCCTATTTTCTCGTATTAATTTATCAATCATTTTATTTTTCAAATCATCTGAAACTCCTGATACTATAGTTTCACTTCTAGCTATATGCATTTTTGTCTTTGAAAGATACTCTCTTTTATACGGTTCTGCTTCAATAATATTCGTAATTGGTGCACTTATGTGATATCTTGAAGAACCTGGTATAAATCCAGTACCAGACATTAATAGAACATTTGGTCCTAATGGTTCTCCTTTAGTACTTAATTTAAACCATGGATATTTTAAAGCTAATGACCTCCCAAACCCATATTGTTTTGTTATATATAAATCATCTTCCTTTTTTTCAAATGCTAATGTATTTCCAATTGGAGACATTGGTATAACTTTCTGCAACTCTTCAAAATTCTGACTTAATATATCTCTTAAGTCATTGTCAACCTCATCCATGTCCCTAATTTCATCTGAAAGTTTTCTATATAATTGTTCAAAACCAATCACTTCTACAATAAATTGTATTTTGTTATACATATTTGAATTTAATGTAGCAAATTCGGCCTCCACTTCTTTTTTTGCTTGGATTCTTTTTAGAGTCTTGCTTGTTCTACTGTCAACCACGTATTCTTTCAACCTACTTAATATAACATTAAATAAATCGCTTCCTCCAGTAACTAAATCAATTATTTCTATCTGGCCTGTTTTAATAGGTTTTTTAAGCAAATCATACAATGCTTGCCATATACCATCAGGAAGTCTATTGGTTTCATTATATTTCTCTGCCAATTTCGGGTCACTCTTAATATTGTTAAGTAAACTAAGAGCTGTAAAATGCTTCATGTATGATTCTGAGAAGCCAGTCTTATGTTGCTGTATCTTCTGATTTATTTTTATCAGCTTAAATTCCAAGCGCGATAATAAATCTACTATTTCACCCATCTGCTCTGATTCAGTTTTTTCTTTGAGGTTCATCCTTCTAAAATTCATTTGAATTTTAGAATTATTTTTCAAATATTCATTTATTCCTATAGAAGGAGATAAAAGCCCATCTAATTTACACATTATATTGTCAGATTCATCCATAATAATCAAATCTACATTATCTAAAGCATAAGTAAATACCTTTTGTTTTTCAATACCAAAATTAGATTTACATAAACCTTCAATAGTAGTTACCAATACATCTGCTTCATATATCTTCTTTTCATACTTTGTTTTAGGGCACATATAATAAAATGGGCATTTATATTTATTATATTTATTTAAGTACCATACTGCCTTGCCTTCATCATTTATATCTTCACTATACTCATATATCTTATGGCATGGTTCACTGCCATTTTTTATTACTATATCAGTTCTTTTTATTAATGAATTTAGAAAACATCCTCCCTGAAGTACTTCGGATATGTGTTCTGGCAGAAAATTTTTATCTTGCATCAATGCATTTATATGTTTAATTCTATTTGAATTTCCAACTATTGCAGCTGCTTTTATACCTAACTCTTCAAGAGTATTTATCTGCTTAAATACATCATCTACAGTAGGTTTTATCAATAAAGTCCTATAACCTCTCTTTGCTAATAATACTGAAATACATTCAGCCAATACCGATTTTCCTGCTGCAACCTGTCCTGCTGTATTATTTATTTTATCAATTACAAATTCACTGCATTTTTCTATTTTCTTACCTTTTCTAACCAATATGTTACCATTTTCAAGTACATTTTCCCTGTACTTTTCTCCTTTTAAATTCTTATCTATCAATGCAGCTTCTTTATAAATATCATCTAACTTTATTCTTATGCTTCCACCTTTTTTGCTTCTAGCATTTAATATCTTTGTAGGTTTTATCTTTTTAGGGAGGTTAATTTCTATCTCTTCCTTATTAATTAATACCCCATATTTTTTTGTATCATCTAATGCATAATTTATTGTATGCTCTCTCTTCTCAGGCTCCTGCATTAGCAGTTCATCATAATCATCTATCCTATTTCTATATATTAATGGTATCTTATTATTTCTAATTAATTTTCCTTCTTTATCTATATTGTACATTGCAAATTCTTTATTTGCTTGCATTTTATAAATTTCTAATGCATCATGATATACTTTTGCTTGATTCAATGATTTTAACAGAATTCTTGCATTTGCTATTAAATAATCAGTTTCATCAAATTCATTTTTAATTATTAAGTTATATCCTGATAATAATAAATAAAAATCATCTGCATCCTTATTTATTTTGAGTTTTTCACATAATCTAAATAGTATTTCAAGTCTTACAAATACCCTAGGCTCTATCATACTTAGTTCCATATTATCTTTTACTCTTTTTATAACAGTGTAAATGTTCATATGTTTTCACTTCCTTCAATTCTAAACAAAAGAATTTCTTCAAAGTCTTTAAGCTTCATACAACTTATATCACATCCTTTTGGTATTTGTTCATTTATTATTCTTAAATAATTTTTATGTTTATCATTGGGAACTATATATATTATCTTTTCTTTTATATTCTTTTTTGTTTTTATATCTTCAATAATCCAATGTGGTGCTTCTATATCTTTTGCATCAATAAACCATACTTCATCATTTTCAAATATTATTTTAAAGTCCCATGTATCTTTCTCAGGCCATACTTCATATTTAACTTCATATTTGTCTATAATGTTCTTAATTTGTATCTCTAGCTGACCTGGGTAATAAATATTATGTGCCGCAACTTCATTTAATACTCTGAATGTACCATCTGGTAATTCTGCTTCATATTTGTTTTCAAAATTATTTTTATTGCACCTCTTAGATACACAGCTAAACACTCCTTTTTTGTATTCTCTTAAAATCATTCCACATTCCGGACATCTATAAAGTGTTTTTCTTTCCTGAGAATCATAACAAAGTCTTACTATTTCACTATATGCTTTAATAAATTCTTTTTGTTTTGGTGTCTGAGAAAGTTTATTATCCGATAAAATCACATTATCTGGATTCATCAAAAAATTTCTGCATTCATTATAATCTTCTTGTGTACCTTTTATTAATTCTAAATATATCCTCTGTCCCTTATATTCAGTTTCTTGATTATACTCATCTTTTGCATCATTTATTATTTTTGAATTTAAAAACTCAAATCCTTCTTCTGTTAATATGCACGAATATGTATCATTTAGCTCTATTAAAGGCTCTAATCCTAATAAATTTGATTTTGCTTCTAGCATTTTTCTAAAATTCTCTGGCAAACTTTCTATAATATCTTCTAAGGGATTTTGAAACATGTTAAACAACTTTGATTCATCTGTAGGTAATATTTCTTTTCCACTATTATCATATAAATTATATTTATAATTCATAAATGAAAAAATACTTGTTGCCTTTGTTAATGTTTTTATAAACTTATCATCTTTTTCTATCGTAATATACTCTTCACATTTTAATCTTTTGTATACTCCCATTACACCAAGATATACTGCATCTTCAAATTCTTTTACAAATTGATCATTCATTTTCAAAATTTCACCTCCAAAGCAAAAATAGCTCTGTGTATTGCAAAATACACAGAGCTATCTATAATTAAAATTTTTCACCTATAATTACATACTTACATAGTTCTTAGTTTAGTTTTTGCGAATACAAATACATTGTATTCCTTTTCATTTTATTTGTAAAGTATGTATTTATTAAGCATTTATTATTTTCATCAACTTTACAAAACACTAGTCAAATAGGTAAGACATTAGGAGAAGTTTATGTGATTATTCCTATTTATCAGGAAGATAACGGAAGTCAAATACGTGTAGAAATTATACCATTATATAAACAGATAATAAATAAACAACCAGAGTTTTTTGCTGGGACTAAGTTTATTTTTTATTATAATCAATTCAAGAAAGATTTACCACAAATTGCATTGTCATTTATGTCTATTTGTATTAGTATAGTATTTTTTGTAAGTCCAATAATAAACAGATATGAAAAAAAGAAAAAAAATATTTTATTTTCTTTGGGGATATTCGCTTTTTCCATTGGAATATGGAGGATTACAGACATAAAATTCACTTCAATGTTATATTATCATAATTCTAAAATAATATATTATATTTCTATGTTAATGATGTATATATCAGCAGGAGCACTAGGATTTAATATTAAAAATCAATTTATAAAAAAACATGAAAATTTTATGAAATGTATTATTATTATTTATTGTAGTGGATGCTTATCTTTAATATTTATGCAAATGATAAATCTTTTTGATTTACATGAGAGTTTATTTGTTTGGCATATTTTGCTTGTTATATATTCAATAATAGTCGCAGTATTAGTTGTTTATGAAACTAAAAAAGATAAAAATGCTATAAAGATAAGTAGCTTAATATTTATAACATTATGCATAATAGGAGTTTTAATTGATCTTATATCATATTATGTTAAAGGTAATTCTTATAATCTTTTTATTATAACAGCGTCATTAATAATTTATTCTATTTTTCTAGGATACATTTCTATAAATAACATTAATGAAAAAGCAAATTTAGATATTCAAACTGGATTGTATAATAAAAGACGATTAAAAGAACTTTTTATTAACTATGAAACAATTACTGATTCATTAGGAATAATTATGTTTGATTTAAATGGATTAAAGCATATTAATGACACACTTGGGCATAATTACGGCGATATTCTAATATCTGAATTTGCAAAAATTCTGAAAGTATGTATAAAACATAAGGGATTTGTAGCTAGATATGGTGGTGATGAGTTTGTTGCTGTTGTTAAAAATGCTGATATGGCTTTGATGAAAAAGATAGAATCTCATATAAATATTGAGGTAAACAAATACAATATGAGAAATACTGGTATTGTAATGAGTTATTCAATGGGATATTCATTATCAAAGGATTATCCTGAATTTTCATTGTATGAATTATTAGCAAAAGCTGATGAATATATGTATGAGCATAAACGAAAGTATTATATATGCAAAAAAAAATAATAAAAAGACACAAATAATAAATTTGTTGAAAATAAAAAAACAATAACTTCTATAAATAATAAATGCAGTTAGGCTATATTTCTTCTTTACAATAATTAAGCGGAAATCTCACACTTTAAGGAATGGGATTTCCGCTTAATTATTGCAATAACTTATGTTTATAAGTTGTTCTAATAACTATAAATTTTTCCTTTAAATTTCTGCTTTCCATAATCCATGAAGATTACAATTTTCATATGCAGCTAAAGGCTTTTCACCTTCTGCAAGTGTAAATACAGCACAAGGTGCATCTCCAGGCTTAAGGTCTTTTTTATGATAGCCATTAGTAGTTTCTAAAATAATGAACTGGATATAATGTTCTTCAAGCATAGGATGTTCCACAGCTCCAACTTTAATGCTAACAGTATTGCCTTCGTAATCAACTACAGGAACGTGCTTTTCCTTAGCTGCATCTGTTGTATTTGCCACAATTTCTGTCATAGTTTCTCCACAACAAACTGGTGTTGCGTTAGTCTTTTCTGTTAAAAATGTAATGAAATTTCCACACTTTTTGCATTTGTAAAATAACATTTTTTATTCCTCCTATTTTGTTAAAGATTAATAATTTTCTACATGTAATTCAAAGAATGATTGAGGATGTTTACATACTGGACATACCTTAGGAGCTTCCATACCAACAACTATATGTCCACAATTACGGCATTCCCAAATCTTAACTTCACTCTTTTTAAATACTTCTTTCATTTCTATATTTTGAAGAAGCTTTCTATATCTATCTTCATGTGTTTTCTCAACAGCTGCAACTCCACGGAATTGTTCTGCAAGTTCATGAAATCCTTCTTCATCTGCTTCTTTTGCCATACGAACATACATATCAGTCCACTCATAGTTTTCACCATTTGCAGCTTCTTCTAAGTTCTTAGATGTATCTCCAAGCATTCCTAGTGCCTTAAACCAAAGCTTTGCATGTGCCTTTTCATTTTCAGCAGTCTTCAAGAAAAGTGCTGCTATTTGCTCATAACCAGCTTTCTTAGCAACTGATGCAAAAAAAGTATATTTATTTCTTGCTTGTGATTCTCCTGCGAATGCTTCTAATAGATTTTTTTCAGTCTTTGTTCCTGCATAAGGATTCTTTTTGTTTAAAGCTTCAAAAATATCTGTCTTGTTACACTTTGGACATTCCTTTGGCGGGTTATCCCCTTCATAAACACATCCACATACTTTACATACATACTTCATTGTTTTTCCCTCCTAATTTTATGGCTTATATTTTTGACTGAACTATACAATTAAAGTAGGAGTAGTATAAATCATAGTAATTATTTGCTGATTCAACTCATGAAACACCTTTGAATCACTACCAAACAGCTCATACTTTTGAATCATATCATGGGCTTCCTTTTTTTCTTCTACCTGTTCTTTTACAAAACAGTCATAAAGCCACATTGTTTCACAACCGCTTACATGAACTACTACCTTATAAATATTATTAATAATATACTGTTTATATTCCATTGATAACCTAATTAAGTTGTCAATCCGCTAGTAGCCTTTGTTTAGCTTATTAATTGCTTTGAATTTAATTACTATCTTAACAAACACTTTTTAGCTAAACTTTTCATAAAAGCGATTGATTAATTTTTATTATATCAAAGAATTTAAATTATACAATAGACCATTAAAACAGCTTGTAATGGTACAAAACTGTTTTAATAAATAAAGTAGATAAAATTTATAAATAATGTAGAAACCATAATAAACATAATCAAAATGAGTAAAAAAACAAAAAATAAATTATAAAAAAAAATATTATCATCCACAGTATTCGTTTATAGGAAAATTATTAAAATATTTCTTTATTTTGTTTGATTACATTATATAATCCTTTTAATATATCAGCAAATTCAGCTATTTTATCTAAATAATTCAGAAAAAAACTCAACGATTTTCTTTGTTATATCTTCTGTTCCAATGTTCCAATAACCATTCCCATAACATTATACTATTTACATCTTTTCATTTTCTCAGCTAATTCTTTCTGCCTATACTGACCTATAAATTCTTCTAATGAATGATTATATTTATACAACAAATCAAATAGTTCTTTTAATAATTCAGAATTAGGACCTTGTTTCTTATTAATATATTGAACCAAGCCAATATTTGTATGTGTATATAATTTAATGTTACAAGGCCTTTTTAGTAACTTAATAGATTCTATTATTCCAGTGAGTATACATTGATTAACAGTTAATCCATATAGCTTTTCTTTAATTATCTTCTCATTATTTTTATATTTGAGAATACTCATATACATTCCATCTCTGCTATCTGAAGCATTATTAGAATATCCTCTAACTATAAGCTCTATATCTGTTGTAGCTAATTTATTTTCGTTATATATTTTACCATTTGCTCTGCTATCTTCTTTATTAGTTAACTTCTTTGAATTAAAGCTGCTTTTAGAATTTTCACATAAATCATTTAATTCTTTAAGTACATCAATATTCTCATTATACTTATATTCAGAAAAACTTATTTTAATATTCTTCTGCAATACCACTTCAACTAATTCTTTACCAACATCTTTATTGCACCAATTTTCAACTTTACTTGACTCACCTTTTATCATCCTTTTTAATAAAGCAAATCCAATATTGGTTTGAACATAAGCCTTAACAACTGAATTATCACTTACAAACTTCAAAATTTCTGCCAAACCTTTTATTATTATTCTATAATGTGTAGTTTCTTCTATATCAAGAACTTTAACTAAACGTTTATCCCCTTCTTCTATTATTCCAGCTAAGTTTCCTTTATTACTAAAGTTATGTTTAAATCTTACTGTTACTATTACTTTATTCAAATTTCCCCACCACATTTTTTATTATTCAAGATAGTTAAACTTAATTTTTCAAATATCTTAAAACTAATTTTCTAATGAACTTCTTATAAAAACATTTAATTTGAAATTCTTTAACCCATTTTTATACTCTTATACTTTTCATTTGCTTTGTATGAATTTACATAATTTGTATATTTATTATACTCTTTATTTTATTAAATTAAAATAGAGACACTATAAAATTTATAATGTCTCCAATAATTTTAATATATATTCTAATTTTTATTACATCAATTCAACCTAAATTTTTATAATTAAAAAATGATAAAAACATTATCTATTTTATTAAAGCTTTATATTTCTAACAGCTTCAAATTCTTCTACTATTTCCTTACTTGGAGCTTTAGTTAATAAGCTTACAACAATAATTGCTATAATACCAATAATAAAAGCTGGTAAAAGTTCATATATTGCAAATGCACCACCTAAAGTTGCAATTCCATATTTCCAAACAAATACTGAAATTCCTCCTGCAAGCATACCTGCAATTGCTCCCTGTAAATTTGTACGCTTCCAAAATAAAGAACATAATATAAGTGGACCGAATGATGCTCCAAAACCTGCCCATGCAAATGAAACAATTTCAAATACAGAGCTATTAGGATCTTGAGCTATAACTATACCTATAACAGCAATAATAACAACAGTGATTCTTGCTATTAACATACTTGTTTTAGGTGATATTTTTAAATGCAATACTTCTTGTAAAATGTTTTGAGAAACACTAGAAGAAGCTGCAAGTAATTGAGAATCTGCTGTTGACATAGTACTTGCTAGTATTCCAGCCAATACTAAGCCAGCCATTATAGTGAAGAATACTCCATAGTTTGACATAACATCTGCAATACGAATAATTATAGTTTCTGTATCCGAACCTGAAAGTGATTGTATTAATCCATTACTAGTTAATGCTCTTCCTGAAATACCTATACAAACTGCAACAAACATAGCTATTGCTGCCCATACTGAAGCAACTCTACGTGAAAGCTTTAATCCTGATTCATCTTTGATTGCCATAAATCTAAGTAAAATATGTGGCATACCAAAATATCCAAGTCCCCATGCACATGTTGAAATAATTTTTAAGAAACCATATGTAGATGACGTATTAGTTTCTTGTATATAAGTATTAGTCAATGAAAGATATCCTGGTAAAGCTTTTGCATTTTCAAAAACTGCATCTATTCCTCCAGCAGAAACAGTTGCAAATATTACAATGAAAACTATAGCAAATGTCATAATTATACTTTGAATAAAATCAGTAGTAGATGCAGCTAAAAATCCACCTGTTGCAGTATATCCTACAATAACAATTGCAGATATAATCATTGCTGTCATATAATTCATTCCAAATAATGATGAAAACAACTTTCCACATGCTGCAAATCCTGATGCTGTATAAGGAACAAAGAAAATTATTATAATAAGTGCAGATATAAGTGCTAAAATATTGTTATTATCCCTAAATCTATTAGAGAAAAATTGTGGCAAAGTAAATGAATTAGTAACCTGTGTATATCTACGAAGCCTTCTTGCTGTAAAAAGCCAGTTTAAATAAGTACCAACAGCAAGACCAATAATTGTCCATCCAACATCTGCAAATCCTGATAAATAAGCCAATCCTGGAAGTCCCATTAAAAGATAACTAGACATATCTGAAGCTTCAGCACTCATAGCTGTTACTAAAGGCCCAAGTCCCCTTCCGCCAAGATAAAAATCAGATGCTGATTCATTTTTCTTAGCATAATAAATACCAATTGCCAATACAATCCCCAAGTAAGCAATTATGGTAAGCAATATCCAAATAGATTCTGTATTCATATTTGAATTCCCCCTTTTTAAGTAGTTCGTATATAAAATTACACTTTAAAATAATGTTAAAAAATATAATTTTTAGCATTATTTTAGTTTATTATATTTTATCACGAACTATGCATGTATAGAAGAAAAACTTTACCACATTAAAGCGTCAAATTAGATATAGGGGAAACTTATATATGCAATTTATTAAACGTTTCATAGAAAATATTAAAATTTTCTATGGTATTCTTAATCTAAGTAAGTTTATGTTATTTAATTCTACAGCAAATTAATAATACATTCTAAACTGGTTCACATTCATCAATAATATACCAATCATTATTCTTTTTACTAACAGTAAATGTTATTGGAATGTTGCTTGAACTGCCTATGTTATTATCTTGAGAATCTGTCATAAAAACCGAGTAAATCATGGTAACATAAATGTTATTATTCTTTGACTCCCTAGAAAATTCTTTTAATGAGAAATTTATTTTGACAGGTTTAACATATTCAGTATTATCTACATCATAAGTGTTAAATACATTTACATTCTTAAATACTTCTTCTGACATATGCCTAGATAACTCATCAGAATAACCATCTTTAGTAATGAATGCCTCCTTAACGACATTAGAAATATCTATATTACTAGCATTACTTATACTGCTGCAACCATTAAATATGCTCACACCCATAACTACTACTAATACAAATATATATTTTACGTATAACTTACTTACAGAAAACATCGAAAACACATCCTTTACGAGCTACTCTATATATAGCTCTTTTTCAATTACTTTAATATAATTTTAACTAATCCCGCCCTAATTTACAATATTTGTATAATGCAATAAATAAAATAATTATTCACTTTATTTTTTTAGTTGTTATCATAGCTCATTACTCTTTCTAGGACTATATAAAACATTCTATAAAACATTCTAAAAAATGTAGTTTTCTAAACGTTCTATAGTCACCAGTGCATACTATATAAAATTTTTCCTTACATAGCTGTTTTTAAGAAATGTTGTTTTGTATATTATTTACCTTTTGTGGCAATGATCTAAACGAGGTGAATAAATTGATAGAAAATGATATTGATTATAAAAATTTAGAAACACTTAT
>NZ_JABAGC010000036.1 GCF_012843905.1 Clostridium sp. SM-530-WT-3G
GCAAGAATTTTTTTAGAGTGTAATAAACGTGCCTTGACAGCTTAGTGCTGTCAAGAACACATTTTGGTGTTGAGCCAAAAAAACTAGAGAATAATTCTCTAGTTAAAAATATTTTAAAAATGTATTTTCTTTCTTCTCATTCCTACATTTAAGACAAGACCTACAGACAAAATAGTTGTCAAAAGTGAACTTCCTCCATAACTTACAAGTGGTAATGTAATACCTGTAATAGGAAGAAGACCTATTGTCATTCCTATATTTTGAATAATTGCAAATAAGAAATATGATACTATTCCAACGCATATAACAGAACCAAATATATCTTTAGATGTTCTTGCTATTAGTATCATTCTATATATCATTATCCCATATAATAATAGTAAAAACATTGCTCCTACAAATCCCCACTGTTCAGATATTGCAGCAAATATAAAGTCTGTATGAACTTCTGGAACATTCTGTGCGGCATATCCCATAGCAATGTCACTAGTAATAGATGGTCTACTTCCAAATAATCCACCAGAACCAATTCCTATAAGAGACTGAAGTAAATGGTAACCATTTCCTGTTTCATCTGCTGTAGGATCTAAAAAACCTATAAATCTATTTTTTTGATACTGTTCAATAAGTCCTGAATTCCATACTACTATAATTCCAAGAACTAAAGAGGCTAATCCTCCTCCAATAATCTTTATATCTAATCCAGCAACATAAAATATCCCTAATACAATAAAGAAACAAACCATTGTCATTCCCATATCAGGTTGAGAAATTATAAATAAAACTGGTACTGCACAATAAAAAACTAAGATGAAGAAGTTTTTTACATCGTTTATCTTTCCATCCATTTCATCAAGTTTTTTTGCAAGCATAAGTATAATAGCTATCTTTGCAATTTCAGATGTCTGCAAAGATACTGGTCCAAACTTTATCCATCCTCTAGCTCCATTTACAACAGAACCAAAAAATGTTGTTCCAATAAGAAGCAATACAGATCCCCAATAAAACAATGGTACATAATTCATTATTACTGAATAATCTATAGCAAGGAAAAAATATAATATAATCAATGATATTATAAGCCACATAAATTGCTTTGGCCCACAGCCTGCATTTATTCCGCCCTTAGTACATAAATATATATTAAAGGTACCATATAATACTATTAAGATCATTGAAAATAATATTGGTTTATCTATATCTTTTAAAATTCTTACATCTAATTTAAATTGCCTAAACAATATTCTACCTCCAATATGGTGTATTTTTCACTAATCTTTTCTTACTAATTATACACTATTATTAATCTATTCTCTATATAGATAGCACTTTATAAGATAATCATAATAATTTTGTAATAATTAAAAACATCTTAGGATTTGTGTTCCTAAGATGTTTTAGTACTACTTATAACTTTGCTTATCTTCCTCTTATACTTTTAATTGGAATATTTGCAACAAGAGAAGATGAATTTTCTCCATCATCATTAGCTCTACTTACAGATATCTCAACATTATCTGCTTGGATATCAATATACTTAGATATAACATCTAATATTTCTGACCTTATTTTCTCAATTGTATCCGGAGCAATTTCGCCTCTATCATGAATAAGTATTAATTTTAATCTATCCCTAGCTACTTCTTTTGGTGTAGGTTTACTATTTATATTCCTAAAGAACCCCATTTAAAATTTCCCCCTTTAGCCACGTTTAAACAGCTTCATTAAGGAACTAAGAAACCCTGAATTTTCTGCTGTATGTAAATCCATAAACGGAACTTGCTCGCCAGTTATTCTTTTAGCTATGTTTTTAAATGCTTGTCCGGCCCTAGCTGTATCATCTAAAACAATTGGCTCACCTTTATTAGTTGAAACTGTGATACTTTTATCATCAGGAACAACACCTAAAAGTTCTATTGAAAGTGTTTCTATTATATCTGAAACATCAAGCATATCTCCATTTTTAGTCATTTCATAGTTTAATCTGTTTATAATTACTGAATGGTCTTCTAATCCTTTAGCATCAAGCTTTCCTATTACTCTATCTGCATCTCTTACTGAAGTTATTTCTGGATTTACTACTACTATTGCCCTATCAGCACCTATAACAGCATTTTCAAATCCTTGTTCAATTCCTGCAGGTGAATCAATTAAAACGTAATCAAATTCTTCCTTTAACTCATTTACTATCTTAAGCATTTCCTGAGGGCTTATATCATCTTTATCTTTAGTCTGCGCTGTTGGCAACAAGCATAAATTTTGAAATCTCTTATCTTTTATAAGACCTTGCTTTAATCTGCATCTTCCTTCTATTACGTCTATAATTGTATAAACAATTCTGTTTTCTAGTCCTAATAATACATCTAAATTTCTTAATCCTGTATCTCCATCAATAACAACTACTTTTTTTCCTAGTGAAGCTAAAGCAGTTCCTATATTAGCAGTAGTTGTAGTTTTTCCAACTCCACCTTTTCCTGAAGTAATTACTATAGATACTCCCATTTAAAAATCCCTCCGACTTTCTAATATATATATTTATTCGGTAAATATGGTTCAACTATTATTGCTCCATCTTTAATCTTTGCAAGCTCTGGATATTTAGGCTTTTCTATATCATCTGGCGACATAGCTATGATATTTGATATTTTTAATATTTCAGGCTGCAGTAAAAAAGCAGCTATAAAAGCTTTGGAATTTCCATCGATACCTGCACTTACTTTTCCTTTTATGCGTCCTAACACAACTACATTTCCTGCAGCGTAAACTTCCGCACCACTATTTATATCTCCAATTATAACTATATTCCCTTGGTATTTCACGCATTGTCCACTTCGTACAGTTTTTCTAATAAATTTAGTTTTTCCTTCGTGCACACCTGAAAATACCCTAGTAGCTTTTTGAGTATTTTTAATAACATCCTTATCTAAATCTTCAAATACTACATCTTTAAGTTCAATCTTATCTAATAAAAGTTCTTTAAGTGTATTTACTTTTTTATCATTAAGTAATTTTAAATCAATTTTTAAAATTAATGTAGTTCCTCTATAGAAATGTTTTCCTTTAGAAAGCTTTTTAATAAGCAGTGAAAGCATACTTTCAAAGCAATCGAATTTTTCCATGTCTATAGTCGTATTTATACCATCTCTATTTCCTTTTATTAAAATCCCATCATTATTATACATTTATTACCCCCAACTACTTTGCAGGTCTAAAAATACTTCATTAAATTTTCTGAAAACATTAACCTCTCTAAATTATATCATTATCCACCGTATTTTTGTATATGTGTTTAAATTATTTTATCTTATTTTCAAAAATAACAATTTATTTCTTTTTATTTTATGATACATATTATATTATAACATATTTTGCGCTATAATATGTTATTTATTTACAATATAACTTCAACATAGTCACATATGTCAATACTATCCTCACTAACATAACAATTTACTGCAAGAACTTGAACACCTTTTTTATGTGCTATTCTAAGAGCATCACCAAATGCTTTATGTATATCATCATTTGGTGTAAAATACAATACATCTTTCATTTGAATCACAAAGATTATATATGCCTTATATCCATCATCAATACATTCACATAATTCATTGATATGTTTTACACCTCTTTCAGTAGGTGCATCTGGAAACCTTACCACACCATTTTCCTCTAATGTTACCCCTTTAACTTCAATGAATGCTTTTTCATTTTCTGTCTCAACATAAAAATCGAATCTTGAATTTTTATATTTCTTTTCTGGTTTTATAAGTTTTACATTTTCAAATATATTTCCTTTAAGAATCCACTCATGTACTACCTTATTTGTAACCTGTGAATCCATATTTATATTTTTATCATCTTTTAAAACACCAATAAGTGAATATTTAGTCTTTCTATTTGGATTATCACTCTCCTGTACATATACCGTTGTTGACCCTGGTATTAATAATTCTTTGCATCTACCTGTGTTTTTAACATGGCACACTTCATTAATTCCATCTATCTCAACATTTGCAATAAACCTATTTGGTCTTGATATAAATGTTCCTTTTGTAATTTTATCGTATTTCATTTTTTATCCTTTCTCTGAATCATTTTCTACTTATCATTAGAATACTATAAAATTTTATCCCTTATTTTTTATTAAATAAGGGACATCTAAATTTACAAATAAATTCTATATTTATTCTCTTTATATAACATTATATTTCTTTAAAATATCCAATGATACACGTTTTGCTTTTTCTCCATTAATATTATTTCTACCTTCAATATTTGTAGCAAAGTAATAATGATTATTTTCATTCTCTACAACACCCACAAACCATCCATTAACCCCTTTATCATTTTCACTTCCGGATCCAGTCTTTCCATATAAAGTTGTACCACTTTCTTCCATGAGTTTAATAGAATCCTTAACAAAGTCTATATCTTCTTTTTTTAGATCAACATCATATTCCCAAATACTTTTTAGAAACTGAACTTGCTCTATAGCTGAAATTTTTAATGAAGATTGGTTCCAGTATTCCCTATCTATCTTCCAAGCTTTTTGGTTTCCATAATTAAACAAATTCATATATCCATATATTTTTCCTCTATTTATACTACTATCTATTTTGTCAAAGTACCAATTAACCGAATACTTCATTGCACTTTCTAAAGTTTGATCTTTATTCCACTCTGTAAAATGATAATTTTGGCCATCCCATTTAATAACATTATCATCCTTACTTATTATTCCATTATCCAATCCAATCAATGAAAGTGCAATTTTATATGTTGAGCAAGGTGAAACTCTTCTTTCACTTCCTTCCTTGTTAAATATTGTATACTCATTTTTTACTTTATTAAATAATACAAACGTCCCCTTATCACCATTAAATTCTTGTGATAAATCTACATACTCAACATTAGAATTAATATTTTTAAATTTCCCCTCTCCCAAAGGATTACTTATACTGAAAAAAGTAGTTGTTATTAATAAAGTAACTATAAATAACAAAAATCCAAAAAACTTATATCTCATACTTTCTTTAGAAAACATTGCTATATTTTTAATTCTATTTTTCACATTTTTCTTTGTTCCATTAATACTTAGCACAATAGCATTATGTCTTTTTAATGAAATTACTTCTAGTACCTTAATGATAGTTCTACCATATCCCTGTACTTTCTCATCATTTAAAACACTCAAAACCTTCTCATCACATGACAATTCCATATCATTAATCAATGTCGCTCTAGCTATCCAAATTAAAGGATTAAACCAATATATACAGCAAAATATTATTGTAATAAACTTAACAATAATATCTTTTCTTTTTAAATGAACCATCTCATGTAAAAGTATATATTTTATCTCTTGATCATTAAATATCTTACACAAATCTTTAGAAATAATTATGTAGGGTTTTAACGGTCCAACAACAAAAGCACAACAAATATTTTTTACCACTATAGTATTCACATTCTTGTTTGTCATTTTCAAATCTTTTTTACATGTTTCTATTATTACTTTTAGCCGATAATCGGGTTCATCTCCTCTGTTAATTATTCTATTTTTAAACCTAAAATTATTAACAATAATAGATCCAAGAATTATTCCACAAATTAATAACCAAAATATAATAATTACATATATATTCGAATCATTTACAGATATTGAATAATCCTTAGCATTATCTATTAATTGTATTGAATTATATACAGTGTCTATTTTATTCATAGCTGTATTAGATTTTATAACTAAGCTTTTTGAAAACAAATTTAATAAATTGAATTTACATCCATCTAAATTAAAAGTAAATGGTATAATTAACTTAATAATTAATATAGACCACAAAAAATATTTATGCTTAGCACTCATCCATTTACTAAATAATTTTCTAATTGATAGTAAGCAAATAATAACTAATGTTAATGATATATTTGCATAAAACATATACAGTAAAAAATTATAAGCTTTCATTAAAATATCCTTTACTTATTATTACTTTCTAATATTTTTTTTAAATCATCTATATCTTCATTACTTAAGGCTTGGTCTTCTATAAAATTAGCTATCATATTTTTAAAAGCGCCATTATAAACCTTATTTAAAAATGATTTATTTTCTTTTTTTATGGATTTATCTTCACTTATTAACGGATAATATTTATATTCTCGGCCTTCCTTTGCAAAATGTATAACTTTCTTATTTAAAAGTCTATTTAATAAAGTTTTTACTGTTTTTGGTTTCCACTCAACAGAATCATCTAGTATATCAATAACATCATTAGCAGTTATATATGGATTACTCCATATTACTTTCATAACTTTCCATTCTGTTTCAGAAATTTTAGGCACATCCTCCATGTCTATTCTCCTTTTATTTAAGATTATCTATAATAAATTATAATTCATACTTATAAAAAATAACAGACTCTGATTTTACCAATTCTCTCTTAAACATATTAATACAATAATTTTTATCCATATAAAAATCCATTTGATGAAATACCGCCTATCAAATGGATTAATAATTTTTTATATCTTTCTCTAATTGTATTTTAAACTCTATTTTTCGCTATTCATAAAATAATCAAATACTACCTTAGAAGCTTCAGCAATTGTTTCATCATCATATTTAGCATCTTCCTCATTTTTATTTGATAATATAGCTAAAAATATAGGTTTACCATTTGGAGGAGTTACTATTGCAATATCATTCCTTGTTCCATAATCTCCAGCTCCACTCTTATCAGCAACTATCCATTCATTAGGTGCGCCTGCACGAATTAGATTATCACCTGTTGAATTTCCAGACATCCAATCAATAAAAATTGCTTTCTTATCATCTGTCAATATATTTCCACTTATATATTCCTTTAAATCAAGCGCTAATTGTCTTGGAGTACTAGTATCTCTAATTTCTCCTGGTATAGCAGAATTCAATTCAGGTTCTATACGTTCAGGTTCTGTAACATTATCACCTAATTTATTTAATGATTCTTTGAAACCACTTGGTCCACCTATAAGATTGAATAAAAGATTTGCAGCTGTATTATCACTTAAACGGACTGCCGCTTCACAAAGTTCTTCAATTGTCATACCTTTATTAAGATTATCTTTTGTAACCGGAGCATAAGACAATAAATCTTTTTCCTCATATTGAATAACTTCTTTAAGCTTATCTACTGGATATTTTTCCAAAATAGAACCAGCTAGTAATGCCTTAGAAGTAGAACAATAGGCAAATCTTTCATCAGCATTATATGTAATTTCTTTGTTTTTTTCTGTATCATAAGCATATACACCTAATTTTACACCATAATCACTTTCAATTTTTGAAAATTCCGAATTATATTTTAAATCAGTTTCTAATTTTTCTGAATCGCTATTTTCAAACACCTTATTTTCTATAATTCCACATCCAATAAGTGAAACTATAGACGTTAATATAATTATATATGTCGTTAACTTACTTAACTTTGAATTTAATATTTTTTTCATTAAAATTCTCCTTTTATTTCTTAATATATTTACCAAGTAACTTTTTAATATAACACCTTAAATTTTTATTTATAATTAATTGTTATTATTCTCCCCCTTTATTTTATATTCTTATTAGCATGCTTTTATATATTACACATGTAATATATAGATGTCAAATTTATATATTGGCTTATATGTAAATATTTATTAATATATTGTTTAATCTATGTTGTATAATACTACTATTTTTAACATACTTTTTACTTAATAAATAAAAACCCAAACTTTTATTAGTTTGGGTTTTACAAAAATTATATTATTAAACATGGCTTAAAACTTATATTCTATCTACTAATTACTATATAAATTGCGATTAAGCTTTTTAAGTTACTTTGACCTTTATAATGTGAATGCCAGTATACATTCAATATGGAATTGTGCGGAATTAAAAATCATTAGTGCAACCTCTATAGTTAAACAAAAAATATTTTCTCTATTTTAAATAATTATACTTTTATTTAAAATAGAGAAAATTTATCATATTATAAATCATATCTTAATTAATCCATATTATCACTACCACTATTTTCACTTCCTGTTATGGAATTATTTTCACCAATATTAGGATTATTATTATTGATAGTATTTTCAGTACTATTCTCTTTGTTCTTTGTAAATGGATTGCCTAAAACGTATTTTCTAAAACTTTCAGATTTTGATGCATAATCTGGATCCATCTCTAATAATCTATCCTTAAAATAAGCTTCATATACAGCTCTTACTGCTCCTGCTATAGATCCTCCATGACCTCCGTCAAATACTACAGCTACTACCGCAATTTCAGGATCATCAACTGGCGCAAAACTTACATAAGTTGCATATGGAGATCTTCCATATTCCTTTTGGTCGTCACGGAAATCCGCTGTACCAGTCTTACCTGCTGTTGTTATTGGGAAGCCTAAGAATTTAGCTCTTGCTGTACCACCTTCTTCATTATTAACTCTTGACATACCATCTTTAACTACTGCCAAAACCTGTGGATCTAAATCTACAGTATTAATCACTTCTGGCTCATACTGCTGAACAACATTTCCATCATTATCAGTGATTTTATCCACTAAATGAAGCTTATATCTTGTTCCACCATTAGCAATTGTCGAAACATATGATGCAAGTTGAAGTGGAGTATAGTTATTTATACCCTGACCTATAGATGCATAAATAAGCTGAGCTGGCGATGTTATTTCTACAGGTTTATCGTTAAGAGTAAATCTTGTAATAACTTGAGCAATTGTACTTGCTTGACTGTCTAAGTTTACAGTCTTCTTATTCTTGCTTTCATATTCAGATACTCTTGCTTTATAAACATCTGAATTATCCATTATATTTAAAACATCTTTTTTTATTTCCTTAGTAAATTCATTTTCATTAACACTTCCCCACTCACTGGTTCCTACTTTATTGAGTACATCTTTAACTTTGTCTTTTATTGCTTTTTTAGAATCCCTAACATCATCATTGTCTTCATCTGATACTCTAAAATCAAAAGGTACAAATGTATATCCCATACCCTTATAATCCCCAGATTCTAAATAATCAACCAATTCAAACATAGCATAACTTATCATCAGATTCTTATTTGAAGTAAAATTATAAGTCTGGCCAAAATTTTCTTGAAGTTCTATTCCCGTAGCTGGATTAGCATTACTATTAGGATCAGGGTCAACCCCAAGTCCAAACTGCCATGCATATTTAGCTAATGAATCTAAAGCCTCCGTTTTTGACTTTCCTTCATTTAAAGCCTGCATATACAATCTATATCCAGTTTCATAGAAGTAGAAGTTGCAAGATACTTCTAAAGCCTTAGCTACATCGATAGCTCCATGTCCAGAACCATAGTTAGTATATTGTAAACACTTAGGTCCAAATCCCTTTCCAAAAGTTTCAGGGTGAATGTTAAAGACACCTGTATCATTTATTGTTTCAGTTGGTGTAATTACACCTGATTCAAGTCCTGCAATTGCAGTCAAAGATTTAAATGTTGAACCTGGAGGTATTAAAGATTGTGTAACATAATTGTAAAATGGCTTTGGATATAAATCATATTTATCTTCTCTATTACCCTTGCTATTTTTAGGGAATAAATCATCTATAGTTTTATTTAGATTCATTCTTTGAATTAACTCGTTCCCAAATGATTCTAAATCCGGATTGAAATACTGCCTATTTTCTTCAGGAGTCAATGTTCCTGGTACTGCAAATAAGTTAGGATTATAGTTTGGATAACTTACCATTGATAAGATCCTTCCAGTTTTAACTTCAACAGCTACTAAAGCTCCTCTAGTAGCATTTTTAAATCTGTATCCATCTGTATCTGTACCATTCTGCTGAATTTCATTTATACCATCTTTTAATGACTCTTCAGCTGCATACTGAATATTACTGTCAATTGTAAGATGTACATTATTTCCCGGGTAAGATTCAAGTTCGAATAGCTTTTCTGTAACTCTACCTGATGAATTAACTTTAACAGTTGTTCCACCTTTGACTCCTTTAAGTTGTTCTTCAAACGCTGATTCAATTCCGGTTATTCCAATTAAGTCTGTAGATGCATCATAACCTCTTAATGTATACTTATCTTTTTGAGAACTGCTTATAGAAGATACATAACCCAAAACTGAAGATGCTAAATTATTAAATGGATAATACCTTATAGGTACTGAAGAAACATCTATGCCTGGTAAATCAGTAAGTTTCTGCTTAATTATAAGTACAGTATCCTTCTTTATATTACTTGCTAATGTGACTGTCTTTTTACCTTGTAATCCTTGAATTTTCAATGTATCTTTTACAAGCATAAATTGTCTTATATCATTAATTGAATATCCTGCATTTAAAATCTGATTAGTTATTTCTTCTCCAGTCATATTTTTATATGCTACTTTCTTTTCCTTGGTAGCATTAGAGGAAGTATATTCCTTATCTATAAGCTCTATTAAATTATAATTTTTAACTAACTTATAGAATGTTTCTTCTGGAGTAATTTTTAATAATTCTTCATTGATTTTTTCTGTTTGTTCATCACTTAAATCAGATGTCTGCTCTACGTTTGGAAATAATTTAGTCTGTATTTCCGAATCAAATCCTCTATCCTTCTTAAATCTTAATTCTTCATATCTCTGTGAATCAGAACCACTACTTGAGAATTCAAAATAAGGATTATTGTTTTCATCCAGTTTCAAAAGCATTGTATCTTGAATGCTTTCACCACTTTCATCCAATATATTAAACAGTTCACCCATCGTTTGATAAAACTTTTTGTTAGCTTCATCTGTTTCTGTATAAGTAATTGAATATGTTCTTTTATTTGTAGCTAATGTAACACCATTTGAATCATAAATTTCTCCTCTTGGCGCGCTTTCAGATACAAAACGAGTTGAAGTCGTGTTTGCTTTTTCCTTATATTCATCATGATTAAAAATTTGAATAAATAATAACCTCAATGTTATACTTCCCAAAATTATTCCCATAATAATGCACAAAACAGTATATCGTGAGATTTTCTTTTTCTTAACTGGCTTATTTACGATCATCTAAACCTCCATCTTTGCTTTGTATATTCATCATCATAAATATTTATCACATACTTGTATGCAAAGAACATTACTACTGCATTATATACAGCCATAATAATAGCTTTTGCTAAATCAACTTTAATATTTAGGAAATAGAATATAACAAATACTCCTATATACTTAAGTATTGTAGCTAAAAACATAAAAATTACAGGAACAGTTCTCTTTTCCTTAATCATGCTTTCACCGACTTTTGAAGCTAAAAAGCATAATAATACATTAGTTAAACAGTTTATGCCAAATCCATTAAAGAAAAAAATATCCTGTAATATACCACTTGTAACCCCCATAAATATGCTTTTTTCTTTAGTATTCACCAAAGAATATGCAATTGCAAATGTAAACAGCAAACTAGGGCAAGCCCCTTTTATTGAAAAAAAAGGCACAAGAGAATTGTCTAACATAGTTAATCCTATAGATACTAAAATAATAATTAACTTTTCCATCATACATACCTCTAATCATATTTAATTTCTCTTGTATCTTTTGGTGATATAATAAACAGTTCTTCTAGTTTGTTAAAATCAACATACGGTTTAACTACTGCACTCTTCATTACTTTTACTTTATCTTCATGAACTGATACGACTTCACCAATTCTGATTTCCTTTGGATAAATCATACCTACTCCAGAAGTAAGGATAACATCTCCTTCTTCTACTGAAGAATCCAATGGTAATTCTAAAACTTGAGTAAGATTCTTGTCTTGTTTGTCTTTATATCCTGTAAGGTAGCCAGTATCCCTTGTACTTTGTACCATAATACTAACGCCAATATTTTCATTGGTTATTGGTTGAATAATAGACCAATTAGATCCTGTACTAGTAACCTGACCAACTAATCCCTGTGCAGCTATAACAGCCATACCTTTGCTTATACCATCATTTTCGCCCTTATTAACTATATATCCATCTGAAAAGCTTCCACCACTATATCCGATAATATCACATGCTATGTAGTTATAATTATCTCTTTCTTCTTTGAAATCAAGAATTTGTCTGAATCTCTCATTTTCCTCTTCCAAATCTGAATATGATGCTAGTTTATCTTTTAGCTGTTCATTTTCTTTTACTAATTCTTTATTCTGTTGTTTTACTTCTGAGAAATTTAAAAAGAAATCTAACGTCTCTTTTACTTGATTTGTTGCTTTATATAGAATAGTTTGAATTGGACTTAGAGCTGTTCCGGCACCACTTTCTATAATGCTCTTATTGTCCCTTTTAGCTGTATATCCTATTAAGCCTAAAAATGCAACTGACAGTACTATAATAGTAACTGCCAGTTTATTTTTAAGAAGTTTCATTTACTTTTAACCTCTTTGATCTCTGCTTATCTTATCAAAATCTTCTAGTGCCTTTCCAGCTCCAAGTACCACACAGTCAAGAGGTGCTTCTGCAATATGCACTGGCATATTAGTTTCTTTATTAATTAATACATCTAATCCTCTCAAATAAGCTCCTCCTCCTGCAAGCATTATTCCTTTTTCCATTATATCAGCTGCAAGTTCTGGTGGTGTTTTTTCTAATGTAGTCTTAATTGATTCTATGATAGCATAAACAGGTTCTTTTAAGGCTTCTCTTACTTGTGATTCTGAAATTTCAACAATTTTAGGAAGTCCTGTTATCATATCTCTTCCCTTGATTTCCATTATCATTTCTTCTTCATTTTCATCTTTGTAAGCTGATCCAATTTCCATTTTAACTTGTTCAGCAGTTCTTTCACCAATCATTAGGTTGAATTCTTTTTTAATGTAAGAAATAATAGACTGATCAAGTTCATCTCCAGCTATTCTTAATGATTTACTAGTAACTATTCCACCTAATGATATAATAGCTACTTCTGTAGTACCGCCTCCGATATCTACTATCATACTTCCTGTTGGTTCGCTTACTGGAAGTCCTGCACCAATAGCAGCCGCCATAGGTTCTTCCATTAAGATTACATCTCTAGCTCCTGAACTTCTAGTTGCTTCTTCTATAGCTCTTTTTTCTACTTCTGTTACTCCAGATGGATAACAAACTATTATCCTTGGGCTCTTAAATCCACTCTTGCTTGTAGCTTTTTCGATTAAGTTTTTCATCATTGTTTGTGCTGTATCGAAATCTGCTATAACTCCATCTTTTAATGGTCTTATAGCAACTATGTTTCCTGGTGTTCTACCAATCATAAGTTTTGCTTCAGATCCTACTGCAAGTGTTTTTTTAGTCATGCTATTTATAGCAACAACTGAAGGTTCTCTTAACACGATTCCCTTTCCTTTAACAAACACTAACGTATTTGCAGTTCCTAAATCTATTCCCATGTCTTTTCCTGATCCAAAAAATCCCATTTCGTTTTTTCCCCTTCCGATTTTTATATTAGTCTTTCTTCTTTAAAACTAACATATTTATTATTTCCTATTATAATATGATCCAATAACTGAATGCCTATAATGTTTCCACATTCTTTTATCCTTAATGTAATATTTATATCTTCCTTACTTGGTACAGGGTCCCCTGATGGATGATTATGACATATGATTATTGATGCACTATTTTTATTTATTGCTGCTTTAAAGATTTCTCTTGGATGAACAATTGAATTGTTCAAAGACCCTACAAAAACATCCTTAACTCCAACAATACAGTTCTTAGTATTTAGCAATATTACTTTTAATATTTCTTGATTTAAACAGCTCATTTCATCTTCTAAATATTCTATTAAATCTATAGGTGATGAAATTTTTTTATTCATTTTCCCTGAACGTAGTGTTTTAAATCTCTTGAACAATTCAGCTAATGCCAAAATTTGTGAAGCCTTTCCAGCTTTTATTCCCTTTATACTTGTAATATCACTAAAATTTGCATCTAATATTCCATCTAAACCATCAAGTTCTTTCAATACTCTTCTGCTAAGGTCAATTACATTTTCAGCTCTTGTTCCAGTCCTTAATATAACTGCTAACAACTCTGAGTTATTTAAAGTTTCAGCCCCGTATGAGAGTAGCTTTTCCTTTGGTCTTTCATTTTCTGGTATATCCATAATTCTAAGGTTACCTTTCATTAACGAAAATCCTCCAATTATTAAGATACCCATCCCCCTCTTTAATTATCTAATTTCTTCAATTATGGTTTTTAGTTTATTTAATGGAAGGCCAACTACGTTGTAATAACATCCATTAATTTTTTCAACAAATACTCCACCTTTTCCTTGAATACCATAAGCTCCTGCTTTATCTAGTGGTTCACCAGTTTCTATGTATTTTTTAATCTCATCATCACTTATTTTAGAAAAAGTCACTTCTGTCGATACACTTTCTTGTCTAATAGTATCTTTTTTAGTATTGATAACAGTAATTCCTGTATACACTATATGACTTCTTCCTTGAAGAGATTTTAACATTTGAAAAGCTTCATTTTTATCTTTAGGCTTTCCAAGTATCTTATCATTAAAAGTTACAACAGTATCAGCAGATATTATTATAGCATCATCAATGATTCTTTCTTTAACTTCTAATGCTTTTCCTTTTGAAATTTTTTTGACATAGTCAGTAACATCACTATTAAATGCCACAGTAGTTTCATCAAAATCACTTACCATGATATCAAATTTTTCAAAAATTCTGCTTAACAACTCTTGTCTTCTTTCAGAAGCAGAGGCTAATATTATTTTCATATATCCACATCCTAAATCAAGAATCCAATATATATTATTAACAAATAGTATACATTATAGACATGTTAATTTTTTAACCTAAAATGTCTACAAAATAAACTATAAGAGTGAAAACTATAATTTTCACATCTTATAGTTTATCATTTAAAAACTCCATAAACAAGTATGTTGTTTTAAGTTATAGTTTTTTTTATACAAATGTAATTTTGTTGTAATAATTTATGATATATTTATTCTTTAATTATATTATAGAATTTATATTCTTCTTCAGAATTATTACTTTTATTAATTTCCTCTGGCATACTCTGCACATAATCTACTATTGATTTAAGCTTTTCTCCGTACTCTCCTTCACTCCCTAAAATACTAATACACCATTTTTTAAAATCATCTGTTTTTATACTATTAACATCTTTTTCTTCAAACTTACTCATTATTCTTAAAAAGCCATCACATATTTCTATAATCTTTTGATCTTCATTATTATCTGCCTTTAATGTAAGAGTAGTTTTAGAAACCTCTATGCCATTATCTTTAAACTGCTGAATCTTCTTTATTGCATCTTCTTCATTAAATATTCCAGCTATTACTCTATAATTCCCATTATCTTCAGTAATAAACGGATAGCAGTATTGTTTTATGGAAGAAACTAATGCGTCTGCGTTTTCCCTTTTTGAATAAAAACCACATTGGAGAACTACAATACTATTTGCCTGTACTTTTGCACTTAATTCTTTAGATGAATCTATAACACCCGTACTCTGTGTATCTTCTTTGTTTCCAAATAATACACTACTAATATAAAGACCTCCTCCAATTGATAATATAGCAACTACTAATACTGTTATAAGAAATCTAATATTTCCTGATTTTTTGTACTCATATCTTGTGTATCTCAAATCCTTCCCCTCCTTAAACAATGTTAATTCATATATAGTATATTTATTCAGATAATATACTATATATGAATTATGTTAAGGAAAATTTTATTATATAAATTTAAATATTATTTATTACTTTTACTATTTAATTTTTTATATTTTTACAATTCATATATATCAATTTGAAATATATGGTAAAATATTATTATGTTATTTTTTCATTATCTCATTAAATTTTACATTTATTGTATTATGTTGAGATTATCACATTATTAAATATTATTAAAATACGTGAGGTGTTTACATGCAAAAAACAAAAATGATTTTTACTATTGGACCTGCAAGTGATAATGAAGAAACTTTAAGAAAATTTATTGAAATAGGAATGAGTGCCGCCAGACTTAACTTTTCTCATGGTACTCATGAAACTCACAAAGAAAAAATTGACTTAATAAAAAAATTAAGAACAGAAATGAATTCTCCTACTGCTATTGTACTTGATATTAAAGGACCTAAAATCAGAACTCATAATTTTATAAATGATGGTGTTACATTAAGAGAAGGAGATACTTTTTCTTTTATATGCGGCGAAGAAATTCTTGGCAGCGAAAAAGAATGCTCTATTTCATACGAAGAACTTTACCAAGATATAAAAGTAGGAGGAAAAATTCTTGTAGATGATGGCCTTCTAAAATTTGAAGTAACAGGTGTAGATGGAAAAAGAATCAATACAAAAGTACTCGTTGGTGGAGAAATAAAAAATCATAAGGGCGTAAATGTTCCAAATGTTAGTATTAAGTTACCTTCAATTACTGAAAAAGATATTGAAGATATAAAATTTGGATGTGAAATGGGTGTTGACTTTATTGCTGCTTCCTTCATAAGAAAAGCAAGCGATGTATTAGATGTAAAAAAGGTACTAAAAGAAAATCATGGTGATCATATTAAAGTAATTGCAAAAATTGAAAATCAAGAAGGCGTAGATAATATAGATTCAATAATCGAAGTAACTGATGCCGTTATGGTTGCCAGAGGAGATATGGGTGTAGAAATTCCTATCCAAAAAGTTCCTATAATCCAAAAAATGATAATAAAAAAATGTAATGAAGCGGGTAAAATAGTAATAACAGCTACTCAAATGCTTGATTCAATGATTAGAAATTCACTTCCAACAAGAGCTGAAGCTAGCGATATAAGTAATGCCATATTTGATGGAACTGATGCAATCATGCTTAGTGGCGAAAGTGCTTCCGGCTCATTTCCTGTAGATGCTGCAAGAACAATGTCTCAAATTGCTCAAGAAACTGAAGAATTTCTAGATTATAACCAACTAACAGTAAGATATAGAGAAACTACATTTAAAGATTATGCTGCTGCTATAAGTTATTCAGCTTGTAGAACTGCTAATCTTTTAGATGCAAAAGCAATTGTGGCTGCTACAAAGAGTGGTGCTACTGCAAGATTAATATCAAGATACAAACCTAAGGCTCCTGTAATTGCTATAACTCCATATGATCATGTAAGACGTGGATTAAATTTAAATTTTGGAGTTATTCCTATGCAATGTGATATGTTTAATACAACAGAAGATATACTAAATGCTGCAAAAACAGCTGTATTTAATCTCGGAATTACTGAACCTGGTGATGATATAATAGTTGCTGCTGGTATGCCTACAACTCAAACTGGCGGAACAAATATGTTAAAAATAGAAAAACTTTAAAAAAATAACCAAGGATTTCTCCCTTGGTTATTTTATCTATATTTCAAACATATCTACATCTTCACTCATCTTAGTTGAAAGTTCATTTAACTTATCAGTAGCATTTTTAACTACTTGTGATGCCGATACAAATTCATTTGTAGATGCCAATACTTCTTCAGAAGATGCCGCTAATTCTTCAGAAACTGCTGATGATCCTTCTACTTTAGATATTATCCTATCCTTTTGAGTTAATATCTCATCGAAACTTCTGCTTACAGAATCTATCATTGGAGAAATCTCAGAGAATGCATTTAAAATTCCTTCTAATGTATGTACATTGTTTTCTACATTCTTTTCACCAGATTCTAATTCCTTCGTTATAATTTCACTTGTTTGTATTATATTTTTAACTTTTTTAAGTACATCTTCTATAACTTTATAAGTATTTTCAGTTGATTCCTTACTTTGCTCTGCTAAATTCCTTATTTCATCAGCAACAACTGAAAATCCTTTCCCTGCTTCACCTGCTCTTGCTGCTTCAATAGCTGCATTTAGAGCTAATAAATTAGTTTGATCTGAAATAGAATTAATCAGCATTGTAATATCGTTTATTTTCTTCATGCTATTTTCCATTTCATCTATTTCACTTCTGAAATCATTAAATGATGTATTTAATGTATTAATAAATTCTAATAGGCTATCCATATCCTTACGGCTCTCACTAGCTTGTTTGCTTATTTCTAATGATTGTCTATTTATTTTAGCCATATTTTTATTATTTTCATCTATAGCCACATCAAATTCTTCTAGTATACCATTAATATCAGTAAGTTCATTTGCTTGATTTTCAGCAGCCTTTGTTGAATCCTCAACTGCTATATTTATATTTTTTGTTCCACTTAAGAACTTATCAGAAATTACTGCTAAATCCGAACATTCTTCATTTATAATCTTTGCAGATTCTTTAATTGATTGTATCATTTCAGCAACTGATTTCTTTGTATCTTCAACAGCAACCATTACCTCTGTTATTTCATCATTTATTTTTTCATCTATTTTCTTTGAAATAAATTTTCCTTGTGAAATATCTACTACTTCTACTTTAAGTTTGTTTAATCTTGAACTAAATTGCTTAGATATTATGTATGTAACTATGCTAACAACTGCAATAACAATAATACCTATTACTAAAAAGCTTATTGTCATTAAAGTTAATCCTGAAATCATATCACTTTCTTCAGCAGTAATTCCAACTGACCACCCAGTACTTTTTATTGGAGCAAATCCGAGATATTTTCTTGCTCCATTAAACATATAAGATCCAGTCCCATTTTGTCCTTGTATCATCTGTTTTGTAACGTCTGCAAGTTCTTCATACTTAGAATCTGTTTTTGCATCTTCTATTCTGTTTACCTTATCTATTACCTTCTGAATATCCCTATTTATAATATTTGTGCCATTTTTATCAACCACATAAGCAGTTCCAGTTTTTCCAAAGCTTATATTGTTAGTAATGTTTGAAAATTCTTCAGCCTCTTTAGATATGAATAATATTCCAATCATTTCTCCATCACTTATTATTGGAGATGTTATTGATACCTGTAATCCACCATCAGCTTTACTTATATTAGGTGGTGTAATATAACTTTTTCCTGATAAATTTATTGGAAAATACTCTTTGTCACTTACATCTACCACTTCTCCTAAAGTAGTTGTACATGTTCCATCAAGATCAATTAATGCACCTTTTTTATATTTATTATGTTTTACTATTTCTGTTAGCACCCTTAATTTCTCTTCTTTTGGAATAGATGGATCAGTAATTACCGGCATTTCAGAAATTAGTTCTACTTTTTGCATTTCTAATTCAATAATTCTATCTATATCTTCTCCTACTTGTAATGCAAAATTCTTTAACAAATCTTGAGAATTATTTATAAGTATATTTTTTCCAATACTAATCCCCATGATCGTGTAAAATAATGTAGATATAATTACTATAGCTACATACTTAGTTATTAATTGCCTATTAATACTTTTGTACTTTTTCATTTTTACCTCCGTCCTCAATTTCTTTTTTTTACACTTTTCATATATATATCGTAATTTTCTATATTTTTCTTTAACACTTTTTTTATTTTTTTATAATTTTATTGAAATTAATCCATTATAAAGCATATATTCATTTTGATTTTAACAAAAAATAACAATATGGTATTTCAACACCATATTGTTATTTAATAGGCAAATATATTATTCAAATTTAAAACCTTTTAATAAATCAGCTAAAGATGTTCCTTCTTCTTCATTATCAACATAATCAAGATATTCCTTACTACTTTCAGATGCATCTTTTATGCTTAATTCAATTTTTTTATCTTCTCTATTTACGTTTAATATTTTAACTTTAACTTTTTGGTTAAGTTCCAATACATCTGAAGGTTTTGCAATATTTTCATCAGTTATTTCTGTAATATGTACTAACCCTTCAATTCCATCAAATAATTCAACAAATGCTCCAAATGGCATAAATTTTACCACTTTTCCTTCAATAATATTTCCTTCTTTTATATCATTAGCATATAATGTCCATGGTTCTTTTGCTACATCCTTTAGGATTAATGATAGTCTTTCCTTTTCCTTGTCTACAGTTCCTATAAATACTTCTACTTTATCGCCTTCTTTAACAACCTCTTCTGGTCTATTCACTCTTTCCCATGATAAGTCTGAAAGATGTATTAATCCTTCTACTCCACCAATATCCACAAATGCGCCATATTTAACAAGCTTCTTTACAATTCCGTTTCTCTTTTCTCCTTCCTTCAAGCCATTCCATATTCTCTTTTTATTCTTATTATATTCTTCTTCTTCTACAACTCTTCTTGAAGCTACTATTTTATTATTTCTAAAATCTAATTCAGTAATCTTTACTTCTAATTCCTTTCCAACTAAAGTGCTTAAATTTATCTTTTCTCTAGATGCAAGAGAACCAGGAATAAATACTCTCACACTTCCATAATAAGCTATTAATCCACCTTTTGTTTCATCTTTAACTTTCACATTTATTAATTTGTTTTCTTTATAAGCTTTTTCAATGTCCTCTTTTTCTTCAATTTCAAGAGCTCTTATTAGTGAAAGTTCTACATATCCATCACCATCATTTGGAGACATAATATATACATTGATTTCATCTCCACTTTTTAATACATCTCTTGGATCTCTTTCATCTACACTTATTTCTTCTTTAGAAATAATACCATCAAAGGCATAATTAATATTTATAGAAGCTTCTTTATCATTTACTTCTATTACTTTTCCTTTGATAATATCTCCTCTATTTAATCTCTTTACATCATAATCTTTTAACAATTCTTCCATACTAACCACATTTTTTTCATTATCCATTGCTTATCACTCCCAATAAATATTTATATTTATTTTATAATAGTCTTTTTATTAATTCAGGTCAATAAACTAATAATTCTATTATAATTTAATGTTATTGAATTATATCTAATAAAAATGACAATCATAATATTATTAAGGGAATTTATACCTGCTAGATTTAAAAAGAAAAACAGAGATAAATTATATTTTATCCCTTTAAATAGTTTTATATAACCTTTTAAAAGACAAAATAAACTTTGTAATAAATTATATATTAACTTATAATACTTTCATAATATAAGTCGTTTATTATTTTACAAGATGCTTATTCTTTCCATTGTATATTGTTTCCTTTTAGACATATATAATATAATATAGTAAGTTTAAAAGTAAGGGAGGTGTTTGACATACGTAAAATAAATAAAAAGCTGATTTTTATATTACTAATGACATTTGTATTTTCTTTTAGCAGTCTACCTATAGATATTCTTAATATATCAGGTATAACCCCTACAGAAAGTACACAAGTATATGCCAAAACTAAATCTAGTTCTAGCAGTAAATCTTCTAGTTCAAAGTCTAGTAGCTCAAAATCCAGTAGTGGCTTTAAATCAGGCTCCATGAGTAATTCATCATCAAATAAGTCATCAAGTAGTAGTTCTTCAAAAAATAATATTAGCAGTGGCTCATCAAAAAGTAGCACTAGTAATTCTACGGATACAGACTCTTCAAATAATTCTAGTGCAAAAAGTAGTGAAGGATTTAAATCTGGAAGTTTTTCTAACAGCAAAGAAAATACCCAAAATTCTTCTACCACATCTAGTAATTCTGATTCAAAGAATAACACAAGTAATTCTAATAACAGTTCAGCAGATTCTTCTGAATCAGGACAAAGCTACAGAGATACTAGTTCAAGAAGGGGATTTAGTTTCAATCCATTTTTCTTTGGAGGAACTGGCAGATATTTTTACAGACCATTCTACTTTGGCTCTATGTCAAGCATATTAATTAATACAATAACAATAGCAGTTATATTTGGAATAATTATATTACTTATAAAAATTTACTTTAATAGAAAGAACAAATAATGGAGGTTAATATTATGGGAATTTTTTCACGTGTATCAAATATGTTTAAAGCAAAAGTTAATGATACTTTAGACGAAATGGAGAATCCAATTCAATTATTAGATCAAAAATTAAGAGATATGGAGGAAGAATTTAATAAAGCAAAATTAGATTCTGCTCAAATCTTAGGAAATGTTCATGAAATAGAAAAAAAATTAAAAGCAGCACAAGCACAATCTGCTGACTTTGAAGAAAAAGTCAAACTTGCATTAAGCAAAGGTAATGAAGACCTAGCAAAAAGAGCTTTAGCTAAAAAGGTTGAAATGGATAAAAAATGTTCTTCACTTCAAGCAAGCTATGATAATGCAAAAATTCAAGCTGATAAATTAAAAGCAAATCTAAATGATTTACAAGCAGAAATAGAAAAAACTCGTAATTATAGAGATGAAGCTGCTGCAAGATATTCTAATGCTCAAGCTTCTGAAAAAGTAAATGAAGTACTTGCTAACGTAAAAACTAAAAGTAATTCAATTCAAATAGATAGTATAGAAAGAAAAATTCAAAATAAAGAAGCTCGTGCACAAGGCCTTGGAGAACTTAGAGACATTGATGATTTCGATAAGGAATTTGAAAAATTAAATGATGTAGATTTAGATCTTGAATTAGAAAAATATAAGAATGCTTCAAATAACAATAATAGTAATAACTAGGTGAATCTATGGGAAAGAATTTTGAATTCATTGAATCTGAAAAAAATATATGGGGAAAAGTATATACTAATATAGCTTATGCAATAGATGAAATCTCCCCTTTTATAGACGAGGATGATTTAAAAAAAAGAAAATATTATACAAAGGCACACGTACTTCAAGATTATATTAAATCATTAAATTCTGCTGAAGCACAATCAAACAAAAAATCTTTTTTTTCATTATTCAAAAATAATAATACAGATATAACTCTTCTACAAGACTATAAAGCAAAGAATATAAAGACCTTCGATCAACTAAAAAAATGTAGCAATTGCAAGTGTCTTAATTGTTCATCAGAATGTAATTTCTGGGGATGTGAAAGCTGTAGAGAAAATTCACTTATTGTAAGCTGTGATAAAAAAAAGATAAATGTGCGAAAATTTGATAATTTCACATTAGACCTTACTAACAATGATACAGGGCAATCTTCAAGATATAAAGTTTTAGCTGTATTAGAAGATTGTGTACTAGAAAGACAATATATAATACTTGAAAATTTAGATAAATCTGAAGATAAAATGGTTCTATACTATTATCCTGGAATAAAAGAAGATACCTATGGAGAAATTACTGATGCCGAAGAATTTGATTTTGTTGTTGAGGCCTTTCAGCAATCTTGATACTATAAAAAACACCTAAGAAGATGTCCACATCTCTTAGGTGTTTTTTATGTTTATTTTAAAATATTATATTCATCTTTTAATATAGCATACATATTTTAGCCTTCATCATACATGCTAAACTGCTGCCTTTCAAATTCTTTTCTTTTTTTCATTTCATTATAACAATAATTTATTATATCACTTCTTTTTATAATTCCTATGAAAATTCCATTATCATCTGTTACAGGAACAAAATTTTGATTTATTGCCAATGAAATTAAACCTTCTATATCAGATGTTATTGAAACTGATTTATGCTTAATTCTTCTAGGTATATCTTTAACCTTTACTGATTCAGTATTCTTGAAGTTTAAGTCAGGAGTATTCTTTAACTTCCATAATAAATCCCCTTCAGTTAATGTTCCAATATATTTACCATCCTTATCAATTAAAGGTATAGCTGTATATCCGTGATGCCCCATTTTCTCCATAACTTGTCTCATTGTAACATCCTGATTTTCAAATACTACTTCATTTTTAGGAGTAAGAAAAAAGGCTATATTCATAAATAAAATCCTTTCTTTCAACATATTGTTTTATAATCGCAAATATATTTTACCATATTTTCTTTAACAATTCCTTAATAAATTATTGTTTAATTATCAAATACAAATTAATTTATTATCCATATTTCAAAAAAAATCATTCTTTCTTTAATTTTTCAAACTTATATAAATAACTTAAATACACTTCATTTTTCAAAATAGAATTTATCTCATTAAATACTTTTTCTCCCTTAAGGGTTTCTTTTACCATTATTTCGCATAATATATTTTTATTACACTTAGAACACTTTCCTACAGCTGCAAATCTCCATCCAAAAAGCGTTATAGGTGTCTCTAATTTTATTTTCTTCTTACATCTAGGGCATATTAAATTTAATGATTCTTCTTCCACTCTTATATTATCTAATTTTTCCACATGTATTGCAGGCATATTATATATATCATTTACTATATAATTTTTTATAATTCTTGGATTATATATTCTTTTAAATACTTCTAACGTATACATAGAGTCATTTAAAGCATCATGAAGTTTTGTGTCATCAATATTAATTTTTAATTTATCTAATGCATTTTTAAGTCCTAAAGCCTTTTTATGCCCCAAAATTTTACTTGAATACTCTTGAATATCTAAATAAGACTCAATCCATTCAAGATTATTATAATTGAAATACTTAGCATTTCTTATTAGCTCAGCAATATCATCCTTGGCCCAGGAACACAATACATCTCCTTCTTCAAACATATCCCTTAGTTTATCTAATGCTGAAGAAAATGCTACTCCTTCTTTATTTAATAAATCCATATTTATTTTTGTAATTTCAGTCACTAATGGATTAATTACTGGAAATACAAATGGCTTAATATATACTTTCATACTATCAACAGTTTTCATATATTTATCTACTTTTACTGCGCCAATTTCAATTATTTCATTATCAAGATTAATATCCTCTAGCTCTTTATTACACTCAAAAAAGTCATTATAATACTTATCAATATTCTTTAAATTATTAAATTCTAAATCAATAATAATATACCCCATTTTTATTCCCTTCCCAAATAACTTTATTAAATCACTTATACTTCAATGCCTGCAAGTTTCATAAGATGAATTGCATTTTGAGTTGTACTCTTTCCTTTTCTAAGTACATAATCAAATTTTATTTTATTATCTTCATAAAATTCCCTAAAATTATAATTAATTATTGTTTCACTTTCCAGATCGCATAATTCAAGATCATGAGTTGATACAAGTCCTACACCTCCATATTTAATAAGCTGTTTTATTAAAACAGAGGCTCCAATATGCCTATCCTTTGAATTGGTACCCTTAAATATTTCATCCAATAAGAAAAATACTTTTTCCCCATTTTTACATGCTTCAATAAGTAATTTTATTCTAAGTATTTCTGCATAGAATGATGATATATTTTCCTCAAGATTATCTTTAGTTCTCATACAAGTATATATATTCATTATTCCACAAGATAACTTTTCAGCACTTACCGGTGCTCCTATGTAAGCCAGTAACAAATTAATTCCTATAGTTCTTAAAAATGTACTTTTACCTGACATATTTGAACCAGTAATTAGAGCAACTTTCTCTTTACCCTTTAATGCAAAATTATTTTTAACTGCTTTATTATCACCTATTAATGGATGAGATATATTTATGCACTCTATAGATTCAGTACCACATATCTGAGGATATACCCATTCTGAATGTTCAAAAGGAATATTTGCTAAACTATTTAATTCATCAATTTCATGAATTACTTCCATCCACTGTCTTAAATAAATTCCATTTTTATTTCTCCATTTTTCAAGTCTTTTCATTATATATATATCTGAAAAAAATAATACATTTAACATTACATATGCCATGTTTTTTGAACTGTCACCCAACCATGTTAATATATTATTCAATTTTTTCATCTCATTAACACAGATAATATTATCATTATTTAATTTTAATTTTATATCTACCAGTAATTGAGCTTCAAATTTTTCGTCATCTATCATTTCAAGGATACTTTCATATATGGAAATATTGTTTTTTATAGATTCAAAAAAATTTATATATTCTTTCATAGGAGAATTTAATATATTAACAACAGCATAATTAATTACCAGTAATAAAAGAATAAATGACAATGGTAATATTCTTTTTACGAACATTACTATGGATACCCATGTAACAATTGTAAAAATACATGCTATAAGAAGCCTTAACACACTATTATTTACCTTTTTACTCTCCCCCCATTTAATAAACCTGTCTATGTCTACATCATTAGATTTTTGTAACTTTCCTTCTGCACATACTTTCTGTCTCCATAGTACTTTTTTAGAAAGTTCTTTTACAGCTTCCTGCCTTTTAACAATTGTCTCTTTATCAAATTTCACTTCTCGTTTCAATATTCTAGCTAGAAGCAGTCTTCCACCCTTACTTATTGTTGTATTCATAAATTGGAACAAGGAATTCTCACCAAATATATCTAAATCATTGGCATAACTATGATTTTCATCTAAAAATTCTATTCCTTTATCGTTTATACTTTTAAACTGTCCATTTATTCGCTTAATACCATCCCTATTAATATCAATTAATATGTCATTACGTTTCTTTTTTCTATATAATCCGTCATGGTAAAAAATTAACATTATAAAAACTACTAAAAACACAATTAAATTTACAAAAAACAATGTATTTTTTGAATTTTTATATGATACATATCCTAATACCATAGTTAATAATACTACTATCAGTCGTAATATACCTATAACTCTTATTTTGCTTGTCAGAGCTTTATTAATATCTAATCTTTTATTAATTTGACTTTGATAAAATTTTTCACTAGGATTCATATTTCCTCCTTTTAACACACCTATTTCTCTCTATATTTCTATTGTACGTTATTAAAAATCACTGTCAAATTATTGTTCATATTTCCATAGTAATTAATATAAAAAGTGTACTTAAGCCATATAATCAACAATATTATTTCTATAAAAATTGTTTAGTATAATCTAATTTACTTTTAATATTATGGTATAATTCTTTTAAATATAATTTCATTTAAATTAATATAAGTTATGAGGTTTTTATGAAGGAAAAGCACTTTATTTATATAACAGATTCTATTAGAAAATCAAAAACAATAACTTCTCTTGTTAAAATATGCTCTAAATTTTTGCCACTTTTAGTTGTGGCAATATATTTTGTATCCTTTGTTTACCTTGCAATAAATAGGGATCCAAAAATAATTTTATTTACATTAGTTCCAGCTATAAATTTTATATTTATAAGTTTATTTAGATCCTACAAAAACAACACTCGACCATATGATATATACAAGTTTACACCTATTATTAGTTTCCAACCTGGAAAAGGCAAGTCATTTCCAAGTAGACATACAGCAAGTGCTTTTATAATTGCAATGGCTTGTTTATATATAAATACATATTTAGGACTTTTTATGTTTGTTCTTGCATTTATTATAGGAATAAGTAGAGTTATATGTGGAGTACACTTTCCAAAAGATGTTGTTTCAGGTATGATTATAAGTATTTTATTTGGATATATATGTTTCTTTATGTAACCCAAACATACTAATATAAAAATTCATAAAAAAACAGAGGTACGTTACAATTTGTAATGTACCTCTTGGTTTAAGAATACTATTATATTTTCTTTACAATATAATATAGAATTTAGATTGAAATCATATTAATTCCTTTAAATTCTGTGTTCGTATTCTTCTACCATTCTTTTTACCATTTCTCCGCCTACTGAACCACATTGTCTAGAACTTAAGTCTCCATTATATTCTTTAAATGGTACTCCTAGTTCTTGAGCTACTTCGTTCTTGAATCTTGCTAATCCTTGTTTTGCTTCTGGAACTAATGCATGCTTTGACATAACTGATCCCTCCTCGGTTAATTTGGTATATATCAATAAGAAAATTATCAAATCCTCCTATCGACACTATTATTTTTACCTTATTATTTTTTTATATTCATTTATTTTTTAAGTAATTAATTCCAAATTATCCATTCAAAAAATACTTTATAAATAAATTAAACAACTGAATTATAAATCACTCTTAATAACTGTTTTGAAATAATATTAAGTTCAAATATATCTGTGTCTTCTATTACGTTCTTTTCTTTCATTATATTTAAATACTTATTCATTTCATTAAAGAACCTAAATATTTCTTTTTCAATAATTTCATTTGGGCTTTTTAAATTTTTCATATAAACTATATGTTTTTTCAAATCAAAAATTTTTAATGGAAAAAGTAAGTAAAGACTATTTTCATATAAATCTTTAAAATTGTACTTCCATCCTTTTATTATATTAAACCTATATGGAATATGACAGCTATTATTATCAGTTTCTCTTAATTCATATGAATCCGGCACTCGTATATTAGAGTTTACAATTATTAAACATGAATCTAAATCTTTGCTTAGTAGATTATCTTTTATATCATCACTTCTATAGTGTCTCTTTTTTTCTTCCAAATTAATTATATTTACAGTTTTATCACTCATATTATTTTTAGTAATTTCAATTGCTATATTTTCATAGTCATTAGTTTGAAACTGTATACTATATTCAAATAATCTATACTCATCTTCAACAAAAATATTAATATAATAACTTGAGTTCTTTAATATTTTTCCTTGAATACCTTTTTCACTTTTTCCACTGTCAATATGACTTATCTTACAGTTTGTCCCTAAATAATCATCAAAAATCTTATTAACAAAATCAATAAAAAGCCTCTTATTATTTAATAAAAATATTTTATTTATAACTTCATCCAATATATTAGAACTTAACTTATTATCACAGATTTCATATTTATCAAAATAATCTTTACAAAATTTATTTTTAAAATCAAGATATTCTTCTACACTATTGTAACTATCATAATTGGAATTTATATTTGCTCTTAAATCACTTTCTTTTTTTTCTGTTCTTATCTCACTTAACATAACTAATTTATTCATTCTGTTCTCCACCTCATAATGGATTATAACCATAATATGAAATTAATATTCAAAAGTTGTATATTCTGTTGCATAAAAAAAAGCCGTAACACAATGTGCTACGACAATTCTGGCAGGGGCACTAGGATTTGAACCCAGAACCAATGGTTTTGGAGACCACTACTCTACCGTTGAGCCATACCCCTAAGACATAGACTATTTTACAATTAAATAATACATATGTCAACATTTTTTATATTATTTTTTGTAAAACTAAACAATTTATATAATTACAACAACTTTACGAATAATAAACTTTACATATCACTAAATAATATATACTTATTTCTCTTGTACTTATTAACAAAATATTTTATAATTAAATAAATATTTTGATTTTCAAAATATTTTAATATCAAAGTTTTTAATGAAAGGAGACTAAAACAATGGATTTTAATCCACTTAAAATAGGAAATCTTATTGCTCCAATTCCCATAATTCAAGGTGGTATGGGCATAGGAGTTTCATCTTCTAAATTAGCATCTGCAGTAGCTAATGAAGGCGGTATTGGTGTTATTTCTGCTGCTCAACTTGGTTATAATGAGCCTGACTTTGAAAAAAATCCATTAGAAACAAATTTAAAAGCCATAAAAAAACACATATCTCTCGCTAAATCACTTTGCCCTACTGGAATATTAGGAATAAATATAATGGTTGCTTCAAATTATTATAAAGAACATGTTAAAGCAGCAATTAAGTCTGGTATCGATCTAATTATTTCTGGTGCCGGTCTTCCTATATCACTTCCAAAACTAACAAAAGGCTATAATGTTAAAATTGCGCCTATAGTTTCTTCTTTAAAAAGTGCTAAAGTAATATTAAAATTATGGGACAAGCATGATAATGTATGCCCTGATTTAATGATTATAGAAGGACCAAAAGCTGGAGGACATTTAGGCTTTAAGCTAGACGAACTCAATGATAATAATTTTAATTTTGATAAAGTTATAGTTGATATCATTAATGAAACAAAAAAATATGCTCAAAAATATAACAAAGACATTCCTGTAATTGTAGGTGGTGGAGTTTTTGATGGCAGAGATATAGCTCACTATTTAAATCTTGGAGCTTCTGGTGTTCAAATGGCTACAAGATTTGTAGTAACAGAAGAATGTGATGCTTCACAAAAATTTAAGGATGCATATATAAATTGCAGTAAGGATGATATACAAATAGTTAAGAGTCCAGTTGGAATGCCAGGAAGAGCTATAAAAAATAAATTTATACAAAATAATTCACAAAAAAACTGTAAAGTGACTCATTGTTATAATTGTCTAGAACCTTGTAATCCTGCTAACACTCCTTACTGTATAAGTAAAGCGTTAATAAATGCAGTAAATGGCAATATAGATGATGGATTAATTTTCTGTGGAGAAAATGCAAGTAGGCTTACAAAAATGACAACTGTAAAAAAACTTATGAGTGAATTAATTACAGAACTTCGTTCAGTATAGATATATCTTATATATTAATTTGTATTGTTAAATTATTAATAACCTTAACAAATAATAGAAACACTTAGAATTATTAACAAATAATAATTCTAAGTGTTTCTATTTATTTATGTGCCATTACTTTAACTTCACATAGTATTGATTTAGGAAGTTCGTTTAAAGTAAATTTTATTTTTTATTAGAATAAAAAAAGCCGTAGCACAATGTACTACGACAATTCTGGCAGGGGCACTAGGATTTGAACCCAGAACCAATGGTTTTGGAGACCACTACTCTACCGTTGAGCCATACCCCTAAGACATTAATAATTATATAACATAATTTTTAATATTGCAAGTATTATTTTTAAGTATTTATTTTTTTCTAATAAAATAAATACTTATTCTTTAAACAGCTATATTAGACAATATTATAAAATAAAGAATTAAGGATGATATCATCCTTAATTCTTTATTTAACCATATACACAAGATTATTATCTACTACTTAAAATTCATTATAATTATTGCTTACTTTCTTAAGGAATTTCATCCTTCACTAGCTTACATAACTCATTTATATTATAAATAATTAAATCATCGAAAGACATATCCCCATAATACTTCCACATTTTAACCGTGCTGTATTTAGATAAATCTAATATTGAAGGATTTTCACCATCATCAATAATTATTGTTTTAGCTACATCAAGATTATTAAGTTTCATAAATTCTGAAAGTTCATGATTATTAAGTTTTAAAGTATTTAATCCTAGTGATCTTGTTATATATTCAAATCCATCATTTAGTGTAACAAATGAATATCCTCTTAATTTCTCTAGTTTACCTTGATATTTGCTTAACTTATCATCAAACTCGTCTATAGCTTTTTTATAGTTTTCTTGATAAAAATCTCTATTTTGAGGATCTCTATCTTGAATTGCAGCCTTAACATTATATAGTGCTATTTTATATTCTTCTATTCCTTCAAAATAATAAGGATTTTCTTTGCTTGTTCCAGCTAATTCATAATTAATTGTTCTAATACCTCTGGATAAATTAATTATTCCAAGGTTCCCTTTTTTTAATTCATTAATAAATGTATTTGTCCAAGGCTCAAAAGTTGTTCCAGAATAAATAAATAAATCCATATTTGATACATTATCTATAACATCTTGGCTATATTTGAAATTATTGATATCTTTTTCATCAGCAAACATATAACCCACATTATGCTTGTCCTTAACAATCTTTTTAACCATTTCATATTGTGGTTTATTAACAGTTATTATATTTAGATATTTTCCTCTAGTTTCAGCGCCACTATTGATAGTATTATTATTTTCAGTATTTGCCAGAAGCGGACTTGAAAATATACTCATTCTAAGAGATAATGTAATAGTTATAATTACCATTACAAAGGTAATTTTTTTCAAATAAGCCACCTCCATTTTTAATAAACTTACATATCTACTAAGTACATCTTTTAAATTAAGTTAATAATATTCTTGCTATTAATAATCAAATCTAACAATTTAGTATTAATACACATTTTATTTTATTATACCAACTAAATTTGAATAAATATATAAAATTTTATTACAATTTAATACACGATATATAAAAGAAAAAAATTTATGGAAATTAGTATATTAAATAAAATTACTATTCATAATTTAAAATATATCATTTAAATTTGCTTTTATTGAATTTTGATATAAAATAAAAGAATGAGAAATTATAACTAAATAAACTATTTTACTTATTTTAATTGATTTTCATTAAAATTATTTTCACTTATATATTATAGTTTTTTATACATTACTATGCAAATATTTAGGAGGTAATTACATGATATTTGAAATAAATAGTGTTGAGCAGACAACACAGCTTGGAATCAACCTAGGTAGATTACTAAACGCTGGTGACATAGTATGCCTTACAGGTGACTTAGGTACAGGAAAAACTCATATTACCAAAGGAATTGCCAAGGGTTTAGAAATAGATGATAATATCACAAGTCCTACATTTACAATCGTAAATGAATATGATAGTGGCAGATTAAAATTAAATCACTTTGATGTTTATAGAGTAAGTGATCCAGATGAAGTATATGCAATTGGATTTGATGATTACATATTTTCTGATGCAGTTTCTATTATAGAATGGGCAAATTATATAGAAGAAATTCTTCCAAAAGATCTGCTTCATATAAGAATAGAAAAAGACCTTTCAAAAGGTGAAGATTATAGGAAAATAACTATTACTCCTTACGGAGAAAGATATGATTACATAAAGGAGCTGAGATTATGATTACATTAGCAGTTGATTCTTCATCAAAAGTTGCTACTGTTGCTTTAATGAAAGATGATAGATTACTTGGTGAAATTACATTAAATGATAAACGTGAACATTCTGTAATATTAGTAAGTATAATTAAAGATTTATTAAAGGATAATGATTTAACTATATCTGATGTTGATGGATTTGTTGTATCAAAAGGACCTGGTTCATTCACAGGACTTAGAATAGGAATGGCTACTATTAAAGGCTTAAGTTTTGGAACTGGAAAACCATACATAAGTATTTCAAGTTTAGATGCATTAGCACTAAGCGTTTCAAACTTTGATGGATTAATCTGTCCTATAATGGATGCACTTAGACATAGTGTTTATACTTCATTATATAAGGCTAATACTAATTCAAACGGTACTCCTGAATTAGAAAAACTAATGGATTATACTGATTTAGATGTTGATGACCTTATTGAATTAATTAAAGAAAAGAATGAAAAAGTTATTTTTATAGGAGATGGGCTAGATAAATACAAAGATTATTTAAAAGAAAAATGTCCTAACTGCTATTTCCCACCTGCTCATTTAAACATAATAAGAGCTTCTTCTCTTGGTGAAATAGGAACAAAACTTTTAATGGATGGTCAATATGATGATCCGAATTCTACTCCTTTCTACTTAAAGAAACCTCAAGCTGAAAGAGAATATGAACAAAGGATGCAATTAAAAAATGAATGTACATGTTAGATTAATGACTGAAGATGATATAGGTGATGTGGTTGAAATCAGCTCATTAAGCTTTCCCCATTCATGGAGCAGGTCTTCTTACCAACAAGAGCTACAAAATTCTCTTGCAAAGTATTTTGTAGCTGAAATAAATAATAAAGTAGTTGGATTTATAGGTACATGGCTTATAGTTGATGAATCTCATATTACTAATGTAGCAGTACACCCTGACTTCAGAAAGAGCGGCATAGCTTCAAAGCTTATTGAATCTATGATTTCATACTGTAAAGAACATGGATGTATTGCATATACTCTTGAAGTTAGAGCCGGAAATACTCCTGCAAGATCACTTTATGAAAAACATGGCTTCAAACAAGATGGAATAAGAAAAGGTTACTACCAAGATAATAATGAAGATGCTATTTTAATGTGGCTTAAATAAAATTAATTTTCTAGAGCAAAAATAGTGCTAATTTTTAATATTAAAAATTAGCACTATTTTTGTTTTAATATTTATAATTACTATTTAATTTTTAAAGCTTAAGCCATCTTATCTTTAACACCAGCTCCAAAATTAGGCTTTGCTTTAAATATAGCTACTGATACTCTCTTATATACGAAATATGTTATTACATTTACAATCAATGCTTTAACTGCATTAAAAGGCACTATTCCAGCTATAACATATTGCATCAACTGATCTGCACTCATATTCATTCCGTATAGAGGTAACATTATATATATGTTACCGAATATTCCTGCTATCTCCATAATTACAGTTCCAACTATCATTCCTGTAATTGCACTAGCTTTACTCTTTTTTAGATTATATATAATACCTGCTGGAAAAACGAGTGCTGCACCAAATAGAAAATTAGCTAATACTCCTGCAAAACTAGCTCCTTTAGTAAAGAAATATAATATATTCTTTATTAATTCAATGGCAACTCCCACAAGTGGTCCAAATCCAAATGCTCCAAGTAATGCTGGTACATCACTTAAGTCCATCTTAAGCCATGCAAATGCAGGTATTACTGGAAAGTCAAAATACATAAGTAGTAATGCGACTGCTGACAACAGGGAAATTTTAATTAATCGGTTAGTATTATTTTTCATTCATCTGCCTCCCAAAAATGTATCTTCTTGGTGTAGCTTATTAGGACATAAAAAAAGCTGATGTTGTTAAACATCAGGGTCGAAATTAAATTTATAAAAAATTATAAATCCTAATAGGTTACCTTCTTTCATCCAGACTATACTGTTGGCTTCGGAATTACACCGAATCTGCTAAAATCTAGCTCGCGGGCTGTACCGCCAGTAGGGATTTTCACCCTGCCCTGAAGATATATTATTTATTTTATTTATGTGTATATTATATATCCTACCTTTTAACTTTTCAACCCAGATTTTTTCCAATTTAATTTTAATACACGGAAAATAATTTATTTTATTAAAAATTTAAGTTTTGTCTTAAAATACTTTCCACAAAATCCATATAATTACCCTCATAACTAATAGTATTATTTCCTATCATAGTCGCTAATCCATGTACAATAGCCCACATAGCTGTAATATCCTGCGCATACTTTTCTTTCTTAACATTTTTATATTCTAAGCATTCTTCAGCAGCATTTCTAAAAATATTAAATGATTTAAATTCATTTTGCTTTATAATACCACCTTCTATAACAATAGGGTTATTTTTATTATTGCTATTAAGAAACAAATATCTTAGATAATCATAATTTTCAGCCATAAAAGATACATACTTTTTTCCTAATTCAATTATTTTTTCATATGGATTTTTACCCTCAACTTGACTCATTGAATCTTCAAACTCTTTATATACAAACTCAGATATAGCATTTATTAGTTCTTCTTTATTTTTAAAATGCTTATATGGAGCAGCATGACTTACATTGCACATTGCATCAGTCTTTCTCAGAGAAAAATTATCTACGCCCTCTTCTACTAATAGCTTCAATCCCGCTTTAATTAGACACTCTTTTAAGTCCCCATGATGATATTTATCTTCTCTATTTTTTTCAATACTTATTTTATCTTTGCTATTATTATGTATCATAATTTCTCCTTTATCCATATACAATCAACTCTTTTATACTTTCTAATTAGGGTTAATCATATTTCTTAACCCTTATATATCAAGGCTTCGAAAAGCCGAGATTTTTATATCACTCAAATTTC
>NZ_JABAGC010000037.1 GCF_012843905.1 Clostridium sp. SM-530-WT-3G
ATAAGTGTTTCTAAATTTTTATAATCAATATCATTTTCTATCAATTTATTCACCTCGTTTAGATCATTGCCACAAAATGTGAATAATATACAAAACAACATTTTTTAAAAACAGCCCTATATGCAAAAAGATATATAGTATATATGAAGTAGCATAAAGAGTTAAGAAATTATAAACATTAGAGAATATGAGGTAAATATTAGGCTTTAAATTTGTGTAACATAATTAGGCATTATGAATAATATGTATTGTGAGAAAAATTATTGGTAAATATTAAATAAAAAGAAATATTGATAATTAACTATTGGAAAAATGAATTATAAAAATGGAGGTACCAAGGATGAAAGTTGTAATTCTAGCAGGGGGTAAGGGTATTAGAATGAGTCAGCTTACTCAGAATACTCCAAAGCCTTTATGTGAAGTTGGCGGAATGCCTATATTATGGCATATTATGAAAATTTATAATCAGTATGGATTCAATGATTTTATGTTTTTATTAGGCTATAAAGGAGAAAAAATAAAAGAGTATTTTGTTGACTATAGTTGGAAGAGAAGTAGTTTTACTTTAGATTTATCCAGTGGAAGTATAGATTTATATTCTAAGCCTGAACCATGGAAGATAAGCTTTATTGATACAGGTCTTGATACACTTACTGGAGGAAGAATAAAGAAAGCACAGGAATACATTGGAAATGAAAGATTCATGCTTACTTATGGAGATGGTCTTGCAGATATTAATATTGATGAACTTTTAGAATTCCACAAAAAGCAAGGAAAGATAGCTACAGTTACAGGAATTTATAAAAAAAGCCAGTATGGAATTCTTACTGTAGAAGATGGTATGGCTAAATCATTTGAAGAAAAGAAGAATACTGAAGGAATAATTAATGGTGGATTTTTTATTTTTGAACCAGAAATTTTTGATTATATTGATGATGATCCAAATTGTATTTTAGAGCAGACACCTCTAAAAAAATTGGTTAAAGATAATGAGCTTTCAGTTTACATTCATAATGGATTCTGGACAGCTATGGATACTTTAAATGATATAAATAATGTAAATAAACTATGGAATGAAGGAAAGGCAGTGTGGAAAACATGGTAGAGAAAAATACAAAAGATAAATTATTAAGTAAAGAAGTGTTAGGTAAAGAATTTATGAGTGATTCTAAAGAGTATAAAAGTTCTGCTGAAATAGAAGAAAAAAATAAGTTCTGGAAGGGTAGAAATGTATTTGTTACAGGAGGAACAGGTTTTTTAGGTAGTTATCTTGTTAAAAAGTTAGTTGACTTTGGTGCCAATGTTACTGTATTAATAAGAGATTATATTCCAAAATCTAATATGTATACTGGTGATAAATACAAGAAAATCAATGCAGTAAATGGAAGCCTTGAAGATTATGATGTGATTGAAAGGGCACTTGGGGAATATGAAATAGATACAGTATTTCACTTGGCAGCACAGGCTATTGTAGGAGTTGCAAATAGAAATCCACTAGGAACATTTAAAGCAAATATTGAAGGAACATGGAACATTTTAGAAGCATCAAGAAGAAGCCCATTAATTAAAGAAGTTATTGTTGCATCTAGTGATAAGGCTTATGGAGATCAGATAAATTTACCTTATGATGAAACAATGCCTCTTCAGGGGAAACATCCTTATGATGTATCTAAAAGCTGTACAGATTTAATTTCTCAAACTTACTATGAAACTTATAAGTTGCCAGTATGTATTACTAGATGTGGTAACCTTTATGGGGGAGGAGATTTAAATTTTAATAGGATAATTCCACAGACAATTCAATCTGTATTAAATAATGAAGCACCTGTAATAAGAAGTGATGGTAGTTTTATTCGTGATTATTTTTATGTTGAGGATGCAGTTGATGCATATATGACACTTGCAGAAAATATAGAAAAACTAGGTTTGGGTGGACATGCATTTAATTTTAGTAATGAAATACAGATGACAGTATTAGAACTTGTAAATAAAATCCTTGAATTAATGGAAAGCCCATTGAAACCAGTAATATTGAATCAAGGAAGTAATGAAATTAAACATCAGTATTTATGTGCAGAAAAAGCAAGAAATATATTAGGATGGACTCCTAATTATACTATTGATGAGGGGTTGAAAAAGACTATAGATTGGTATAAGGATTTCTTGAAATAAAATGCATTTAAACAAAGGGGGGAATCATATGTCAAATAATATATTTTGTACTGTGTTATCTCATAAAAGATTAATTCAGGCGGTAGCAGCTTATTTATCTTTATCAAAGGTAGTGGATGACTTTAAAGTATATGTCCTTTGTGTTGATTATAGATCTTATGATTTTATAAAACAGTTCAATTTACCTAATGTAATTCTCATAAAAATTAATGAATTGAATAGAATTGATGTTATTAATTTAAAGAATACTCGTAAGTTGAACCAGTATTGCTGGACTTTAAAACCTGTATTTATAAATTATGTTCTTGAGCATAGTAGTGACATAGAAAGAGTTATTTATATTGATGCGGATTTATTTTTCTTACAAAATCCAGAAATAATAATTAAAAATCAGCCTGATAGTTCTGTGCTTATATCTGATGGCAAGATATTTTTATCAAAGAAGCCAAATGACTTTGTTCATTATGTTCAGGATATTACCGGAAATTACAATTCTGGGCTTATAATATTTAAAAAAGATATAAATGGAATTATGTGTGCTAGATGGTGGGACAAGATGTGTATAAATGCATGTACTCAAAATCCAGAAGGAAATACTTTTGGTGATCAAAAATATTTAGACAATATGCCTGAGTTATTTGATAATGTTGGAGAAATAACAACTCCAGGAGTTAATATAGGCCATTGGAATTATCAAAAGTATAAATTCACCATTAAAGATAATGAAATAATGGTAAATAATTATAAGCTCATTGTTTATCATTTTAGTGGATTTAGAATAATAAATGAAAATGATATTATACAAATTCATGAAAAAGATAGAACAAATATGCCCTTTATTTATGATATATACAAGAGATTTCTTAGGAATATAATTGAAGAAATTAAAAAAAATGATTCTAGGTATACAGATTTCTTCATTACGACTGATATAGAAAGTAATTAATAAGTATGGGAGAGAGCAATTATGAGAGCAAGTATTATTATTCCAGCTTTCAATTCTGAAGAAAGATTATATTATAATTTATTGTCATTAAATAATCAGGACTGTAGTTTTAATGATTTTGAAGTGGTAATTGTAGATAATGGTTCTGCTGATAATACAGCTAGTATGGTTAGAGGATTTATAAAGAATGCAAGGTTTAATATAAAATTTCAAAGACTTAATGAAAATAAAGGAATAGCAAGAGGGAGAAATACAGCAATAAAAATGGCAGAAGGTGATATACTAATATTTCATGATAGTGATATGATTGCACCAAGAGATTTTGTAACACGTCATTTGAAGAACCATGAGGAAAAAAATATAGTAGTCTGTGGTGTACCTTGGAAGAGAATAATTACCTTTTATTATAATGAGCTTGAAAAGAAAGATAAAGACTATGATGGATTAAAATATATTAAAAATGCTTATAATAAAACTGAAAAAGCACCAATTCTAAATAAATATTTAATTATGAATGGGATGTATGAGAAGTATGTGTTTGATTTACATGGAAACTTTATTGATGGAGTTAAAGAAATAATAAAAAAATATGGTAATAATTTAGCACATTATAGTATTCCATGGAGATTATTTATTACAAACAATGCATCGGTTGAACGTGAAAATGTGATAAATGTAGGTATGTTTGATGAACAGATTGTGGGATATGGATTTGAAGATTATGACCTGGGGATAAGGCTTTATAAGTCAGGTGGAAAATTCATTTTTGATGATAAAATAGCAAGTGCACATCAAGAGCATCCAAGCAATATAAGGGTAAATGAATATAATGAAAATACAAGATATATATGTAATAAATACAATAATATATACTTTATAGATGTGATTTTAGTATGCATAAGTTACTTAACATCAATAAATCAAATTACTCTAAATGAACTAGTACAAGATATTGATACGATGCTTGAAGATAGATCATTTGATTATATATTAAATATGTTCTTAAATTTGCTACAATTTCAAAGAAAAAAATCTTTTAATGAAGATTTAACCTCAAGCTTGTTTTATATAAGTAATATAAATGTAATTGAGGTATTTAAAGAAATAAATATGATTGAAGATATATTTGGATTTAAATATTTTGCAAGAGCAATGGTTGCACTTATTAAAGATATATTTGGATAAGGCTAATGCTGGATTTATTAAAGTATAGATAACAAAAATTGCTTGAAAGGAGTATATTTATATGAAAAAATATCACTTTACCATGATTTTATCTGAAGTGCATTTATTTAAAGCTCTAGCTATGTATATTTCTTTTAAAAAGCATTGTACAAGCTTTGAATTATTTATTCTCTGCATGTCTGATAAAGTTTATGATATATTGAAAAAAATAAATTTTGAAAATGTTAAAGTATTTCATTACAGTGAATTAGAAAAAGATAATTATGAGTTATATAGAGCAAAATCAAATAGGACATTCCATGAATACTGTTGGACTATGAAATCTGTGTTTTTAGATTATATTATTAATAGATACAATGAGGCATATTATTATGCACATGTAGATGCAGATTTATTCTTGTTTAATAATATTGACTTATTATTTGGTGAAAATCCAGAAGCATCAATATTATTAACTGAACATTATAATTCAAAGGAATTTGAGCATTATTATAATCTTACAGGAAAGTTTAATACAGGTTTTGTAGGATTTAAAAATAACAGTGAGGGAAGAACAGCAATAAGAATTTGGAAAGATAAATGTCTTGAAAAATGTACTGGAGAGTATGATACAGTAAATAAGACATTTGGAGATCAAAGGTATGTAGAAGAATGGCCAGATGTATTTAAAAATGTTCATGTTATAAAATCAATTGGAGCAAATACAGCCTTTTGGAATGTAAAAAATTATAAAGTAAGACAGATTAATAATACTGTATATGTTAATAATACACCTTTGATTTTTTATCATTTTTCGGCTTTTTGCATTATAGGACCACAAGAAGCAGAGCTTTGTTCATTTTATAAAATAGAGGATAAAGATTTATTAAAATATGTTTATAGTCCATATGTAAAATGTATATTTGAAGGTGCATCAGCAGTTTTAGCTCAGTTTCCTAATTTTGATACAGGCTTTGTAAATAGAATTGTGTTGGGAGATATTAAGAATTATATATTTGTAGATATTTAGATTATAGATTTTCATAATATCAAAATATTTTATTTATTTTAGGCAGTACTTAGAATAATATCTAAGTATTGTCTTTATTTTATGTTATTACAAGGATAGAGAAAATATTAGTATATCAGAATAATAATATTTTCTCTTGTGCAAAATATAAATGAATTTTAAATTAAACCTATAAAATAAATTCATTTGAATTATATAATTGTAGAATCTAAGAAAAAGAAAAGAAGATATAAATAATGATGCCTACAATTTATACTTTTATATTCAAATGATAAAGGAGAAAGTATGGATAACAAAAGAGTAAAATTAGAAAATACATATATTAGTTTGCCAGAAATTTTTTATTCAAAGCAAAATCCTAGTGTAGTTCCAAGTCCTGAAATGATTATATTTAATGATAGACTTGCTGATGAATTAGGGATAAATAAAGATTTTATGAAATCACAAGAAGGTATAAATATACTTGCAGGTAACAAGGTCTTAGAAAATACTACACCTATTGCAGAAGCATATGCAGGACATCAGTTCGGATATTTTACAATGCTTGGAGATGGAAGAGCTGTACTTCTTGGAGAAGTAGTTACTGACGATGAAAAGCGATTTGATCTTCAGCTTAAGGGAAGTGGAAAGACACCTTATTCAAGGGGTGGTGATGGAAAAGCAGCTTTAGGTCCTATGCTTAGAGAATATATAATAAGTGAAGGGATGTATAATCTTGGAATCAAGACAACTAGAAGTCTTGCTGTACTTAAAACAGGTAAAATTGTATATAGAGATACTGAACTTGATGGTGCAATACTTGCACGTATTGCTGAAAGTCATATACGTGTAGCAACTTTTGAGTATGCAGCAAGATTTGGACGTGAAGAAGATGTAAAATCACTTGCTGATTATACTATAGAAAGACATTTTAAAGATAAAAATGAGCTTAACAACACTAAGAGTGAGTATATAAACAATCTTAATAAGGATAACAAGTACCTTACTTTATTGGCTAAGGTAGTAAAAAGACAGGCTGAACTTATAGCAAAATGGCAGCTAGTAGGATTTATCCATGGAGTAATGAATACAGATAATATGTCTATATGTGGTGAAACTATAGACTATGGCCCATGTGCATTTATGGATACATATGATCCAGATACAGTTTTTAGTTCTATTGATATATATGGAAGATACGCATATAAAAATCAGCCTAAGATGGCAGTATGGAACTTATCGCAATTTGCAGAAACATTATTGCCGTTAATAAATGAAGAAAATCATAATGATGAAGATATGGATGAAACAATTAAGACAGTTGAAAAGGTATTAAGTGCATTTACAATATTATATGAAAATACATGGATGTCTGGAATGAGAAAAAAGCTTGGATTATTTAATGAAGAGGAAAATGATAAAGTAATAATAAATGAGTTTTTAGATATTATGAAAGAAAATAAAGCTGATTATACTAATACTTTTTATTATCTTACAACTGGATATGTAGAAAATTTACCTTTTGTTGCTACAGAAAGGTTTACTAAATGGTATGCATTATGGAGTGATAGATTAAAGAGACAGAATGAATCGATGAGTGAAGTCAGAGAGCTTATGGAAAATAACAATCCAGCAATAATCCCTAGAAATTACAGAGTAGAGGAAGCTTTAGCAGATGCTCAAAAAGGTAATTATAAAACTATGGAATCATTATTAGAGGTTCTCAAAAATCCCTATAATTATTCTGAAGTAAATAAAGATTATGTTAAAGTGCCTGAGAATTTAAGTTGTGGATATAAAACTTATTGTGGAACATAGTTTATTGGATAAAAAACAACATTTATTAAAAACAGAAGAGTATATATTTGATTTCACATGATGGTTGCAATAATTGTGTTAATGTTCTTCAAGGTAAAATATTTTAATATTATAAATTAATAACCTCTTGAAAGTATATTTATTTTCATGGGGTATTTTTTATATCATTAATGAATAGAGTGAAACTATCGTTGCCACTTCTGGCAATACTTTAAAATATATAGAATTTTAAAAAATACATTTAAATTTCTTTTATAAACTTAATTTGACATTATTTCTAGGTAATATATAATAGTTAGTGTGCTAAGTATTATATATGAATATATTGAATTCTTTGTTATAGCTTTAAATATAAGTTTATTTGATGAGCTATTTATTTTTTATCAATTATATACGGTTTTAAGGAGGCAATTATTATGAAAAAAAAATTAAGACTGAGTCTTCTTTTAAAAATAGTAAATAATTTATTTGAACGAGAATTGAACAATAAAATATCTTCAATAGATTTAACAAGAACACAATGTTCAGTATTAGGATATCTTAATAGAAATAGAGACAAGGAGATTAATCCTTGCCATATTGAAAAAGAATTCAATCTGAAAAAACCAACTGTAACAGGTATATTAAAAAGACTTGAAGAGAAGGGTTTCGTATTAATTGAGCAAAGTAAAACTGATAAAAGATACAAGCATATTAAATTAACTAGTAAAAATGATGAAGTGGATAAAATAATGAGAAAGAACTTAATTGAATGCGAAAAAGTTTTGTATGAAGGATTATCTGAGGATGATAAAAAAGAATTATACAGAATTTTAGAGAAAATGATGGACAACCTATTGGCTAATAATAACCAATAGTGAAAATGATTCATACATAGTTTAGGAAGGTCTATTGATTTTAGATATAAATAATACAACATTAAATTTAGTAAAGAGAGGAGTATATATTTATGGTTAAAACGTTACTAGGGTATGTAAAAGAATATAAAAAAGATTCTATACTATCGCCAGTGTTTGTAACATTGGAAGTAATAATGGAAGTTATAATTCCGTTTTTAATGGCATCTATAATCGATAAAGGTGTAGAAGTAGGAAACATGAAGCATGTTTACATGATTGGAGGAGCAATGATTATCATGGCCATGTTTTCACTTACTTTTGGAGTTCTTTCTGGTAAGTATGCTGCAAGTGCAAGTACAGGATTTGCTAAAAATCTTAGACGAGGCATGTATGAAAATATACAGGGATTTTCATTTTCAAATATAGACAAGTTTTCTACAGCTGGACTTGTAACAAGGCTTACTACAGATATTACAAATGTACAAAATGCATATCAAATGATTGTAAGAATGTGTACAAGAGCACCAATGATGCTTATATGTGCTATGATAATGACATTTACCATTAATGCAAAATTAGCATGTATATTTTTAGGAACTATAATTTTTCTTGGGGCTGCACTTTATTTTATTATAGGTAAAGCTCATCCTATTTTTAGAAAGATGTTTAAGAAATATGATGCATTAAATGCAAGTATACAGGAAAATATAAATGCAGTCAGAGTTGTAAAGGCTTATGTAAGAGAAGACCATGAAGTGAAGAGATTTAATAAGGCTGCTGGAGATATTTATGATTTATCTGTGATGGCTGAAAAGTGTATTGTTTTAAATATGCCATTAATGCAATTTTCAATGTATACATGTATTTTATTATTATCTTGGCTTGGAGCAAAGATGATAGTAGGTGGAAGCCTTACAACAGGTGAACTTATGAGTTTGTTTACTTATGTAATGAATATACTTATGAGTCTTATGATGATAGCTATGATATTTGTTATGGTAACTATGTCAAGAGCATCCGGAGAACGTATTGCTGAAGTTCTTAATGAAAAGTCAAATTTAAATAATAAAGAAAATCCTATTTATGAAGTTAAAGATGGATCTATTGAATTTGATAATGTAAATTTTGCTTATAACAAAAATACAGATAATGTTTTAGAGAATTTAAACTTTAAAATTGAAAGTGGACAAACTATAGGGATAATAGGTGGAACTGGTAGTTCTAAAACATCTCTTGTTCAGCTTATTCCAAGACTTTATGATGTTACAGAAGGTAGCGTTAAAGTTGGAGGTATTGATGTAAGAGATTATGATATAGAAACATTGAGAAATCAAGTGGCTATGGTTCTTCAGAAGAATGTACTATTTTCAGGTACAATTTTGGACAATCTTAGGTGGGGAAATAAAGAAGCTACTTATGAAGATGCAAAAAGAGCATGTGAGCTTGCTCAAGCAGATGAATTTATTCAAGCATTCCCAGATAAGTATGACACTTTTATAGAGCAAGGTGGATCAAATGTATCTGGTGGACAAAAGCAGAGATTATGTATTGCAAGAGCATTATTAAAGAAACCTAAGATTCTTATTTTAGATGATTCTACAAGTGCAGTAGATACAAGAACAGATGCTCTTATAAGAAAAGCATTTAAAGAAGAAATTCCTAATACTACAAAGATAATAATAGCTCAGAGAATATCATCAGTTCAGGATTCAGATAAGATTATAGTCTTAAATGAAGGTGTAATCAATGATATTGGTACTCATGAAGAATTAATAGAAAGATGCGAAATATACAGAGATGTATATGAATCTCAAATGAAAGGAGCTGAAGAAAAAAATGCCTAGAAAAAATATGATGGGAAGACCAAAGGCTAAGACTAAAAAGAAGCCAAGTCAGATATTTAAAAGATTATTTCAATATGTAATAAAGAATTATAAAATTCATTGTATTTTTGTAGTTATTTTTATTTTAATAAGTTCCTTAGCTAATATTGTTGGAACTATGTTTATGAAGAGTTTAATCGATGTATATATAGTACCTTTTATAAATGATGCTTCACCAAATTTTGTACCATTATTAAAAGCGCTAGGTATGATGGCTGCATTCTATTATATTGGTGTACTAGCTACTTGGGCTTTTAATAGAATAATGATTAACGTATGTCAAGGAACAATGAAAAGTATAAGAAATGATTTGTTTGCGCATATGGAAAAGCTGCCAATAAAATATTTTGATACTCATGCACATGGTGATATTATGAGTATTTATACTAATGATACAGATACATTAAGACAGCTTATTTCACAAGGTATTCCTCAGGTGATTGCAGGAATTATAACAGTTACAGGTGTACTTATTTCTATGATTATACTTAGTATTCCTCTTACAATACTTACTTTGCTTATGGTTGGATTTATGTTTGCAGTAACTAAGTATATTGGAAAGAAAAGTGCAAGTTATTTTATAAAACAGCAGAAGAACTTAGGTAAGGTAAATGGATTCATTGAAGAAATGATGGAAGGGCAGAAAGTAGTTAAAGTATTCTGTCATGAAGATGAAAGTATAAAGGATTTTAATAATTTAAATGAAGAACTTTTTGATAGTGCAAATAATGCTAATAAGTTTGCTAATATTTTAATGCCTGTAATGGGTAATATGGGAAATATCAGCTATGTTTTAACAGCTATAGTTGGATCTATAATTGCCATATATGGTTTTGGTGGATTTACACTAGGAGCACTTGCGTCATTCTTACAATTTAATAAGAGTTTTAATATGCCAATAGCTCAATTATCTCAACAGTTAAATGGTCTTGTAATGGCTCTTGCTGGTGCTGAAAGAATATTTGATCTTTTAGATGAAAAGCCAGAAGTTGATGAAGGATATGTAGAGCTTGTAAATGCTGAAATTGCAAGTGATGGAAGCATAAAAGAATCTTCAAAAAGAACAGGAGCATGGGCTTGGAAGCATTATCACAAAGCTGATAATACTACAACTTATCAAAAGCTTCAGGGTGATGTATACTTTGAAGATGTTGATTTTGGATATAATGATGAAAAAATTATATTACATGATATAAACCTTTATGCGAAACCTGGAGAAAAAATTGCATTTGTTGGTGCAACAGGAGCAGGTAAGACTACAATTACTAACTTAATCAATAGATTTTATGATATACAAGAAGGTAAAATAAGATATGACGGAATAAATATACAAAAGATTAAAAAGGATGATTTAAGAAGATCATTAGGTATAGTTCTTCAAGATACTCATTTGTTTACAGGAACAGTTATGGAAAATATACGTTTTGGTAAATTAGATGCAACTGATGAAGAAGTAAAAGCAGCAGCAAAACTAGCTAATGCAGATTATTTCATAAAGCACCTTCCAGAAGGATATAATACAGTTCTTACAGGTGATGGAAGTAATCTTTCTCAAGGTCAAAGACAGCTTTTATCTATTGCAAGAGCAGCAGTTGCAGATCCACCAGTATTAATTCTTGATGAAGCTACATCTAGCATAGATACAAGAACTGAAAAGATTGTTCAAGAAGGTATGGATAATCTTATGAAGGGCAGAACAGTATTTGTAATAGCCCATAGATTATCTACAATTAAAAATTCAGATGTTATTATGGTTTTAGATAAAGGAAGAATCATTGAACGTGGAAATCATGATAGTTTAATTGATAAGAGAGGAATTTACTATCAATTATATACTGGAGCTTTAGAACAAGATTAAAGAATAGAATATTTTATATATATTGCTGAAGGGTTAAATAATATTAATCTTTCAGCAATTTTTTATAAGATTATTAAAAACAAGTATCATAAATATTTGTTGTGTATTAGCGAATAATTGTAAAGTTAATTTTGCGTTGATATAATATAAATAAGATATTTATGAAAATTTAAGTGATAATTTGTAAAAATATTATGGAAAGAGGAAATGACAATGAAAGTGGTATTTTTAGAACCATTAGGTGTAGAAACAGAATTATTCATAAAAAGAGCAAATGAGAAATTAGAGGGCAAAGCTGAAATTGTCTTTTATGATAATAGAGTAGAGGATACAGAAACTTTAATTGAAAGAAGTAAGAATGCGGATATAGTTGTACTATCAAATTTTCAATATAGAAAAGATGTAATGGAAAAGTGTCCAAATTTAAAAATGGTTTGTGTTGCATTTACAGGAGTAGATCATGTAGATATTGATTACTGCAAGGAAAGAGGAATAAGAGTATGTAATTGTGCTGGATATTCAACTGTAGCAGTAGCAGATTTGGTGTTTGGACTTATAATTGATTTATATAGAAATATAGACAAATGTAACGAAGTAACAAGACAAGGTGGAACTAAAGATGGTTTAGTAGGCTTTGAACTTGAAGGGAAAAAGTTTGGAATAATAGGTACTGGTGCCATAGGGATCAGAGTAGCTAATATTGCTAAGGCTTTTGGATGTGAAGTTTATGGTTACAGTAGAACTGTTAAAGAAAATACAGGGATTAAGTATGTGGATTTAAATACATTATTATCTACATGTGATATAGTTTCTTTACATGTTCCACTAAATGATTCTACAAAAGGGTTAATTAATGAGGATAATATAAAATTGATGAAGAAAAATGCTATTCTTATTAACACAGCAAGAGGTCCAATAGTTGATAGTAAAGCATTATCAAATGCATTAAAAGAAGGAATAATTGCAGGAGCAGGAGTAGATGTTTTTGAAATGGAACCTCCAATACCTGAGGATCATGTATTATTTGAGGCACCAAATTTAATTGTAACTCCTCATGTAGCATTTGCTACAAAGGAATCAATGATAAAGAGAGCAGAAATAGTTTTCGATAATATTGATAAATATATAGATGGAAACATACAAAACGTTATTGTATAGGTACTTAGTTTATTGAATATTAGAATTTTTATTACAAATAGCAGTTAGATTATTTATTATTATATATTTTGGCATACTTGAAGAGAGTATTATTGTGAGATAATGATAAATTAATGTGGTAACACGTGAGTAATGCTTTCATCCTTTATATAGGATGAAAGTTTTTTTGTTGTTTATTAAATATACTCTTATAAATTTTGGTATAAATGCATATGAGGTGTAAGGTTAAGTATATTATAGTAAATGAGATATTGAAAAATTTGAAAGGTATAAACTATTAAGGGAGGGAATATTAAATGAAAGAAATGAATGTAAATAAGAATTACTTCAAAGTTATAAAGTTGCTTGGAAAAGGTAAAGGTGGTTATTCTTATCTAGTTACAGATGGTGAAAAAAAATATGTATTAAAACAGATACATCATGAACCTTGTTCTTATTATAAATTTGGAAATAAGATAGAAAGTGAAATTAATGATTATAATACATTAAAAAATATAGGAATAAATATGCCTCAAATGCTTGATTTAGATATAAAGAATGAAAGGATTTTAAAAGAATATATTGAAGGTGATACCATATTTGATATTATATTAAAGGATGAAATGAAGGAAAAATATCTACGTCAAATAAGAGAAATGTGTACTATATTATATAGTAATAAGATAAATATAGATTACTTTCCGACAAATTTTGTTGTTGAGAATGAACAGATTTTCTATGTTGACTATGAATGTAATAAATACATGGAAGAATGGAATTTTGAAAACTGGGGAATAAAATATTGGTCGAAAACTAAAGAGTTTTTGGATTATATTGGTGATGATAGATAGTCTTTTATAAAAGCTTATTTTTAAAATTAAAAATATAGATATTTATATGATAAATAAAAATTATCGTATAGATATATTTTTTATTTAATGATTTTTATTGGTGACAATAAGCGTGTATGAAGATTGAATGAAATATTAAAAAATAAATTAATCAAATAATTATAATAATATGCGTAAAAATAGTGAGAAATAATACATTATTGAAAGATTTGACAACTAAACTTGCAAAATAAATTCTGATAATAAGTAAAATATATAGGACAAAAACAATAAAAATATCAAAATAAATTAATATAAATATTAAATTTTTTAAAATTTTATACTAAAAATTAAAAAAAAATTAAAATAACTAGCTTGATTTGATGAAAAAATCATAGTAAAATGTAAAACATACCTGGTTCAAATAAATTTTGAACTTGAATTAAGAGGGGGTTCTTTATTTTAATTATCTATAAAAAACAAGTGAAAAATAATTAATTTTATTTAATTAATCATCTATATTATATAGAAAATTAATGGGAATAATAAAAGTAAATCTCGTGCTTAATTAGAAAAAATATATAGTTAAGGAGTAAATAAGATGAGCAATAATGAAAAACAAAAGAAGTTAACTCTTGTAACATTAATTCTTATGATTTTTACATCTGTATTTGGTTTTGCTAACATGCCAAGATCATATTATCTTATGGGATATGGTGCAATTCCTTGGTTCATATTTGGAGCAATTGCTTTCTTTATACCATATGCATTTATGATGGCTGAATACGGTGCTGCTTTCAAAGATGAAAAAGGTGGTATATATTCATGGATGGAAAAATCAGTAGGCCCTAAATATGCATTCGTAGGTATTTTCATGTGGTATGCATCATATGTTATCTGGATGATAAATATATGTTCAAGTATATGGATACCATTATCGAATACATTTTTCGGAGTAGATAGAACATCTGAACTTAGTTTCTTTGGATTAAGTTCAACACAATCAATAGGTATACTTGGAGTAATCTGGATGATTTTGGTTTTCTTAATTTCTAGAAGAGGTATGGATAAGATAACTAAGATTACTTCAGTAGGTGGTATAGCATGTGCTTTATTAAATGTTGTTCTAATAGGGGGGGCAATTATAGTTCTTATATTAAATAAAGGACACTTAGCACAACCTATACAAAGTGCAATGTCATTTGTAAATTCACCAAATCCTGCATATGGCAGTGTAAGTTCTATGCTTTCATTCTTAGTATTTGCAATATTTGCGTTTGGTGGAATTGAAGCTGTTGGTGGTCTTGTTGACCAAACTGAAAACGCTGAAAAAACATTCCCAAAAGGAATAGCTATATCAGCAGCAGTTATATCAATAGGATATGCAATTGGAATATTCTGTGTTGGTATATTTACAAACTGGTCTAAAACTTTATCTGGTGAACATGTAAACATGGCAAATGTTGCTTATGTAGTTATGAATAACTTTGGATTTGAATTAGGTAATGTACTTGGATTAAGTAATGGAGTTGCAGTAGAACTAGGTAACTGGGTAGCAAGATTTGTAGGTCTTTCAATGTTCTTAGCTTTAACTGGTGCGTTCTTTACATTATCATATTCACCATTAAAGCAATTAATAGAAGGAACTCCTGCAAAATTATGGCCAGGAAAAATGGCTGTTATTGATAAAAGCGGAATGCCTGTAAATGCAATGAAAGTTCAAACTATAATAGTTGCAGTTATGGTTCTTGTAATATCTATGGGTGGTAAAAATGCTAAAGCATTTTTCGAAATGTTAGTTCTTATGACTAATGTAGCTATGACAATTCCATATTTATTCTTATCAGCTGCATTTATAAGCTTTAAGAAGAAGAAAGAAATAGTTAAACCATTTGAAATATACAAAAATCATGCATTAACTGTAATTATAACAGTAATAGTTACAGCTACAGTAGGATTTGCAAATATATTTACAATTATTGAACCAGCTTTAAAAGGTGATTATGTATCAACAATTGCTATGATAGCAGGTCCAGTAATCTTTACAATTGCAGCATTAGCTATTCATGCTAGAGGAAACAAATAATAATATTAGTAAAATAATATAACAGAAAAGACATCTAAAAGAGTGTAACGCTCATTTGGATGTCTTTTTTATTTTGAAAAAAAACTTTTGAATTCAAAAAAATCAAAAATAGCTATAGGAATAGCTGCGTTTCTTGGACTTACATTACTTTTGGCAAGTAATCAATGTGATACTAAGTTGTATGAAAAACAAAAGAAATTTACTAGTTCAAGTGAAGTTTTAGAACAATTAAATAATAAAGTATTGAGAGATGATAATTTCAGAAGAAGAAAAATTGGAGATAATGGAGAATTACCAGATGTTTTAGAATGTTTTTCTCAAAGAAAGAGATTAACTGATACTGATGTACATTACGATAAGATTGAAATAGAACAAATAATTTATTTAACTGAAGATGAACAGAATTCAATAATTAATCGTTATGAGAAGAGTAGACTAAATTATTCAAAAGTAAAGCCTATATCGAAAACAGAAGTTGTAATAATAAAATTTAAGCCTTATTATGTAGATTATTCAGATTATGGAGAAAAATTTTATAGACCAGACAATGAAGTTTTGTATATGAATTTAGTATTTGTAGATGAAGGTGAAGGTATGGTAATTGATTATATTAGTCAATCAAAAGCACAAGATTCTATAGAAGGATGATGAAAGATGATAAAAATTGATCCAAGGAGCAGTACTCCTATTTATGAACAAATAGAATTAGGAATTAAAGAACTTATTTTAAAAGGTGCATTAAAGCCAAATGAAAAGTTACCATCAGTTAGAGAAATGGCAGGGCTTCTTACAACAAATCCAAATACAGTAAGCAAGGCATATGGAGAACTTGAAAGAGAAGGAATAATTGAGACTTTAAGAGGAAGGGGAACTTTTATAACAGATAATTTTAAAAATAAGGTTGATGAGAAGAAAATGGAGTCTATAGGAAATCAATTGAAAAAATTAATATTAGAAGCAAATTACAGTGGTCTTACTAAAGAAGATTTTATTAATATGGTTATGAAAACATTTGAGATGCTAGGGGTGAATGATAATAATGATAAAAATAGATAATGTATCATTTGAGATTGAAAATAAAAAGATTTTATTATCAAAAGGAATGAAAATGAGACTTTCTATTATATTGGCTTTTTCTATGCATGCAAAATATTTAATATTGGACGAGCCTACATCTGGACTTGATGCAATATTAAAAAATAAGCTACTCCAAGTATTTGTAGATGAAGTATATGAAAATGGTACAACAATTATTATAAGTTCTCATCACTTAGGCGAGCTTGAAAGAATCTGTGATGATGTTGCTATTTTAGATAATGGAATTGTATCTTATGAAAATTCAGTAGAAAACATGAAAAATAAGATTAAAAAAATATAAGTTGCATTTAAAGAAGATGTTAGTGAAGAAAATTTGAAAATTAATGGTGTATCTAAAGTGAGTAAAGTTGGACGTGTATTTACCATAATAACAGAGGAATATGATAAAAGTTTTATTGGCAATGGAATTGAAGAAATGCATTGGAAAATTTCAAATGATTATAATAATCATTTCAATACATTTGGTTTGTATAATTATGGCTTATTGTTTGTTATATTTGTAGTAACACATTTTATTGGTCAGGGGATAAGTAAAAGAAATAATTTTATGTTTTTGAATAGTTTTCCTTACACCAAAAAACAAATAAAGTACAATGAAATTCTATGTCTTATATTGACAGGATTATTGTTTATTATTGTATTTGTATATATGACGGTTATGAGATATATAAATTATAGAAATTTATTATCAATTGTGGAAGGATATTTTTCGATTGTAGGTATTGAAATTATAAAAATGGTTTTGATTGGAATTATTAGTGTGTTATTTATTATGATAGTTGATTCTATGTTTTCTAATTCTATTATTGGGCTTGTTTGCATGATGGCATTAATACCTTTTTCACTTACGACTATACTATATAAGATAAGGGAGATATCTGAATATGTAGCTGTGAAAGATGGGAAGAATATATATTCTTTAATGAGAAATTCATCAGATGGAAATTATAGAAAAATATTTATCAATCCATTAATTGATGAGGTAAGTATCAAACAAATATATTTTTCAAATATGTTAGTTGATATTTCAATTGCATTACTGATTATATTTGTTTTATTTGTTGTATATAATAAGATGCAAAAATTAAATTCATTAGAATATGGTATCAAGATTTTTTCATCAAAGATAAATGAAAAAATAATTAGAGTATTGTGCTCAATAGGAGTAGGGTGTTTTGCAGGAATATTTTTTGGTTCGAAATATACAGATGAGCTTATGAGAAGTAGAAGAGTAATGTATGAAGCATTAACTGGGATAAATCTAATCAAAGCATTAAGTACAGATATATTATGTATTGTAATTGTTGCAGTTATATGCAACTTTATACTTAAGAAAATACTAAAGATTTTTGACTAGTTTATTTTATTTGTTATTTGGGAAAGAAGTTTATATGTACATTTTATTAACTATAATATATTTACTTAAGGATTAATAAAAATTAATAATTAAATTTATAGGATATTTTAAGAAATTTAAGAATTATTTAATTTACATTTTATAGTAAATAAAAGTAAATGGATGTATAATATAACAAAAAAAGAAGTTGGGGTATAATAGTGAATTCAAAGAAAATTTGTAAATTAATAGGGGTGGCAGCTTCACTGTTCAGCTTTTTATTTATCGCTGGGCTATTTGGAGGGATACAAGTTAAAGCTGAAGTGATAAATTCTACTTTACAATCTGATGGCAAGGATACGCCAGGACCATCTGTATTGATTTCAGAACAAAAGGATTATTCATTACCTATTAATAAAAGTTTTGAAGATAAGGGCATAAAAATTGAAATAAAAGATATTACAGCATCAAAAAATGAGATGAAAGTTAAAGCTTTTTAATACACAGAAATGGAACATTAAATGAAATTTATCACGGGAATAGTATTGTAAGCCTTGTAGTACAAAATGCTCAACAAAATGACGGTTATCAAATGGATTCTAAAAAAATTGACAATGAGACAGTAGAATATACATTTACTATGTATAACTTTAAAGGTTTCGAAAATAGCGTTGATTTAAGATTTGATGTTATATTACCAGAATATGATTTTAACGGCTGGGTTAAAACTACAGTAGATATTTCTAAGTATTTAGACTTAGCTATGGAAAAAAGCTTGAATTTTAAGATGGAAAATTATGAATTCTATAAGTTAGAAAGTAATGCTATAGGAACAAATTTATTTTATAAAGAAAATAATGATAATAATGTTGATGAACATGCTTATGGATTATCAAAAGTTTTAATTAAGTATAAAGAAAGAATTTATTGTATAGAAGATGGTTATATTAATCACTTTGATGGTATAGAAAAATGTTCAGTAGGGGCTATGTCAACAAATATTATAAAAATTGATGATTTAAAGGATGTTAGTGATTGTATCATAATACCAATTGAATGTGATTTATATGAAGGGGAACTGGATGGATTCTATAAAACAACAGATCAGCAAGAGCCATCATATGAAATAAAAGATAATGTTAAATATGAAAATAAGTTTGAATTTGCAGATAAGTCTAAGGTGAGCATAGATAAAATAGAAAGAACTGATGATAAGGTTAAAGTATAGTATAATGCTGATTCAGAGAAAATAGCAATATAGAGAATCTTCTATGAGTAAGGAACTTAAAAATAATGTTATTGAACAAAATGGAAATAAGTTAACTGTAAATAAAATATGTGCTAGTAAGAATAAGGTTAAGGTTTGTTTTACTATTGAAAGTAATAAAAGTTTTAAACATTTTGGTATGCATGGTGGGCTTGAAGTTAATGTATTCATGGGAGACTTGGAGAACAGGCATACAAGGAGTTCAGCTCATTTAACACAGGATAATAAGATAGAATATGAAGTTGAAATAAATAATGAAAATGGGTTTGCAGAAACTGGAGTTATAAGAGTAGATGTAGTAGATGGTTATCGTAATCTTAATGCTAGTTTAAAAATACCTGTAAATTTTAAAGAAGATTTTCAAGATAATTATACTCAAGACTTAAGCGGGGCAATAAAAGGTACAGATATTGAAATTAAACAGTTTGTAAGTAATAGGGTAGAAACTGGTGTTGTTTTATTGTGGCCTGATAATGAGAAATTTATAGAAAATATAGATAATAGTAATTTTTTGATTAATGTGGATGGGAAAATTTATTTAGCTAATAATATTGATGATTTTGAAGCTGATAATAATAGGAATATGATTGCTACGGCAGAAGATTTAACTTATGATCAAATAAAAGACTCTAATAGTATATCTGTAATGAACTATTATAATTCCATGACAGATGAAGAACTAAATAAATATTATGAGGACTTTGATACAAAGGATAATATTTTAGGAGAAGTTCCAAAGACAGAAAATGGTGAAACTGATTTCTTAATTAAATTTAATGATAAAACAGAGGGAAAAATTAAGGTTATTAAAGAAAATGATAACATAAAAATATACTGCAGTTCAGACTCAGATAAAAAAAGTATGCTTATGGCAATGAATACTTTCGGATTGTATTGTGATGAAAATAATGATGCATATGACAGTATAGATAACAAAGTCATCTATAAAGATAAGAAAGTGGACAACCAGTATATAATTGAGTTAAATAATGTTGAAAAAGATAAAACAGCAGTATTATTAATGGAAAAGACGATTTTAGAAGATGATAAGTTTGTATTTGGAAATGAAATAAAAGTAAAATAGATGATTTTTTAAGGAGCTAAATTATATATTTGGTTCCTTTTTATATGTGGAAATAATATTATAATGCATAATCTTAATTGTTAAGATGAAAATTTCTCCTATTTTCAAAAAATATCTAAAATATGCCCTAGAATATAATTTTTTAAATAAGAACAAAAAAAGCATTTTTTGAATAGGATATATTAACAAAAGAATAGGAGTTGATTAACATGTCAAAAAGTTGTAGAAGAGATTGCTGTTGCTGCTGCAAACCAAGCAGCTGCTGTAGCAATAATTGTTGCTGTAATAGCTGCTGTTGCAATGGTGGATACGGTAACGGATATGGCGGATATGGTGGCTATGGCGGATTTGGAGGCTATGGTGGACTAGGTGGATTTGGTGGCTGCGGTGGTGGCTACTGGATTTGGCTAATTCTAATTTTATTCTTAGGTTGCGGCTGTGGCTGCGGAGGATTCGGAGGACTAGGCGGATTTGGTGGATATCCTGGATTTGGATTCTTCTAATGATTTAATAGTTCTTAAGTAAACAGCAAAATAGATTGAGTTTATTAAGTAATAGAGGCGCTCAAGGGAAGCGTCTCTATTATTATATATTAATATTTTATTATGAGATTTATATTATACTGATTATTAATTTATATAATAGTTAAAATATGATAAACATAATTTTTATTGTATTATGATATTTAAACATATATAATCATTAATATTGAAGTAAATGAATTATATAAATTAATATATATACGTTGGAGTGATAAATATGGAAGAAAGATTACAAAAGTATATGGCTAGTTGCGGTGTTGCATCTAGAAGAAAATGTGAGGAAATTATACTTGAAGGAAAAGTAAAAGTAAATGGAGAAATTGTATCTGAATTAGGAGTTAAGGTTAATCCTATAACTGATGTGGTTGAATACGAAGGAAAGATAATAAAAAAAGAAGAACATAAAGTATATATTATGTTAAACAAACCTGAAGGATACATAAGCTCAGTTAAAGATGAAAAAGATAGACCTACAATAATGGACATAGTAAAAGTTAAAGAAAGAGTTTATCCCATAGGAAGACTTGATTATGATAGCAGTGGACTTCTTCTATTAACTAATGATGGTGATGTTTATAATAAAATAATACATCCAAGAGAAGAACTTACTAAGAAATATATTGTTGTAGTAAAAGGCGAAATAAGTGAAAAAGATATAGAAAAATTTGAAAGTGGAATAGATATTGGAGGATATATAACAGCACCAGCATCTTTGGAAGTAATAAGTTATGATGCATTTAAAGATATTTCTACGATAGAAGTTGGGATTCATGAAGGAAAAAATAGACAAATAAGAAAGATGTGTGCTGCATTGAATCATGAAGTGTTGGCATTAAAAAGAATTTCTATAGGAAAGCTTAGACTTGGATATTTAAAACGTGGTGAATATAGAGAACTAAAGAAAGAAGAAGTTGAATATATTACAAGCTTATAGTATAGGATAAAATTTGTCTTATAATTATTTGAAACTTATAGCTGTTTATATATTATTGGGTTATGTACGTTGAATTTCATTATTAAAAGACTTTGTGCGAAAAAAATGTAGTTTTATTGAAAAAAATGAAAGTTAGTGATAAACTTAAATTATAATTATTGCAATGAAATAGAAAGGCATTATATGGACAATATGAATAACGAAAATAGCAAAGATTTAATGAGATTAATTCAAGGAAAGTATATAAGACTAAGCAAAGGTCAAAAGCTTATTGCTGAATATATACTTAAAAATTATGATAAAGCAGCATTTATGACTGCAGCAAAACTTGGAGTTGCTGTAGGAGTATCTGAATCAACTGTTGTAAGATTTGCAAGTGAAATTGGGTTCTCAGGTTATCCTAAATTGCAGAAAGCTCTTCAAGAATTAATTAAGAATAAACTAACTACAGTTCAAAGATTAGAACTTAGAAATGATTATTTTACTGATGGAGATGCCTTAAAAGGTGTATTGAAAGCTGATATGGAAAATATAAGGTCTACATTAGAAAAAATAAATCAAAAGACATTCCAGGATGTAGTTAAGAGTATATTTGAAGCTAAAAGAATATATATAATAGGACTTAGAAGTTCAACAGCAATTGCTGAGTTTTTAGGATTTTATTTAAATATAATTCTTCAAAATGTTAAAGTGGTAAGTTACGGAATATCAGATGTTTTTGAACAGATGATAAGTGTTGGAGACGGAGATCTTGTAATAGGAATTGGTTTTCCAAGATATGCAGCTAAAACTATAGATGCATTAGAATTTTCAAGAGATAGAGGAGCAAAGGTTGTAGCACTTACAGATAGTCTTTTATCGCCTTTAGCAACAAAAGCAGATTATACATTAATTGCTCAAAGTAATATGGCATCTTTCGTTGATTCATTAGTTGCGCCTTTATCAGTTATAAATGCACTTATAATAGCTGTTGGAATGAGAGAAAAGGAAAACATATCAGATGTATTCACAAATCTTGAACAAATATGGCAGAATTATAATGTCTACTCTTATAATAATAAAAATGTAGCAGATGATTAAAGAATTATTTAAGGTATAAAAGCATGCTTTTATACCTTTTTACTTAGAAAATTATATTAATTAATATGGCATATACTAGGATTATATAAATTAAATATATTTTTGTATTTTAATTTATAAAGTTTTATAATATTGAAAAAATTATAAGGAGAAGAAAAGTGGATTTGAATATTAAACTCCCAGAAGAGGTTAAATTTATAATAAAGATTCTTATTGAAAATGGATATGAAGCATATATAGTGGGAGGCTGTGTTAGAGATAGTATTATAGGCAGAAATATAAATGATTGGGATATGACTACATCTGCAGAACCAGAAAAGGTTGTTGAGTTGTTTGATAAAGTTATATTGACAGGAATAAAACATGGAACAGTTACTGTTGTTATTAACAATAATCATTATGAGATTACAACATTTAGAAGTGATGGTGAATACGATGACAATAGACATCCTATAAAAGTTGAATTTGTAAAAACTTTAAGAGAGGATTTAGCTAGACGTGATTTTACGATTAATGCAATTGCTTATAATGAAGAGTATGGAATTCAGGATTATTTTTATGGAATAAGTGATTTAAACAATAAAATTATAAGAACAGTTGGTGATCCAGTATTAAGGTTTAATGAAGATGCATTAAGGATGTTAAGAGCAGTTAGATTTTCAGCACAGCTTGGTTTCACAATTGATGAAAATACTTTTGAGTCTATAAAAAAAGTAAGTAGCAATATAGTATATATATCTAAAGAGAGAGTAAGAGATGAACTTAATAAGATAATATTAAGTGATAATACTAAGTTTGTAGATTTAAAAAATAGTAAATTATTAGATTACTTAATTCCAGAATTGAATTATATTAATAGTGATAAATTACTTCAGTTAAATAATATGAAAAATGATATAATACTAAGACTAGCTGTTTTATTAATGAATTTGGGAGAAGATGTAGCTGAGGATGTATTAAAGAGATTTAGATATGATAATAATACTATAAGGAATGTAATCTTGCTGATTAAGTATAAAGATTTTGATTTGGACAGTACAATTAATATTAAAAGAATGCTTAATATTATAGGTGAGGATTTAATATATGGTTTAGTAGATATAAAAAAAGCTCAAATAATATTAAGTTCAGATAAAATTAAGAGTAATAAGTTAAATTCAATAGATAAATCCTTATCAGATATTAAAGATATAATAAATAGTGGTCAATGTTATTCATTAAAACAAATGAATATAAATGGAAGAGACTTAATTGAATTAGGTTATAAAAAAGGAAAAAATATAGGTGAAGTTCTAAATCATTTGTTAAATCTTGTTATGGAAAATTCTAAATTAAATGATAAGGAAGTTTTAATTAGAATTGCAGAAGAAATAAAAGATAAGTAGAGAAGCATTTAAAAAGAATTTATTAAATTTTTATTTAACAAATTCTTTTTTCATATAAAATTAATTATTTTTTTAACAAAAAGAGTTATAATAAATCTAGGTGGTAAAAAAAGTAAAGAAATATGGTATAAGAAAGGAATGAATTTATGAAAGGGAAAAAGAATATATACATAATTGTAGGAACACTTGTAGTTATAGTTCCTTTGATTGTGTGTATTTGTGCATGGTTCATTTATAATAGTACACATAAACCGGAAGCTAAGTTAAATGAGTATGTAACTTTACTGCAAAATAGTCAATATGAAGATATGTACGAGCTTTTGGATAGTACTTCAAAAGCAAAAATATCACAGGAGGATTTTGTAGCAAGAAACAAAAATATTTATTCTGGAATTGAAGCTAAAGATATTCAAGTAAATATAACTGGTATTGAGAAGAATGGAGACACATCAACTATAAGCTATGGTACTACTATGAATACGATAGCAGGAGAATTAGAATTTTCAAATAAAATAAAGCTGAAAAAAGAGCTAGGTAAGGGTTATGGAGTTATGTGGAGTTCAAAAGCCATCTTTCCTGAACTAGAGGATTCAGATAAAGTACGAGTGAATACATTAAAATCTAGAAGAGGAGCTATTATAGATAGAAATGGTGTAGAACTTGCTAAAGATTCATATTTATCGAATGTTGGGATTGTACCAGGTAAGCTTGGTTCAGATAAGAATAATAGTATAAATAAAATTGCTTCTATATTAGGAATGAGTGAAGACAAAATAAATAAAAAACTTCAAGCTGATTATGTTAAAGACGATATGTTTGTACCAATTAAGGATATACCTTATGGAAGTGAAAAGGTAGTAGAACTTTTACAGATACCAGGTGTTATGATAAAAGAAAAGGATTCGAGGGTTTATGCTTATGGAATGGAAACTGCACATCTTGTTGGATATGTACAAGCTATAAATGCTGATGAATTAAAAGAAAAAGTGGACATGGAGTATACAGAAAATTCTGTAATAGGAAAAACTGGTCTTGAAAAGTATTATGAAGATACACTAAGAGGCATTGATGGAGCTGAGATATACATTCAAAATAGCGAAGGTGAAAAAAAGAATACAATTATTAAGAAAGAAGCTAAGCATGGAACTGATTTGTGCTTAAATATTGATATAAATATACAGAAAAAACTTTATGAAAAATTAGGAAATGATAAAGGTACAGCAGTGGTTATGAATCCAGATACAGGAGAAGTATTAGGCCTTGCAAGTACACCATCTTATAACTCTAATGATTTTATATTAGGATTAAGTGAGGATAAGTGGAATAATTTAAATAATGATCCTAAAAAGCCTTTATATAATAGATTTCAGGCAACAGCAGCACCTGGGTCATCTTTTAAACCTATTATAGGCGCAATTGGGTTAGAAGCAGGAAAAATAGATCCAGCTACAAATAAAGATATTAATGGACTAAGCTGGCAGAAGGATTCGAGTTGGGGAAATTATAATGTTACAAGAGTATCAGAATATGGTGAAGCAAATTTAACAAATGCATTAATATATTCAGATAATATATACTTTGCACAAGCAGCTTTAGACATAGGAAAAGATTTAATGAAAGAAAAGCTTAATGCTTTTGGAATTGGAGAAAAAATACCATTTGAATATCCTTTATATAATTCACAGATTTCATCTAGTGGAGATTTTTCAAATGAAGTTCAATTGGCAGATAGTGGGTATGGACAAGGAGAAGTATTAATTAATCCAGTACAGCTTGCTTCATTATATACTATGTTTGAAAATGAGGGTAACATTTTAACTCCAATCCTAACTAAAAATAATGATGGTCCAAAGATTTGGAGAGAAAATGTTGTATCCAAGGAAAATAGTAATATTATACTAAATGACCTTAAACAGATAGTTGAAAATCCACAAGGGACTGGCCATCAGGCATATACACCAGGACTTGAAATAGCTGGTAAAACAGGAACTGCTGAAATAAAGCAGTCACAAGATGATACTACTGGAACAGAGCTTGGTTGGTTTGTTGGTATGACTACAAATAAGAAACCTAATAATTTACTTGTTGTAATGATGGTAGAAGATGTTAAAGATAGAGGTGGAAGCCATTATGTTGTTCCTAAAGTAAAAGATATTTTAGAAATGGTAAGATAAAAGTAATAATATAAAAGTAATAATATAAAAGAGCTTGTCGTATTAGTATGTAGAAATAATATCGACAAGCTCTTTTATATCAGAATTTTCTTTCAAGTATTGATGTTTTGCCATGATCCTTAAAATCATCAATTGTATTAATTCCTAGTTGATTAAGTATTTTATCTAGTGTATCACTATGAAGAGGAACTTTTATAGGTGAATCATAAGCAAGTTTATCTAGTTGATCTTTTCCAGATTCAGCTGGAATTAATGTTTTAGGTCCTCCAACACAGCCTCCAACACATCCCATTCCTTCAATGAAATTACCATCAAGAGAACCTTCTAAAGCACATTTCAATACTTCTTTACATTCTTTTACCCCTGAAGCTTTAACTGCTTTAAATGATTTATGTTTTTTAGGAAATAATTCTTCAATAATTTCAGATATAGAAATTGAAACACCTCCACTTCGACCATATAACCTGCCACCTTTTGATACATAATCTCTAGTTGGAATTCCATTAAGAGTAGAAACATCAATATTTAATGCATTGAATATTTCATCTACTTCAGCGTAGGTTAAAACAAAATCAATAACACCTTTAAGATCCTTTTCTTTTGCTTCAGCTTTTTTTGCAATACAAGGACCAATAAATACAACTTTAGCTTCAGGATTTAATTTTTTTATTATTCTTCCCGCAACTACCATTGGAGAAGCTGATGGGGAAAGGTCAGGTACTAGTTCTTTATATATTTTTCTTATCATTCCTACCCACATAGGACAGCAGCACGAAGTAATCATAAAATCATTCTTATCATTAATATGAGCATCAAACTCTACTGCCTCTTTTATAGATAATATATCTGCAGCAAAAGCAACTTCAATCATATCAGTAAATCCCATTTTTATAAATGCCTCACGAAGCATATCCATAGTGACATTTGAACCAAACTGACCCATTATTGATGGAGCAACCTCAGCAATTACAGTTTTATTATTGTGTATTAAGTCCAAAACAGGAATATATTCAACTTTATCTAAAATCCTTCCGTTTTTACATGCATCTACGCATAGACCACAGTTTACACATAAATTAGGATCTATATAAGTTGTCTTATCATCATTGTCATACTTTATAGCTTCAAATGGGCATGCTGCTTCACAACTATATTTATCATCTTTATTTTTGGTGCATGGAGTAGAACAGCATTCAAGTTTTTCAACAATCCTTTTATTTATTGAATATTGTGTTATTGCTTTTTTTAAATTGTGTAAATAATTATTATCAAACTTTATGTCAACTCCACATAATGAAGTGATTATTTTAAAAGTTTCTTGGGGAGATTTTTCATGACAAACCATGATTTTTGATAGAGTTTCATCAAAATTTCCATCATAGTATGATTTAACTAGTTCATCAAATAAATCATTATATTTATTATTCATAAGACACCGACTTTCTAAAATTATATTTATATATATAAATAGTATGTATAATTTGTTTTTATTAATACAAAGATTTATATAAGAAAAAGAAAAATATAATTATATATACATAAGCTTTAAAAATATAAATATATTTGATACAATTTACAATATAAGGGTATTAGATTTGAGTAAATTTATAATAATATGTAGGGGGAAAATATGATCAGATACAAGAAAGTTTCAATAATATTAATTGCTGCTATTGCTTCAATAATCCCATATTCAGCATTTGCAGTTGACACATCAAAAGTTATGGTAGGTAATAATAAACAGATAATAAGTAATGACAAAGAAAGTAATATTGTTGCAGACAATAATGAATTAGATAATACTTCAAAGATAGATACTTCTGATACAGATATGAAATATTCAGGAGTAAATTTTGGCTGGAAAAAGAATAATGATGGAACATATAGTCTTTTTGATAGTAAAGGAAATATGGTCAAATCAGATTGGTGTAAAGTAGATGGAAAGTGGTACTATTTTAATGACAGTGGAATAATACAGAATGGATGGATAAAATATGATGGCGGATGGTTTTATTTAGATAGTAATGGAAATCCTAAAACTGGATGGACTAGTCTAGGCCAAACTTGGTATTACCTTGATAATTCGGGAAAAATGCAAATAGGATGGCATAATATAAATGGAAAATGGTATTATTTCAATAATAAAGGAGAGATGTTAACAGGGTGGCAGAAAATAAATAGCAAATGGTATTATTTTGACCATTCTGGAAAAATGCTTTCTAATACAGTAATTGATGGATATACTTTGGGGCCCAATGGTTTCTGGATATAATTTTATACGTTTATAAGAAACATTATGAATAAAAAATCTCTGATAAAATTTAAATCAGAGATTTTTTTGCATTATAGTTATTTATATTTTTTGAATATTTGTAGCCATTGGTCCTTTTTCGCCTTCTTGAACATAAAAAGTAACATTTTCACCTTCTTTAAGATCTTTATCAGGTCCTTTTTCTTTTATTTGTGAATGATGTGCAAATACATCATTTCCGTTATTGCAGGAAATAAATCCATATCCTCTTTCTCTATCGTACCATTTTACTACACCTGTTGTTTTAGCCATTTATATCGACTCCTTATTATTAATACAGCATAATTTAATCTTAGAAAATGCTGTTACAATAATAGTATTACAAAAAAACGCTTTAATAATCCATGTAATTTATTCTTTTAAATAAAAGGTGGTTTTTTCATTTTCTCATTAAATTTATTATACAGTTTAATCATATCTGGTTCATTAGAATATTTGTGGATTTCATCAATAGGTATCCATTTGACACCACTATTTTCATCTTTTTTTACTATAAGCTCTTCATTTTCAGAAGCTTCTAAAAGATAAGCAACAGACAGATGTAAATGAGCTGAAACGTAATTACCTCTCTTTATATGTCCTATAACTGGAAGAACATCTAGTGAAAGCATTTTATCAGAAACAGGTATGAAATGTTTTACTCCCGTTTCTTCCATGGCTTCTTTAATAGCAACATGTAGAAGGTTGCTGTCACCATCTGCATGGCCTCCAGTCCATGCCCAGGTTTTATAAATATTATGATGAATCATTAACACCTTTGTACGATCTTTATTTACTATATATCCTGAACTTGTAATATGTGCTATTGTATTTTCTCGTGATAGAAGGTTATTATATGTATTTAAAGCATTTATAATAAGTTCTTTATCAGCTTTTTCTTGCTCATTATAAGGGATATAGTCTTTTATTTCTTTTATCCAATCCATTTAATTCACTCATTTCTAATAAATATACTAAAGTAATTGTATCATTTTGGGATAAATTAGTCTATTATGTGAAGTTTTTACATAAAAAGTTGCTTGTGAAGCTGTTTTTAAAAAGTGTTGTTTTTTGATTGTGTATACTTTTGATTAAAATCAAAAATAAGGAAAAATAATCAATAAAAAAATAATTTGAATTTTCTATAATTTACTACCAACATTTTTTGCAAACAGCTATTTATGGTATTTCACACAATAGTATATTACTTATACATGCTTTGAAGTATTAGAATCATTGGAATTTATATTTTGAAGCTCTATGTTTTTTATACTATAAAAAGAACTACTTCAAGTTTGTGGAAGTAGTTCGAAAATAAATATGTTACCAGTCTGCATCTGGAAATGTATGAAGTGTATACGATCTTTTCATATTTTCATCATCAATATCACGTGGATCAGGGGCTTCGAAATCGTTATAATTAGGTATTGCATCATTATAGTCTGTACCTTTTGTATATTTAGTAGATATTATTTTTGATTTACTATAGTTATCATCCATATAAAGTAATCCTCCTAATAAGTTCAATTTTCAATAAAAGTATATCCTAAATAAAAAAATATATTCCTTACGACAATGATTGATTAATATTCGTAATAAATGGAATGTTTATAATGAAATACTTTTGCTGTATAATTATTGATATATTATAACTTTAATTGTTTTTTTAATATGCTTACATTATTAAAAAAGTTATAGTTGTTTTAGGGGGGAAAAGAGTGTTGACATTAGATGATGTGCAGACAATGTTTAAAAATAATGAAAGGCTAGATTTTATTTTTTTCTCAGGACATCAGAAAACATCAAATGGTATGATAACTAAAACGTGTCTTAGCCAATGGTATCAAGCTCCATTTGAAATAAATAACATAAAATATAAGTGTGCAGAGCAATATATGATGTGTGAAAAAGCCAGGTTGTTTAATGATGAAGAAGCATTAGATAAAATATTACAGGCATGTCATCCGAATCAGATGAAGTTAATAGGAAGAACAATAAAGAATTTTGATGAGGATGTATGGAACGAGCATAAAATACAGATAGTTAAGGTTGCAAATCTTGGAAAGTTTTCGCAAAATCAAAAGTTAAAACGATATCTTATTAATACTGAAAATAAGATTTTAGTTAAAAATGTTCTTCATGATAATGTATGGGGAATAGGACTTTCTAAAGAAAGTGAATTGAAATATAATCCTGAAAATTGGAAGGGGGAAAATCTATTAGGCTTTATACTTATGGATGTACGGGAGATATTGCATTAATTTAATGATAAAGTTAATTAAGTATGTATATTAGTGTAAGAATTAGGTATTACGTTTTGAAATAATTAAATAATTATGCTACATAAATAAATCAGAGTTGGGCAATATTTTCTTGAGTTTGTTTTTTATTTTTATGAGAGTATTAGGCTAAATGGTAAATAACTAAACTATAAAATGAGATTTCTTTATGATATAATGTATTAATATAATTAAGTAATTAATAATTAAATTTAAGAAAAAAGTAGGAGTACAGATGAAATTAGAAAAATTAGAAAAGAAAATAAATAAGTTAGATAAGGATATAGAAGCTTTAAGAAGAGTAAAGAATTATTTATCTAATATAGATGAAATCAATGAAATAATGGAAGTCTTAAATGATGAAAGACAAGTATATGCAAATGAATTATATTTTGGTGATGGTACAGCATATTATGCTTGTATAGATGAAATAAGACCTTTAATAGGAAAGGAATTAGGTAAAGAAGAACAGCTTAATTTATTAGAAATCATAAAACAAAAGCATGGTAGAAAATCTCCTAATGTAAGCAAAAAAAGTTTTGGATTAAACGCGTGGTTGAAGTTTCTTGATGTTGAATGTGAATGGAAACCAGTTGAAGGAAATGATGATTGGGCTATTTTGGTGATTAATGGCTATATACCAAGAGTGGGGAATAATTAACAAATGGGTGATATTAAAACTAATATAGAAAAAATGTATCAAGATGGGGAGATACATGTGAAACTTTATGAAAATGTACTACAAAAATTTTTGCATTGGATTCAAACAAAGGGGATAAAAATTGTATTAGGCTTATTATTTTTATGGATAGGCTTCAAAATAATAAGAATAGTTGTTAAGAGTACTAATAGATTTTTTGAGAAAAGAAATATAGATATAACTTTAGCATCCTTTTTGGAGAATTTTTTAAATATCAGTTTAAAACTTCTTCTTATATTAATAATAATGAATTATGTAGGATTAGCCACAAGCAGTATTGTAGCAGTTATAGGATCGGCTGGTATTGCAATAGGTCTTGCACTTCAAGGTAGTTTATCAAATTTTGCTGGAGGTGTAATAATATTATTCTTAAGGCCTTTTAATGTTGGCGACTATATTGAAGGTGCAGGTCAAACTGGAACAATAGAAACTATTGGAATGTTCTATACTCATATGCTTACAACTGATAATAAGAGAACATTAATACCCAATGGTACTTTAGTTAATGGAATAATTACAAACTATACAGCTCAGAAGATGAGAAGAGTTGATTTAACATTTGGCGTTGGATATGAATCTGATATAAGACATGTAAAAGCTATTTTATATGAAATAGTTAATAAGGAGAAACTTATATTAAAAGATCCTGAACCATTTGTGGGGGTAAGTGAGCATGCTGACAGTTCTGTTAATTTTATAGTAAAAGCATGGACTAAAACAGAAGATTATTGGACTGTTTACTATGATTTACTTGAAAAAGTTAAAATAAGATTTGATGAGGAAAATATAAATATTCCTTATCCACAAATGGATGTACATTTAAAAAATGAATAAAATTATTATACAAAAAAGTAATAAGTGGTGTCTGTGATAAAGATCACTTATTATTTTTTTATTATATTTTTAAAAACTTATTACCCATATTAAAAATATATCAGAAATATATGATGTATGATGTTTTTTCATCTTGACAAATAGAGATGATGATGATATTCTTATTTGTATGAGAATGAGTATCAATTACAGGGGGGACGATTATGAATATAAATAGTTTAAGTTATGGAGAAAAAGGAATTATAAAAAACATAGAAGGTAATTCAAAACTTGTTAAGAGATTGTTTGCTCTTGGATGTATTGAAGGAACAGAAGTACAGCTTAAGAGAACTGCACCACTTGGGGATCCAATTATAATAAATGTTAGAGGTTTTGACTTAGCTATAAGAAAAAAGGATGCAGAAAGTATAAAAATAGCAAGATAAAAGTTTAAGTATATTGTTATAGAAATTTAATAATATTGAATATAGATTAAATAAAGGAGGGACTTATTAATGATAAATGTAGCTTTATTAGGTAACCCTAATGTTGGAAAAACCACACTTTTTAATGCACTGACTGGTTCTAATCAACATGTTGGTAACTGGCCAGGTGTTACAGTAGAAAAAAAAGAAGGGCATATGGGTGATATAAAAATTGTAGATTTACCAGGTATATATGCAATGGATACTTTTTCAAATGAAGAAAAGGTATCAAAGGAATACTTGGAAAATGGAAATGTTGATGTTATTTTAAATATAGTAGATGCATCAAATTTAAACAGAAATTTATATCTTACAACTCAGCTTAAACAATTTAATAAGCCAATTATATTAGCTCTTAATATGATTGATATATGTGAGAAAAAAGGAATAATAATTGATTATAAGAAACTTAGTAAAGAATTAAATGTAGAAGTAATTCCAATTGTTGCAGGTAATAATATTGGAATAGATAAAATTGAAAAGAGATTAAAACAAGGTGATTTTAAAGAATGTACTGAAAAAGATAAGTATGATTTTAATTCTGAAAAAGAAACATATATATTTATAGAAGATGTACTACATAAGTGTATAAAAAATGAAAAAGTTTTAAAGGAAAGTATTACAGAAAAAATTGATAAATATGTGCTAAATTCAGTACTTGCTTTTCCAATATTTATTGCTGTTGTAGCGTTAATGTTTGAAATTACGTTTTCTTGGGTTGGACAGCCGTTATCTGATTTATTAGATGGAATTTTAAATGATAACATAATACCATTTTTGCATAATATGCTTTCAGGTACATCACCATGGTTTAATTCACTTATAGTTGATGGAATTGTATCTGGTGTTGGTGGAATAATAGTATTATTACCAGTTATATTGGTTTTATTCATTTGTATCACTTTCTTAGAAGACAGTGGATATATGGCAAGAGTAGCATTTATGATGGATAAATTAATGAGAAAAATGGGGCTTTCAGGTAAAGCATTTATTCCTATGATAATAGGATTTGGATGTACAGTACCAGCAATAATGGCAGCAAGAACTCTTGAAAGTGAAAAAGATAGAAAACTTACAGCTTTATTAGTTCCTTTTATGTCATGTAATGCTAGATTACCTATTTATGCAATGTTTGCAGCAGTATTTTTTGAATCACATAGAGGTCTTGTAGTAGCATCATTATATTTATTAGGTATAGTTGTTGCATTTATATTAGGAGTGTTACTAAAAGGGACATATTTCAAAAAAGATGAAGAACCATTTATTATTGAAATTCCAGAATATAAGATTCCCAAATTAGCTTCTTTATATAGAGCTACAAAGGATAAATCTATGGGATTTTTGAAGAAGGCAGGAACTATAATATTTGCTATGACTGTAGTTATATGGTTCTTATCAAACTTTAATATGACTGGAATGGTTGGAGAAGTTAATGATAGTATTTTAGCAGCTATTGGAACAGTGATTGCACCATTTTTTGCGCCTCTTGGATTTGGAAATTGGCAAAGTGCAGTATCTTTAATATCTGGTCTTTTAGCAAAAGAAACTGTTTTATCATCTATGGAAGTTATTTTTGGTGGAGATTTAAGTCTTATACTTCCAATGCATTTTACTCAAATTTCTGCATATGCATTTTTAGTATTTGTATTACTTTATACACCTTGTGTATCAACACTAGGAACTATGAAGAAAGAATTTGGAGCTAAGTTTATGATGGTTTCAATTGTATTTCAGCTTGCTATAGCATACACGGTATCATTCTTAGTATTTAATATAGGAAGTTTTATATTTTAATGTTTATCTAATATTAGAAAGGTAGATGTTTGTATGGAAATATTAATTGCAGGATTAATTCTTATATTTGCAATATGGATAATTGCTAAATCTTTAAAGAAATCGTCTGAAGGAAAGTGCAGCGGTGGCTGTAGTGGATGTTCCCAAAAGAATCAATGTAATAGTAATAACAATATCATAATAAAATAGAGTTTAAAGAGGTTATACATATATAATATGTATAGCTTCTTCTTTTTGGTGTGCCCAGCATGGGCACGTGCTAATCGGTGAAAGTCCGTTACGGGGGCTGATAGTGCCAACCGCATAGCC
>NZ_JABAGC010000038.1 GCF_012843905.1 Clostridium sp. SM-530-WT-3G
CCTCAATAAGATTATATCATAAATAGAAATATATTTTTATATATTTTTATAGATTATTTTTAACAGTTAAAAGCCTCTCTAAAATCATAAACATTCTGTATTTTTATTCGTTTCTTTTTTATGTTGCTTTCTAAAATACTCACATGCATCTTTCACTTAAAAGTGTCTCCTAACTATTAATATTTATAACCTCAAAAAATACATTATATCATACATTTATTAATAGTATTTAGAATAGCCAAACTTTAATTATAACAAAAAGGAATTAGCTAAATACAGCTAATCCCTTTTGATTATATTATTTAAATGTTCCAATATCAGTTCTACAGTAAGAATCCTTAAAGCTTACATATTTAATATTGTCATATGCTTCTTTTCTAGCTTCTGCAACATCAGCTCCACAGCCTATTACTGATAAAACTCTTCCACCATTAGTTTTTAAAACTCCATCTTCTAGCTTTGCTCCAGCTAAAAATACCTTATCACGAACTTTTTCATCTATATTTATTTCATAACCTTTAGTAAAGCTTCCTGGGTATCCTTTAGATGCTAGTACTACATTTATACATACACCTTTCTTCCATTTTACTTCTGCCTTATCTAACTCTTCTCTAAGTGCCGCCTCAATAAGTTCAACAAGATCACTTTCCATTAAGTATAAAACAGATTGAGTTTCAGGATCCCCCATTCTCACATTATATTCTAAAAGATATACACCCTTTTTAGTTATCATTATTCCAAAGAATATAATTCCCTTAAAATCAAATCTTTCTTCACGTATTCCTTTTAGTGTATTTGCCATTATATTTTCTTCAAAATCCTTCATTACATCTTCTGTAACATATGGGTTTGGAGCCATTACTCCCATTCCACCAGTATTAGGTCCCTTACCTCCATCAAAAATCTGTTTATGATCTTTTCCTGATACGAAAGGAATTATAGTTTTTCCATCAGTTATTGAAAGAATTGATGCTTCAACACCTTCAAGAAATTCTTCTATTACAATTGTATTTCCAGCATTCCCAAACTTCTCATCAACCATACACTCATTTACTGCATTAATAGCCTCTTCTTTATTCTGACATATGATAACGCCTTTTCCTGCTGCAAGTCCATCAGCTTTAACTACAGTTGGATAAGTACATGTATTTAAATATTCCAAAGCCTTTGACACATCTGTAAATGTAGCATATTCTGCAGTTCTAACACCATATTTTTTCATAAAATCTTTTGAAAAACTCTTACTACCTTCAAGCATTGCTCCATTTTTAGCTGGTCCAAATATCTTTAGCCCCTCTTTCTTAAATTCGTTAACAATACCCTCAGTCAATGGATCTTCTGGTCCTACTACAGTAAGGTCAATAACCTCATTTTTAGCAAATTTAATTAAATCACTAATTTCTGTTAAATTAATATTTTCACATTTATTACAAACAGCAGTTCCACCATTTCCTGGAGCTACATATATCTTTTCTACCTTTGAACTTTGAGCCATCTTCCATGCTAATGCATGTTCTCTACCACCTGAACCAATTAAAAGAATTTTCATATTATAATCATCCCTTCTGATTTAAGTTAATTACTACATAAATACTAAAAGAAAATGTCTCTACAAGAAATTCTAAAATAATATTTAAAATATCTTTTAAAAAATCTCGTAGAGCCCTTAATTCTCTAATCACATAATATTAGTGTTTAAAATGTCTATATCCTGTGAAAATCATTGATATTCCATGCTCATTACAAGCATCAATTGATTCTTGATCCCTTATAGATCCACCTGGTTGAACTATTGCTTTAATTCCATATTTAGCAGCTTCATCAACAATATCTCTAAATGGGAAGAATGCATCTGAAGCTAAAATTGTAGCACCCTTTCCTCTTGCTAAAGCGTCTTTTGCTGGCCAAATTCTATTAACTTGCCCACCACCAATACCTACAGCAACACCATTATGAGCTGTAACTATTGCATTAGATTTAACATATTTAACTACCTTCATTCCAAATAATAAATCTTTCATCTCTTCATCAGTAGGTGCTTTTTCAGTAACTACCTTTATTTCATCAATAAGTTTCTTATCTTCTTCTTGAATAAGCATAGCACCATCAACTGTAACCATATATTTTTCTGCTTTAGGAGCATTGTGGAACTTAAGAACTCTTAAGTTCTTTTTAGTTTTTAATATTTCTAGAGCATCATCATCATAATCTGGCGCAGCTATAACTTCTAAGAATATTTTAACCATTTCTTCAGCAGTAGCTTTATCCACTTTTCTGTTAAATCCAACTATACCACCAAAAATTGAAGTTGGATCTACTTCATATGCTTTAGTATAAGCTTCATATGAATCATTACCTACAGCCACTCCACATGGTGTATTATGCTTTAATGCACAACATGCTGGTTCATCAAATTCATTAGCGCATTTCCAAGCTATATCAACGTCTTTGAAATTATTGTAAGAAAGTTCTTTTCCATTTAATGTTTCAAATGTATTCATAGCTCCATCAAGCATTGTTGAAGCATATACAGCTGCAGTTTGATGTGAATTTTCACCGTATCTAAGACCTTGCATTTTCTTATAAGAAACTGATAAATACTCTGGATATTCTTCTTCGTCATCAGCTAACATAAAGTTAGAAATAGCTGCATCATATGCACTCATAAGGTTGAATACTTTTCCTGCTAATTTCTTTTTAAATTTATAGCTTACTTCACCATTTTCATTTATTTCGTCCATTACTTTGCTGTAATCTTCTTTATTAGAAATAACCACAACATCTTGGAAGTTCTTAGCTGCAGCTCTAAGCATTGTAGGACCACCAATATCTATAAATTCAACTTTTTCTTCAAAAGATAGATCTTCTTTTACTTTTTCAAAGAATGGATATAAATTAACTACAACATAGTCTATAGTATGAATATCTCTTTCTTTTAAAGTATTCATATGTTCTTCATTACCTCTTATAGCTAATATTCCAGCATGAACTAATGGATGAAGTGTTTTAACTCTTCCGTCAAGCATTTCTGGAAAATTAGTAACTTCATTAATTTCAATTACATCTATTCCATTTTCTTTTAAATATCTATAAGTTCCACCTGTTGATACTATTTCAACATCCTTAGAAACTAAAAATTTAGCAAAATCTAAAACACCATCTTTATCAAATACACTTATTAAAGCTCTTTTTTTCATGAAAAACTAACCCTCCACTTATAACCCTAATTTTCTATAATCTTTGTTTTTCCATTTACAAATTTTACTTTTCCTTCGCTTATTAACTTTATTGCTTTTGGTAAAAGTTTATGCTCTTTTTCTAAAATTCTCTTTTGAAGAGTTTCAGCATCATCTTCAAAGTAAACAGGCACTGCATCTTGAAGAAGAATTGCTCCTCCATCAACATCTCCATTTACAAAATGTACAGTGCATCCCGAATATTTAGCCCCACTATTTACTACTGCTTCATGCACTTTTAATCCATACATTCCTGGACCGCAAAATGAAGGAATTAATGATGGATGTATATTTATAATTCTATTTTCAAATTCTTTTAGTATTTCTCCATCTAATATTGATAAGAAACCTGCAAGAACTATTAAGTCTACCTTTCCCTTTACAAGTTCAAGAATCTTATCACTAGATTGTTTTCCAAATTCTTTTCTTGAGACTACATAAGTTTTAATTCCATGCTTTTTAGCTCTTTCAAGTGCATAAATCCCATCTTTACTTGCTATAAGCATTTCTATTTTCACATTTAAATATTTGCTTTCCACAGCATCTATAATAGATTGAAAATCTGTTCCACCACCAGAGGCTAATACTGCTATCTTAAACAAACTCCTTCACCTCCAGCTGTAACACAGCCTATTTCATATGCTTTTTCTCCCATTTCTTCTAATGCGTGTATTATATCGTGTGAATCTTTTTCATCAACAGCCATAACAAACCCGATTCCCATATTGAATGTATTATACATATGATCTTTTTCTACGCCTTTTTCAACTATCTTATGGAATATAGGTGGTACTGGATAAGAATCCTTCTTAATCTCTGCAGTTAATTCTCTTCCATTAAACATTCTTGGAACATTTTCAATAAATCCTCCACCTGTTACATGAGCCATTCCCTTAATATCAAACTTTTCTAATAATTTAAGAACAGGTTTAACATAAATCTTAGTTGGAGTAAGTAATGTTTTCCATACAGGTTCTCCATTAAAATCTTCATTTAAATCTGGGAATAATTTTCTTACTAATGAATATCCATTAGAGTGAATTCCAGATGAAGCAATTCCTATTAACTTATTTCCGACCTCAATTTTGCTTCCATCAATTATCTTATCTTTATCTGCAACTCCTACTGCAAATCCAGCTATATCATATTCACCTTCATCATAAAATCCTGGCATTTCAGCAGTTTCTCCACCAATTAATGCACATTCAGACTCAAGACATCCATCTGCAACACCCTTTACTAAATCTGAAGATACTTCAGCTTCAAGTTTTCCACATGCAATGTAATCAAGGAAAAATAATGGTTTGGCTCCATGGCATAAAATATCATTTACACACATAGCAACACAGTCAATACCAACAGTATCGTATTTTCTATTTTTAAATGCTATTTCAAGCTTAGTTCCTACACCATCTGTACCTGAAACAAGAACTGGCTTTTTATATCCCTCTGGTATTTCAACCATTCCAGCAAAACTTCCAAGCCCATTTAAAACATACTTGCTCATTGTTTTTGCTGCATATTCCTTAATTAATTTTACACTTCTGTATCCTTCTTCTATATTAACGCCTGCTTCTTTATATGTAGTCATATTTATACTCCTCCTCTATTCTTCAACTGGTGCTGCAACAGGATAAACTCCATTAAAGCATCCCATACAAAGACCATCTTTACCACCACAACTTGCTTTTACGCCATCTTCACTTAAATATCCAAGATAATCTGCTCCAATTAAATCTCTTATTTGTTCTACACTATGATTTGCAGCAATAAGCTCACTTCTGTATGGTGTATCAATTCCAAAATAACATGGATATTTAACTCCAGGCGAAGCTATTAAGAAATTAATTTCCTTTACTCCAGCTTTTCTAAGCGAATCAATCAAATGTTTTGATGTAGTTCCTCTTACAATTGAATCATCAATAAGAACTATGCTCTTTCCTTCAAGATTTACTTTTAAAGGATTTAATTTAACAGCAACTGCTCTTTCTCTTATTTCCTGAGAAGGAGTAATAAATGTTCTTCCAACATATCTGTTCTTTATAAAACCTGTATCATATGGAATTCCAGACGCCTTAGCATATCCTATCGCTGCTGGTATTCCTGAATCCGGTACAGCTACAACAAGATCGGCTTTTATTGGATGTTCCTTATAAAGCTGCATTCCAGCTTGTACTCTTGTTGTATGAACATCTAGTCCATCTATTTTTGAATCAGGTCTTGCAAAATATATATATTCAAATGCACATGTTTGGCATTGAGTATTTTCTGAATATCTATATGAATGAACACCCTCATCATCAATAACAACTATTTCTCCTGGTTCTATATCACGAACAAGTTCAGCCCCTATTGCATCTAATGCACAGCTCTCAGAAGTAAGAATATATCCTTCATCAATTTTCCCTAGTGAAAGTGGTCTTATACCATGAGGATCTCTAGCTCCTATAAGTTTATCTTGTGACATGATTACAAGTGCAAATGAACCTCTTACAGCTGACATTGCATCAATAACTGCTTTAGTAAGTCCCTTTTTAGCACTTCTTGCAATAAGGCAAGCTATTACTTCTGAATCTATTGAAGTATGAAATATTTGTCCAGCATCTTCTAATAATTCTCTTATAACATTATCATTTACTAAGTTTCCATTGTGAGCCATAGCTATAGAGCCAATTTTAGATGTAGTAACTATTGGCTGAGCATTCTCTATTCCTTTACCACCTGCAGTTGAATATCTAACATGTCCAACAGCAATATGACCTTTTAATTTTTTCAAATCATCATGCTTAAAAGCATCTGTTATAAGTCCTAATCCTTTATGCGCATCAATTTTTTCTCCATTAGCAACTGCAATTCCAGCACTTTCTTGCCCCCTATGCTGAAGTGCATAAAGTCCATAATAAGTAATTGCTGCAACATCAACAGTTTTTTCCTTGTTTGTATAAACACCAAAGACTCCACATTCATCCTTAAATTTTTCCAAACTTGGATCCATAATTAATTCAAAATCCGTTTTTGTCATGAACTCTATCCTCTCACTTATAATTTCTTTTAAAGATTAATACAGGACACATTAGAACCTACATAAACGTTAGGTTCTATGTGACATAATTTTAGATTTCCTAAACAGTTTTAATATTAAATTATTATTTAGAAATTCTCTTTAAGATTTCGATATACGCATCTTCAACATTACCTAAATCTCTTCTAAATCTATCCTTATCTAATTTTTCTCCTGTAGTAGCATCCCAGAATCTACAAGTATCAGGTGAAATTTCATCAGCTAAAACTATAGTTCCATCTGAAGTCTTGCCAAATTCTATCTTAAAGTCGATTAAGTTAATATTTTCTTTTGCAAATGCATCCTTTAAAATATTGTTTATTTTAGCTGTCATATCTAAGATTGTATCTATTTCTTCAAAAGTTGCTGCTCCAATACCTACAGCATGATATCTATTTATTAATGGATCACCTAATTCATCATTTTTATATGAAAATTCAAATACTGTAGTCTTTAATGGTGTTCCTTCTTTAAGACCTAATCTCTTAGCCATAGATCCTGCAGCCACATTTCTTACAATTACTTCAAGAGGTACTATTTCAACTTTCTTACATAATTGTTCTCTATCGCTTAACTTTTTAATAAAGTGAGTTTTTATTCCTTGTTTTTCTAATTGTTCAAAAAGAATTGAAGTAATTTTGTTGTTCATAACTCCTTTATCATGTATTTGACCTTTCTTTTCACCATTGAATGCTGTTGCATCATCTTTGTAGTAGATTACAACCTCATCTTTATTGTCAGTAGCATATACTTTCTTAGCTTTTCCTTCATATAACATTTCTTTCATTTCCATTATAATTCCACTCCTTCAGCATTATCTTCAATAAATTTTTTCTTCATATTTGTTCTAAATTCTATTAATTTATTTTTAAGTTCTTCATTATTAACTGATAACATCTGTACTGCTAACATTCCTGCATTGTAACTGTTATTAATTCCTACAGTTGCTACTGGAATTGACTTAGGCATTTGAACTATTGAGTAAAGTGCATCTACTCCTTCAAGTGCAGCCTTAACTGGTATACCTATTACAGGCAAAATGGTTTTAGAAGCTATTACTCCTGGTAAATGTGCTGCAAGTCCTGCTCCTGCAATTATTACCTTACACCCTTCTTTTTCAACTTCTGCTATAATTTCTTCTAATTTTTCTGGTACTCTATGAGCTGAAAGAACAAATGCTTTATATGTAATTCCAAATTCCTTTAAAGCATTAGCTGCTCCTCTCATAACTTCAGTATCAGATTTACTACCGAAAAATATTGCTACTTCCATCTTAAGAAAAACTTCCTTTCGTAATCTATCTTTTCTGAAGAAAGATGATCCTTCTCACCTTTCTTCAGCACCTTTTCACAATTCTTTACTAACATTTAACCAATCAGTAAAATATATTTTAAGAAATTCTGTAGGAATTTCATCCTAAACTGTTAACTATCAACTGTTACTTGTTAACTGTTATTTTTTTATTATGTTAGCTAAGTTCGAGAAAACAAATCAAAGATTTGGACTCTCACTTATCTATTTGAAATATTTAACTCCTGATTCAAATATCTTTTGGTCAAAGTCTCCTGGAATATTCTTATAAACATTTTCTCCAACTCTTTCTGAGTGACCCATTTTACCAAGTACTCTTCCATCTGGACTTGTAATACCTTCTATACCAAACATAGATCCATTTGGATTGAATGGCATGTTAAGTGATACATTTCCTTCTAAATCAACATATTGAGTTGCTACTTGTCCATTTGCTATTAATTCTTTAATTAAGCTTTCTGGTGCAACAAATCTACCTTCACCATGTGAAATTGCTACTGAATGAATATCTCCAGCTTTTACTTCACTAAACCATGGTGATTTATTTGATGTAACTCTAGTTCTAACTATTGAAGACATATGTCTGTTTATATTGTTATAAGTTAATGTAGCCATATCTTCCTTAATATCTACGATTTCACCATAAGGTACTAATCCTAATTTGATTAATGCTTGGAAGCCGTTACATATACCAAGAGCTAGTCCATCTCTATTTTTAAGAAGTTCCATTACTGAATTTGCTATTCTTTCATTTCTTAATGCATTAGCAATGAATTTACCTGATCCATCTGGCTCATCCCCTGCTGAGAATCCTCCTGGAATCATAAGTATTTGTGCACTATCAATTTCTTTTGCTAATCTTTCAATTGAATCATTTAGTGCTTCCTTAGTAATATTTCTAAATACTACTTGTGAAACTTCAGCGCCTTGTTTTTCAAATGCTCTTGCACAGTCATATTCACAGTTGTTTCCTGGGAATACTGGAATAACAACCTTTGGCTTAGCTATTTTAATCTTAGGTGATGCATAAGATTTAGCTTCAAATAGTGGTGTTTCAACTTTTTCATTTACATCATCAGTCTTAATTTCATAAACCTTAGTTAATTTTTCTTCATAAGCAGTTTGTAAATCACTTAAATCTAAATCCATGTCATATTCTCTACTTACGATAGAAGCTTTTCCTATTGTCTTACCGATTTCTTTATATAAACATTCTTTAAATTCATCTGCTACATTTACATCACTCTTAACTTCAAGAATTGCACATCCATAGTTGAATCCGAATAATTCTTCCTTAGTTAAGTTTTCTACTTCTGCACCAATCTTATTTCCTAGAGCCATCTTAGTTATAGCTTCTGATGCTCCACCATATTTAAGAGCAGATGCTGCAAGTACTTTTCCTTCTTGGCTTAATCTATATAAAACGTCTAAATTCTTTTTATATTTTTCTATATTAATTGTTCCATCTTCATTCTTTTCAGTTAAAAGCATTACTAATTTTGATCCAGCTTCTTTAAATTCAGCAGATACAACTTTTGCTGCTTTTTCAACTCCTACTGCAAATGAAACAAGTGTTGGAGGTACGTCTAAATCTCCAAAGCTTCCTGACATTGAATCTTTACCACCTATAGCTGCAATTTCAAGAGCCATTTGTACTTCATATGCTCCAAGTAATGCTGCAAATGGTTTACCCCATCTTGAAGAATCTTTTCCTAGTTTTTCAAAGTACTCTTGGAATGTTAAATAAGCTTTTCTGAAGTTTCCACCCATACATGCAAGCTTTGTTACACTTTCAATTACAGCATAATATGCCATATGATATGGACTCCATGTTCCAAGTTCAGGATTGCATCCAAATGTCATTATAGAAGCTTCTTTACTTTCACCATTTAATACTGGTATTTTAGCTGCCATACCATCTTGTGGAGTTTTTTGATACTTACCACCGAATGGCATAAGAACAGTTCCGCCACCTATTGTTGCATCGAATCTTTCACTTAATCCTTGTTGTGATGCAACATTTAATTTCTTTAAATTATTTACCCATTCATCTTTTACATTAACGTCTTTTACTTCATATGGATAAACTACTGGATTTTTAACAGTTACTTCAGTTTTTTGAGTAGCTCCGTTTGTATCTAGGAAAGTTCTCTTTAAGTCAACTATGTTCTTTCCTCTCCAGTAAAGTCTTAATCTATCTGTATCAGTAACATTTGCAACTAATGTAGCTTCTAAGTTTTCTTCATTTGAAAGTCTGATGAATTCATCAGCATTTTCCTTAGTAACTACAACAGCCATTCTTTCTTGAGATTCCGAAACAGCTAATTCTGTTCCATCTAAACCTTCATATTTCTTAGTTACCTTATCTAAATCTATATCTAATCCTCTGCAAAGTTCTCCTATAGCAACTGAAACTCCACCAGCTCCAAAGTCGTTACATCTCTTAATCATTTTTGCTACTTTAGGATTTCTAAATAATCTTTGAAGTTTTCTTTCTGTAGGTGCATTACCTTTTTGAACTTCTGCTCCACATTCACTTAATGAATCAACAGTATGTTCCTTTGATGAACCTGTAGCTCCACCAACACCATCTCTTCCTGTTCTTCCACCAAGTAAGATTATTACATCACCAAGAGATGGTTCTTCTCTTACTACATTTTCCTTTGGTGCAGCAGCTATAACTGCTCCAACTTCCATTCTTTTAGCCATGTAGTTTGGATGATATAATTCTTGAACCTGTCCTGTTGCTAGTCCTATTTGATTACCATATGAGCTATATCCATGAGCTGCTCCAAGAACGATTTTTCTTTGAGGAAGTTTTCCTTCTAAAGTATCTTCAACTGGTACTATTGGATCTGCAGCTCCAGTAACTCTCATAGCTTGATATACGTAAGTTCTACCTGATAATGGATCTCTTATTGCTCCACCAAGACATGTAGCAGCTCCACCAAATGGTTCTATTTCAGTTGGGTGGTTATGTGTTTCATTCTTAAACATTACAAGGTAATCTTCAGTACCTTTATTAGTTTCAACTTTTACATTGATTGAACATGCATTGATTTCTTCTGAAATATCTAAAGCTTCAAGTTTTCCTCTTTTTCTAAGCTCCTTCATTGCAATAACAGCAATGTCCATAAGAGTTTTATTTTTTTGTTTATCTCCGTAAACAAATTCTCTTGCCTTTAAATATTTATCATAGCTTGTCCTTATTGGTGCTGTATAAGTACCTTCTTCTATATGTACATCTTCTAATACAGTTGAAAAAGTTGTGTGTCTACAGTGATCTGACCAGTAAGTATCTATAACTTTAATTTCAGTTATAGTAGGTTCTCTTTTTTCTTCCTTAAAATAATCTTGTATCATAACAAGGTCATCAATACTCATTGCTAGACCTAACTCTTTGTGGAATTCTTTTAATTCATTAACATCTTTATTGATAAATCCGTTTAAGATTTGAACGTCTTTAGGTATGCTTGGCGCTTGTGATAAATCAGTACTCTTTATATCCACTTCTCTTGAATCTACTGGATTTATATAGTAGTCTTTGATTTTTTCAATTTCGCCTTTTAAAAGGTTTCCTTTTAAAATAATAATTTTTGCAGATTTGATTTCTATTTTATCTTCGGCTGTTAAAAGAGATAAACATTCAGAAGCCGAGTCAGCTCTTTGATCATATTGACCTGGCAAATATTCAACGCCAAAAGCTACTTCTCCTTGGCTAATTGGTAAATCAGATTCATAAACTTTGTCCACAGTTAACTCTGAGAAAATTGTGTGTAACGACTTTTTATAATATTCTTCATTTATTTCTGGAATAATATATTTATTTACTAATCTTACATTTTCTAAGTTAGCTATGCCTAAGTTTTCTTTAAAATCTTTCAATAAACTTTGAGCTTCTACATTAAACCCTTGTTTTTTCTCAACAAACACGATTCTAACATTTGACATTTCGATTCCTCCAAAATCTTATGAAATTCAGCTTGAACATTACCTCTTTGTAATGCGAATATTTTTTATCATTATCAAATTATCTTTCGTAACTTCATTTTAAGATTACCATTCAATCCGTATATTGTCAATTAATTTTATGTTATTTTTTATGTTTCGTGTCATTTTTACGAATTTTATTCTATTGAAATGTTTTTATAGTTCGATATAGTTATTTTATTCCATCACACTCTTAAATATAATCACAAATATTAATATAATAAAACTTTATTTAATAATCTCATAAAATAATATAAATTATGTAGAATATTGTCTTAGTATTTTCATAATAAAAAGGCAGCACTTACTGCTGCCTTTTTATTATAAATTTAATATTTCATCTGAAACTGCAAAATGATCAAAATCTGCATATCCACCTTTATATTTTGTAGCATAATTAAATAAGGCAAAACGGTATCCCATAAAATGTGACAAGTCATATTTTAGCTCTATAGTTTCTCCTATTCTATTCCATACTAATCCATCAATACTATAATAAAAATACGCTTCATCAATTTGATTTTTAAAATTAAAATCTACTCTTAGATACACTGTATTAGTTTGTATATTTACTCTACTTATCTCTTCAGTACTGCCATTAATACCTTTTTCCATAACTACATACTTCTTATTATTACTAATATTCACTCCTACAAATCCATAATGATTTTGAAATGCTGATATTCCTGCATAATCTCCATCTTTCATATTTTTAATATCAATAGCTATACTTCCACTACATTGAGGCCCATATGTTCTTTGAGTTAATGTATTTTTAGCATCATGAATACTTTTGCTTATCTTGCTATTTTTTAGCCTTAAAAATCCTTTTCTATCCTTTAGTGACCAGCTTGAATTATCTGGATTATGATTCCATTGCCATACTTTGTTAAGTTCATCTTCATCAAAATTATCACTTCTAATAAATCCATGGTAAAAATCTGAGCTTACAAAATTTATATCTTTAGAATCATCTTCAATAACAGGCCATCCATCTTCCCATTTTACAGGAATTATAAAAGGTATACGTCCTACTGCTCCATAATCCTCAAACAAAAAAGCATACCACTTTCCATCTTTTGAATCTATGAGACCACCCTGTGCTATTCCATCTGTAGTGCTTTCTTTTAACAATACTCTGCTTTCATATTCACCATCTATTTTATCTGCTCTATGAACAATTTGACTTCTTACACTATCTTTAGGCCACATAATATTAAAAATATAATATTTATCATTAATCTTTTGAATGTGAGTTCCTTCAGCTACAAGACCCTCGCCTTTCCATTCTTTATCTGCACTATTAGCATTATCTATAATCTTTTTATTAATTCCATTTTCTTTTATTCTAAATCCTGAATTCTTATCAGATGTAATATGCTCTATTTCTGTAATATAAATATCTCCACCCCCATAAACAAGATATATTTTTTCATCATCATCTATAAAAAATGCAGCATCTCGATAAACGCCATCAAATTCAGATCTTACCCAAGGTCCATTTTCTATATCCTGCGTCTGGTATATATATGTCTTACCAGATTCTCCAGCACTATGAGAACTAAATTCAACATAAAAATATTCACCATCAAATTTAATACTGCTTGCCCAAGATCCTTTTCCATATTCATATTTTCCATTTCTAAGCTCCTGTTTATCATCTCTTTCTAAGATATCGTATACATAATTAATAATATCCCACTTAATTAAATCCTTAGATTTCATTATTGGTACACCTGGATTCATATGCATTGTAGTACTAGTCATATAGTACACATCATTAACTCTTATAATATCTAAGTCAGGAATATCCGAATAGATTACGTTATACATTTAAATCCCCCCATAAATTTAATATTTTCATATTAATTATACCTTTACATTTTTTTACATTCAATATATTTCAGAATTTAATAAAAAATATTTCAAAGTTTACAGAAGTAGACTTTGAAATACTTTCTATATTTATATATTTATTATTTTTAATATTCATACTTTTAATTAAATTGTATGAATATACTACTGTAATACACAAAATATTATAGAGTAAATCTTAGTGTAAATTATAATCATATAATCTTAAATTAAGATACAATTCGAAAAGTTTCTAAGATAATTTATAAAAGTTAATCAATTTAAATTTGTTATATAAAATCTATTTTGCACTTCTATTTATATACTCTGATCTAAGTTTTGAATAAACTATTTTTTGACTACTATATAAACCATAATATCCAGACAGTGTATAACTAACTCCACACACAATTGAGAATAAAACTATATCCTGAGCACCAAAAAGTTCTATACTTAATATTATGGATGTAATAAGAGTATTTGCTACTCCACAGAATAATGAAACAAGACCTACAGCTGCGCCAAACCCAGGGTCTAATCCTAGAAATCCTCCCACAACACATCCAAATGTAGCACCCACAAAAAATGTTGGTACTATTTCTCCACCTTTATATCCTGATTCTATAGTGATTGCTGTAAATATTATTTTCAAAAGAAATGCCATCGTTTTAGCCTTTCCATTTATAGCATCATCTATTATATTCATACCTGCACCATTATAATCTCTACTTCCTACTAGTAGTGTAAGTATTACAATAATAGTCCCTCCTATAAAGACTCTAAGATATTTATTTTTTATATATTTACTGAATAAAAAATTTGTTTTATGTAATGCTTCACAGAAGATTATGCTTACAACTGCACATAACATAGCTAACACTACAACCTTTATAATATTTTCTGCATTAAATTCAGGTATTACCTGTAAAGTATATCTTACAGGTTTAAGCTTAAAAAGAAGTGATATTCTATATGCAACTATAGATGCTACAATACATGGAATAAAACTCGAGTAATGTATAATTCCTATACTAATAACTTCCATTGCAAAAAATGTTGCAGTAAGCGGAGTACCAAAAAGAGCTGAAAACACACTACTCATCCCACAGATAGTTACAAGATGCATATCTTTTTCATCTAACCCTATAATTTTTCCAATTCTTGAACCAATACTTCCTCCAAGTTGAAGTGCTGCACCTTCTCTACCTGCAGATCCACCAAATAATTGTGTAATCACTGTACTTATAAAAATAAGTGGTGCCATACTGGTTGGTACTTCTCCATCTTTTCTTACTGAGTCTATTACTAAATTTGTTCCTGCTTCATTATGAGCATGTGATAAATTATATAAGAAAATTATTGCTAGACCAGCAAAAGGAAGAAAATACAGAATATTTCCATGGTTTATACGATACTCTGTAGCCCACTCAACACTTAAATGAAACAAACTTCCTACAGTTCCACCAACAATTCCTGTAAATGCTGAAATCAAAACCCATTTTATAAATATCGTATTATATCTACGTATCACACTTAATCTCTTACTAATAACTTCTTCCACAAAATCACCTCATCCTAATGTTTTATACATAAGAAATTAAACATTTACAAAAAATAAAGGCCATAAGAAAAAAATCTTATGACCACTAATTGCTACTATCTATCAAAGTTTCTGTTGTTTCTTTGAGCTTTTCTAGCTTTTCTACATTCTGGACATCTAACTGGATCGTTATCAAATCCTTTTTCTTTGTAGAATTCTTGTTCTCCAACTGAGAAAATGAATTCTTTTCCACAGTCTTTACATACTAAAGTCTTATCTTCCATTATAAAAATCCTCCCTTTTCAAAGATTGTAACCTTATACTTAACTAATCTCTGAAACAGAGGCCAATTTCGAGTATTGATTAAATCTTGAATTATCTTACTTATTAAGAATATCATACTTTTATTTATATTTCAATACTATTTATTACAATTAATCCTAAAAGATTAAACGGTTTTCAAGTTTTCCCAGATTCATAGAAACTATTCTATCAGCTACATTTTTAGCAAATTCCATATCATGTGTTATTATCATCATGCTCATACCTTTTCCACTTAAACTCTTTATTAATGACGCCACTTCATTGGTAAGTCCTGGGTCAAGTGCAGATGTTGGTTCATCAAAACACATTATCTTAGGTTCTAGTATAAGAGCCCTTCCTATTGCAACTCTTTGTCGTTGTCCTCCAGATAATTGAAATGGATAATTGTCCTTTTTGTTCAATAACCCTAAAAAGCCAAGAGTCTCTTCTGCCCTTTTTATGGCCTCATCTTTTGGGATACCAAGTACTCTTCGAGGTGCTTCTATAAGATTCTCTATAACAGTCATATGCGGAAATAAATTAAAGCTCTGAAATACTAATCCTATATCTTTTCTTAATTTTCTTATTGTCTTTTTATCAACATATTTACCGCCTTTACATAACACTTTTCCATTGATTTCAATATCTCCATTATCACAATATTCAAGTGCATTCACACATCTTAGTAAAGTTGTTTTACCTCCACCTGAATTACCTACTACAACTAATATTTCTCCACTTTTTATATCTAAATCAATCCCTTTTAGTACTTCAGTATCTCCAAATCTCTTTTTAACATTTCTAATTTTAAGCATGAATAACACCACCTTTACTTGTAATAGTCGTATTTCTTTTCAATTCTCTTTAAAACTCCACTAAATATACCTATTATTATTAAATAAACAGCTCCCACCACTAGAAGAGGCAATAATGAAACATCTCTATTTGATGCTATTTTACCCACTTTAAGAAGTTCATCTAATCCTACTATATACACAAGTGATGTATCTTTAACAAGAGTAGTTATTTCATTAGCTACTGGTGGAAGGACTGTTTTAAATGCTTGAGGAAGTATAATTCTTAATAATGTATCTTTCTTTGTTAATCCTAAAACTTCAGCACCTTCAATTTGTCCATCATCAATAGATTGAATACCACTTCTGAATATTTCTCCAAAATAAGCTGCATAATTCAAACTAAAAGCTATAATTGCTGCAGTAAATCTATCAAATGATATTCCCACTAATGGTAATCCAAAAAATATAACCGTTATTTGCAGCAATAAAGGAGTACCTCTCATTATAAGTACATACAAACCGCTTAATTTACTCAAAATAAAAGATTTAGATGTTCTCATTAAAGCTACTACAATTCCTAATGGAATTGATATAATCAAAGTCACAGCAAAAACTTCCAGCGTCACCTTAAGCCCATCTAATACTTGTGGCATAAGTTCTAATATATAATTCAAAGTCACTCCTCCGTCCATTAATTTCTATACAATAATTATTTTAAAACAATATCTTCACCAAACCACTTTTTCGATATTTCTCCTGCTGTTCCATCTTCAATTACCATACTCAATGCAGAATTGAAAGCCTCTGTAAATTCAGCATCTCCTTTTCTCATGCCTACACCATATTGTTCATCTCCAAAATTATCACTTAATATCTTATATTTATTTTCGCCTCTCTCTTTTATATAATATCTAGCCATAATTTCATCAACAACGATGGCATCAAGTCTTCCCGCTTCTAAATCCATTAATGCTTGATTATTATCTTCAAATGTAATAAGTTTTCCTCCTACAAAAGTATCCATTACATCTTTTTCAGCTTCTACAGCATCTACAGCTGTAGATTCATTCTGTGCTCCAACCTTTTTACCTTTTAAATCTGCTTTCGAATTTATATCTGAATTTGCAAGTGTTACTATTATCTGTGTATTATTTAAATATGGATTTGAAAATTGAACCTTTTCTTTTCTTTCATTATTTATGGAATATCCATTCCATATTAAATCTATATTTCCACCGTCTAATTCTGTTTCTTTCATACTCCAGTCTATTGGTTGAAATTTAACCTTCTTATCAAGTTTTTCCCCTACAGCTTTAGCAAGTTCAACATCAAATCCTTCTAATTGTCCATTTTCATCTTTAAATCCCATTGGAACAAATGTATCATCCATCCCTACAATTAATTCTTCTTTATCCATATATTTTTTTGAATTATTTGAATTAGATGATGCTTTATTAGAACTTCCACACCCAATCATACTTACTCCCATAACAGCCACTACCCCAATAGTTGCTACTTTTTTTATTAATCTGCTTATACTCATTGCTTTTCCCCCTATCTGCTTTCCTTATTTATTACTTTACTATACTAAAGCGTTACAGTCAAGTAGTTTTATCTCATTTTAATATTCGCATATAAAAATTGACCAAACAACTCATAATTTACTAAAAAATAATTGCCAGCATGAAAATTCAATCATACTAGCAATCATTATTATTGGTTTCCAAGTCTATTTAATGCACTTTGTAGGTCATCAATCTGAGATTCAAATTCATCTACAGTATCCGTTATTTTTTCCTTATCAATTGGGTCTTTAAAATCATCAATTCTATCTTTAACATCATCTGCTTTATCTTCTAATTCATCAAGTTTATCTGATATTTCATCAACTTTTGATTTTATATCATCACTCTTACCACTAAGATCTAGTTCATTTATCTTATCAGTAAGTTCATCTACCTTATCAGTTAACTCTTTTACCTTGTCTGCAGTTTCACTATCACCATCATCTAACTTATCAGCTATATCAGCTGGCATAGTTTTTAACTTATCCATAAGTTCAGATACTTTTTCTGAATCAAATACTTCATCTATTTTATCATTTGATAAATCAGTTGCTTCGCTCTGATTAATTTGAAGTATATAATCATCTTGTAATTCAATTTTACTGCATCCAGATATGGAAAAACTAAGTGTTGATGCTACTGCGCATATTGCTAAACCTAATAATTTTCTCTTCAATCTTTTCACCTCAGCTCATTTTATACCGACAAGTATATATTAATACTTTTTGCTCTATAATTCAATCTATACAAATTCGGTATAATGAACTTATGTTAATATTGCTTATGCTTCACTTATATATAATCCTATATTTATATCTTTTTAAACTTCTGCAGCAAGAAATATTTCTTCATTAAATTCACCTTCTTGTTTTGCTACTATTGTTGTACATACTGCATCTCCAGTAACATTCACTGCAGTTCTAGTCATATCTAATATTCTATCAATTCCCATAATTAATCCGATACCTTCAACTGGTAATCCTACTGAATTAAATACCATTGATAATGTTATAAGTCCAACACCTGGAACTCCTGCTGTACCTATTGATGCCAAAGTTGCAGTAAGTATTACTGTAATATATTCATTAATACCTAAATGTATTCCAAATGCTTGAGCTACAAACACAACAGCAACCCCTTGCATTATAGCTGTACCATCCATATTTATTGTTGCTCCAAGTGGAACTGTAAATGATGATATTTTTTCTGAAACACCAATCTTACCATCTAATGTCTCTATAGATAATGGTATTGTTGCATTTGATGATGCAGTTGAAAATGCGAAACTCATAACTGTTGTAAACTTCTTTAAGAATATCTTAGGACTAAGCTTTGCAAATCCCTTTAACATCATCATGTATGTAACTAAACATTGTACTGCTAAAGCAAGCATTACTGCAAAGATATATTTTAACATTGGTGCAAAAGCACTCCACCCTATATTTGAGAATGTTGTAGCAATCAAACAAAATACCCCAACAGGAGCTGCTTTCATTACTATCATTGTCATATTCATCATTATTTCATTAAACTGTGCAAAAAATGTTGCAACTGCTTTTCCCTTTTCCTTCATTGTAGCTAGAATTATACCTACTAATAATGCAAATACAATTATTTGTAGCATGTTTCCACTCGCCAAAGAATTAATTGGATTTGTTGGAATTATATCTAATAATACATCTGATAAAGGTTTTGATTCATTTACTGTAGTCTCCACAACTTGTATACTTGACATATCAAGCCCTACTCCTGGGTTTATAACCTTACCTATTCCTATAGCTATTGATATAGCTATTGCTGTAGTAGCAATATAAAACATCATTGTTTTCACACCAACTCGTCCAAGTTTTTTAGTATCTCCAATAGCCATACTTCCACAAACAAGAGAACAGAATACAAGTGGAACAACAAGCATTTGCATAGCTCTTAAAAAGCCTTTACCTACAACTTTAAACACTCCCCCAATTAGAAATGTATCTCTAAAATAACTTTCTGGAACATTATATAAAATAATTCCACAAATTGCTCCAAGTATTAATCCTATAAATATTTTTGTTGTCAATCCTAATTTTCTTTTCATAACGTACCCCCAATTTTCTTCGTTAAATGAATTAAAAATATTTTTTCTTGCATTTTTATACTTTATTTATATCATAACAAAAGTTTTTTATCAATAATTTTTTAGTTTAATTCTTTTATTTACCTCATTTATTGGCATCCAAAAATATTTGCTGCAAGTTCAATTTTGAATTATTGCACTTAAAAAACTTCATTATTTGGATTAAATTAACACATTCAATTCTCCAGCCATCAACACTTTTGTACTTTTTAAAACACAAAAAGGTAATAGATAGATTATAAAATCTATCTATTACCTTTACTTTCTTTATACTAGTATCATTAATTAATTTTCAGATTTTTTAAGCATTTCTCCAATAGCTGCTATACTACCAAGTGATGATAATGTTTCATTAGGTAATATAAGCTTATTAGCTGGGTTATTAGCCATTTCCTTAAGAGCTTCAACTTGTTTCAAAGCAATTACTCTTTCATCAGTTCCAGACTCAATAATAGCTTGGTTAACCTTCATTATAGCTTCTGCTTCTGCCTTTGCAATCTGTTCAATAGCTTTAGCTTTACCTTCAGCTTCAAGTAACTGAGATTCTCTTAAACCTTCAGCTCTTCTTATATTAGCTTCTTTTTCTGCTTCTGCCTTTAAGATTTGAGACTTCTTTTCACCTTCAGCTTTTTCAATTTGAGATTGTCTTAACCCTTCTGCTTGAAGAATCATAGCTCTCTTATCTCTTTCTGCCTTCATTTGTTTTTCCATTGCTTGTTGTATTTCAGCAGGTGGAACAATATTTTTAATTTCAACAGATAATATTTTGATTCCATAAGCATCAGTTACTTCATCAATAATAGTTAAAAGATCTTGATTAATTGTATCTCTACCAGATAAAACTTCATCTAATGTCATATTACCAATTATATTTCTTATATTTGTTGTTGCAGAGTAAACTATACCTGCTTGGAAATCTTCAATGTTGTAAACTGCATCTCTTGGATTTAAAACCTTATAAAATATTACGTTATCAACACTAATCTTTACATTGTCCTTTGTAATAACTGATTGTGGTGGTACATCTAAAATCTGTTGTTTTGTTGATATTTTCTTTCTTACAAAATCAATGAAAGGAATTATAAAATGCCAGCCTGGTTCTAATACTTTATTAAATTGACCAAATCTTTCTACTACGTATAAATAACCTGTATTAACAATTTTAATTGATGATAGTATTACTGCTATTATTATTAACAATAATACTCCTAAAATAATTGATGGTATCATAATAATTTCCTCCTTAATTTAAACAATATAATTTTATTGTAATTAATGTGTATATTTTTTTATAACAAGTTTTATACCGTCAATACCTATAATTTGAAATTTCTCTCCAACTTTTATTATTTCACCATTATTAATTGCTGTCCAATATTCTCCTCCCACCTTAATCTGGGCCTTATCCTTTATTTCTTTATCTGCTTCAAAAACTTTTCCTATGTATGTTTCCTCCATAAGAGGTGTTCTTTTACACATTTTTTTATATTTTTTCTTAAGCCAGGGATATCCTATAGATACGGATATTATATTTACCACTGCATAAATTATTACCTGAATTGTAATTTCAAATCCAAATCCTGCTCCAATGGATGCTGCAATGGAACCAACTGCTAGAAGTATAAAACAAAAATTACTCGTTAGTATATCTATTGCAAAAGCAATACCTCCTGTAATAAGCCAAAATATTACTGCCCCCATACGCTTCCCCTCCTTATTAAAATTATACTAAAATTTCAAACATATATTCAAAATTTTAAGAATAAAATAAGTTTTTTTCCTTTAAAGGTATTATAAGTTTTTAAAAATTTCTTTTCAAGTTCTTTTTTATTCTTTTATAAGTTTTTAATTACCTTTTATATAGTATTTACACCTTTATCTCTAATTTCCTCCACTTTTCTTTCATTATTATGTAAATTCCAAATTGTTGACGGTAATTAATAAAAATATTACTATAAAATCTATAGACATATATCTTATCCTATATAAGACAGGATATATTTTTTTATTATTCAAAAAATATATATAAATCAATAAATAAAGGAGTGATAAAATGGATTTTATCAAAGTCGCATCTGCATGCCCTGTCACAAGGGTAAGTGATGTAGATTACAATGTCCTTAATATACTGAAATGTATAGATGATGCCGAAAAAAAAGACAGCAAATTTATCGTCTTTCCTGAACTTTCAATAACATCTTATACATGTGGAGATTTATTTCTTCAAGATTATCTTTTAAAGAAAGCTGTAGATGGTATTAAAACAATAGTTGAAAATACTAAAGAAAAAGATATGCTAATTGCAGTAGGTGCTCCTATTTTAAAAGGAAGTATCCTTTACAACTGTGCTGTAATATTATTCAAAGGAACTATTTTAGGTGTAGTTCCAAAATCCTTTATACCTAATTATAGTGAATTTTATGAAAAACGTTGGTTTACTGAAGGTGTTAATGTTCAAGATTACACTCTTGATTTGCCATTCCAAAAAAATATACCTTTTGGAACAAACTTAATTTTCTCTTCTAATATTGCTAACTTTGGATTCGAAATATGCGAAGACTTATGGGTTACAGTTCCTCCAAGTTCATATTTAGCATTAATGGGTGCACATATAATTGGAAACCTATCTGCATCAAATGAACTTGTAAGCAAAGCTGATTATAGAAGAAGTTTAATTTCTAATCAAAGTGCAAGAACAATGTGCAGCTATGTTTATTCTTCTGCTGGTGTTCATGAATCCACTACAGATGTTTTATTCAGTGGACATTTATTAATAAGCGAAAATGGATCTATGCTTAAAGAAAATCAAAGATTCCAAAGAGATAATGAAGTTATATATAGCTATGTTGATGTTTTTAGATTAAAGTCTGAAAGAATGAAAAACTTAAGCTTTAGAGATTCTTCAAATCTTATTAACAAAAATAAGAAACCAAGTTTTATAAACTTTGAATTTAGCACTAATGAAATAAAAAATTTTGATAGATATATAGATAAGCATCCTTTTGTACCTTCAAATGAACATGAAAGAGATATAAGATGCAGAGAAATATTTAATATTCAAGCTTCAAGTTTAGCAAAAAGATTAGAGCACACACATTTAAATAAAGCTGTAGTTGGGATTTCAGGAGGACTTGATTCAACCTTAGCACTGCTAGTAATAGTAAAAACTTTTGAGCTATTAGGCTTAGATAGAAAAAATATAATTACAATAACTATGCCTGGTTTTGGAACAACTGATAGAACATACAAAAATGCTTTAGATTTATGTAAAGAACTTGGTACCGACCTTAGAGAAATCAATATTGTAAAAGCATCGCTTCAGCACTTTAAAGATATTGGTCACGATAAAGATATTCATGATGTTACATACGAGAATGTTCAAGCTAGAGAAAGAACACAAATATTAATGGATTTAGCCAATAAGGAAGGTGGATTACTAATAGGCACAGGAGACTTGTCAGAACTTGCGCTTGGCTGGTGTACATATAACGGCGATCATATGTCTATGTATTCAGTTAATCCTTCTATTCCAAAAACTTTAGTTAGATATCTTGTAAAATATGTTGCTCAAAATGAATCAAATAAAATAGTAAGCGATACTCTTATGGACATATTAGATACTCCAGTAAGTCCTGAACTTCTACCTAAAGACAATAACGGTGAAATAGCACAAAAAACTGAAGATATCGTCGGTCCTTATGAGCTTCATGATTTCTTCTTGTATCATTTTATAAAAAATGGTTCTACAAAAGAAAGAATTGAATTTTTAGCAAAAGCAGCTTTTAAAAATGAATATAGCGAAGAAGAAATAAAAAAATGGCTTGATAAATTTATGTATAGATTTTTTACTCAACAGTTTAAGAGAAGTGCCCTTCCTGATGGACCAAAAGTAGGAAGTATTTCTTTAAGTCCAAGAGGAGATTTCAGAATGCCATCTGATGCTCAGCCATGGTAAAATAAAAAACTAAATTTAAAACTTTAATAAACAGTCGTAAAATCTTTTATAATATTTTATGGCTGTTTCTTTTATTTTATAATATTCATCAAAATATATTTAATATCTTACCATTATACAACTAATTTTAAATAAATTATAGAATTTTCCACAAGGCAGTGTTACAATATATAATAATAAATATTTTGGCAATAAGCCACATAGATTGGGAGGAATAAAAATGGGGAAAAAAATTGATATTGATTGGGGCAAATTAGGTTTCAACTACATAAAAACTGAATATCGTTATATTTCACATTGGAAAGATGGTAAATGGGATGACGGAAAACTTTCAACAGATAATATACTTCATATAAGTGAAGCTTCTCCAGTTCTTCATTATGGACAAAGCTGTTTTGAAGGATTAAAAGCATATAGAACTAAAGAAGGTAAAGTTCAATTATTCAGACCTGATAGAAATGCTGCTCGTATGAATGATAGCTGTGATAGATTACTTATGCCAAATGTTCCTGAAGAGAAATTTATAGACGCAGTTATGCAGACTGTAAAAGCAAATATAGATTATGTACCACCTTACGGAACCGGTGCTACTTTATATATCAGACCTATTATAATGGGTGTTGGAGATAATATAGGTGTTAAACCTGCTACTGAATATATATTCACAGTTTTCTGTATGCCAGTTGGCCCATACTTCTCAGGAGGATTAAAACCTTGTAATTTCGTAGTTCAAGATGAATTTGATAGAGCTGCGCCAAAAGGAACTGGTAAACAAAAAGTTGGTGGTAACTATGCTGCTTCTCTTGAAGCTCATAAAAAAGCTGCTGAAGGCGGATATGCAGATTGCATATATCTTGATCCTGCAACTCATACTAAAATCGATGAAGTCGGTGCAGCCAACTTTATTGGTATTACTAAAAAAGGTGAATTTGTCACACCAAAATCATCATCTATTCTACCAAGTATAACCAAGTATTCTTTGCTTTACCTTGCTGAACATTATTTAAATATGCCAGTATATGAAAGAGAAGTATTTGTAGACAAATTAGATGAATTTGCAGAAGCAGGTGCATGTGGTACTGCTGCTGTTATAACTCCAATTGGGGCTATAGATTACAAGGATAAGAGATATATATTCCACAGTGAAACTGAAGTAGGACCAGTAATCAAAAAACTATATGATACTCTTTACGGAATTCAATTAGGTGATGTTGAGGCTCCAGAAGGATGGATTTACGAAGTAAAATAATTATTTTAAAGAGAATGGGTATGAAACTTATTTCATACCCATTCTTATTTTAATCTATCTAAATAAGATACTGCACTCAAAGCTGCTATATTACCCTCACCTGCTGCTTTTATAAACTGATACGGTGCACCCACACAATCTCCAGCCGCAAGGCATCCAGGAATATTGGTTCTCATCATCCTATCAACCTCAATATGATTATTTATCATTTTTAGACCTGGAACTAATTCATTGGGTGATACACTATCTTTTAATAAAAACACACCATCTGTATCTAATATAGTTTCTTGAAGTAACAACCTTTCGACTTTCTTTTCTCCTACTATCTTAATCGGCTTGTCTTTAATAATTTTTATATTTTCCACATTTGAATCTAAATCATAATCTTCACTATACATGGGAATATAATTAACCATCTTAGCTATTTCGCTTACATACTCTGCATCCCTTATACCTAACTTATTATATGAAATAATAGTTACAATTTTATCTTTATATAATTGAGCATCACATGTAGCACAATATCCTACACCTTTACCAAGAAAATTTTTTTCACCTTCAATGGGCTTAGTAAATTCAATTCCTGTAGCCAATATCAAAGTTTTTGATTTATAGCACTTATCATTTGACATAACAGCAAAATAATCACCCAATGAATATACAGCATTAATTACCTCTTCATTAATCTTAATGTTCATATTTTCTATATGATTTAAAAATTTCATTCTAAGCTGTTCACCTGATATATCATAAAAGCCCAAATAATTATTTACTCTAGGGGCTTTTTCTAATTTCGAACTCAAATTACAATTACCTAAAATAATAAATTTCTTATTTCTTATTTTAGCATTTAATGCTGCTGACAAACCTGCTGGACCACTGCCAATTATGGCAATATCATATAATTCTTTCAAACTCATAGAAATCACCTTTGTAGGTTTTCTTCTATAATATCTTCTATATAGTCTTCTGGCACAAATCCTACTACTTCATCCACATGCCTTCCATCTTTAAAAAACAAAATTGTTGGAAGATTACTTATACCATATTTATCTGATATTCTCGGACTTTCATCTACATCTATATCAACAATTTTCACTTGATTATTTTTATTGGATATTCTTTCCAAAACATGATGAAGCATTTTACATGGCATACACCATTGTGCCGAAAAATCAACCATAACTAACCCTTTTTCAAATAATACTTCTTGTCTAAAGTTACTATCACTTATATGCGATATCATAACTCCACCTCCAAATACCTGTCTTTTTTATCTTCTATAATAATTCTATTCAATTATGTCGATTTTTGTTCAAAATATTATGGTATATACTATTTTAAATTTTATTATTATATAGCTGCCATTTTATGAAGTTTACTGTATTCACCTTGTTTTTCTAATAATTCATCATGACTACCTTGTTCTATGTTTATATATTTTAATTTATGTACGAATAAAAAATATATAGCTTGTATATAATTAGAATACATAATAATTATTAATAAAAGCTGGTGATATATATATGTATTATTTAAAGAGACTATTTAATTTCTCCATCTCTATCTTGATTCCATTAATCTGTTTTAATTTAATAGCAAGCAGATCACATTACTCAAAAGATTTATTTAAATTTATTTTCTCTATTTTTGGACTACTTAATGTATACCTTGGTATAAATCTTTTAAATACAAATCAAAAAATGTTGAGTGTTTTTACTTTTTTAATATCCTTTTTCTTCTTTACTATAATAGGTGCTGAAATAATATTATATAGCTGATACAAGTATTTAACAAAAATACAGGCAGTATGGTATATTTTTCACACTGCCTGTATTTTTTTATATATTTTTTTAATTATCTTAATTACAACCATCCCAAAAATACTATCTACATGAAACTAATTATTTCATTTTTTGCTTTTTGCAACTCTTCTTCAAACACTTTAAGAACTTTAACAGGACTATTCCCAAATAGAAATATTCTCCCATTAAAATATATAGCTTCATCTATATCATGGGTAGCAAGAATAACAAGCCTTTTCCTTTTATTTAGTATATTTTTAAATTCATCTATTATTGTATATTTAAGTTTATAATCCAGTGATTTAAACGGCTCGTCCATAAGTATTATCTTGGAAGGTTTTCCAAAGGCCCTTGCTATATTAACTCTCTGTCTCATACCCCCGCTTAATTCATTTGGATACTTATCCTTCACTTCTTTTATTCCTACTATATCTAATAATTTTTCAATTTCATTATCAAGATTTATTTTATCGAAATACTTCTTCAAAGTAATCTGAAGGTTTTCTTTAACTGTCAACCATTCAATAAGTCTATCTTCTTGAAATATATAACTTATATCACTTTTTAAGATTCCATTTAAGCTTCCACTATCATATTCTAAAATTCCTGCTACAATATTAAGAAATGTTGTTTTCCCACATCCTGACGGGCCTATTATACAATTTATTTTATCATCTACTATCTTAATATTAAAATCCTTAAAAATACTCCGTTTATCATAAGATTTATTCAAATTAGTTATTTCTATATTCATTTTGTCCACCTACATACTTTCCTAATAAGAATTTTGTTTATAAGAACAAATATAAATGATATTAACATTATAATCATAATCCATGCAAAAATACCTGGAGTATTAAAATTTACTTTTTCAAGTTGAACCTGAGATCCTATTCCATACTTAGGTTGTCCATGTACTTCGCCTGCAATTACAACTTTAAATGTTAACGCAAATGTAGATACAAAAATATTAGCTATATAGTATCCAATGAGAGGCAGATATATTTTTGTGATTTTATCCTTTGTACTTACTTCATAAATCTCAACCATATCTATTATCTTACCATCAAAATTAATTATAGTATTGCGTATACCTTCAAATATTATAGGAAAAACTACTGCAAAACCTACTATAAATGGGGCCATATCTTTGTCAAACCATACAAGTGTAAGTACAACAAGCACCAAAGTAGGTATTGTTCTTATTATAGAATTTAGTGGTTTAATCATATATTGAAAAAACGGACACACAACCGAAAGTACTCCTAAAATTACTGCTAAAATAAGTGCTATAATATAACTTAAGCTAGCTCTTAAAAAACTACTTAATATAATTAATACAAAATCTTTATTATTGGTAATATTCTCAATAGCTGCTATAACCTGTTCTATTCTTGGGAGATAAATATCATTATTTAATATTACAGCAGTAAATTGCCATAATGTTAAAAAGCATATACATGATATTAATAAATAAGTTTTATTTCTCCATGAACACTCCTTCATCAGGTATACTTCCTCCTATGGTACTTGAGTCAAGTTCATTTAATTTCTCGAAATAAGTTTTATATTCCTTTTTACAGTCTTTAATAGGAACATATTTTATATTTGCTCTATCTACTGCTTTAGTTATTATAGTTTTTTTAGCTGATACTCCTATTTCTTCACAGTAATCACCTAAAGCATCTTTGTTATCATACATCCATTCAGTACTTTCCTTAACTTTATCTAAAAGACCATCAACAAATTCTTTATCATTTTCTAGCAAATCATTTTTTACTATTAACGTTGATTGAGGAAAACCGTATTCTGTATTATTTATCTTTTTCCATTCTTCATTCAAGTCCATTAAAGTTGTAAATTCTGAATTCTTAGTTTGTACTGTAGATAATGCCGGTTCAGGAATAACCGCATACTCAGCTTTTCCAGATAATATTACTGGCGCAAGTTCTGAAACCCCATTTACATACGAAAAATTAATATCCTTATCAACATCAATTCCTTTTCCCATAAATATACTCTTAGATACAAGATCTGGTGTTAAGCCTTTCCCTATATTATAGATTTCCTTACCTTTAAAATCACTACTTACATTTTTATCTGTAGTACCAACATAAAGCGAACCCCATCCAACAGTTCCTGCTATTTTATAGTTTTTTGTCTTATTATATACAGTCGATGCTACATTTGAAGGAACTATCACAACATCTGGTTCGCCTTTCATAACGCTTGTAACCAAAGATTCAGAATTTTTCTCAATTGTATAATTCACTTTATAACCGTCTTTAATTTCTGGATTTTCCTTTATATTTTTTGCATTTGCAATGGCTGGAAGCCCATCTGGTACTGAAAAATTAATTTCTTTTGTTTCGACCATTTCACTTTGTTGTAGAGCACTCTGACCACTTCCACATCCAATAAAAGTAAATACACTCAATACTGCTAATAATGCTATTTTTTTTCTCATTTATATCCTCTACTTTCTATAATAATTAATTATTGGTGTTTAAATACAATACATATATTATCATACACACAAAAAATTACAATTATATTTTGATATGCAAAAAAAAAAATCACAAGTATATTAAACATACCCATGATTTTTTATCATTTATTAAAACATTCTTAATTTAACCCATATATTAGCTTTTAATTATTATTTATCTATATATATCAACTAACATTCCTTGAATTTCATCAACTGCTGCTACAACATTTATACAGTCTTTTTCATCACTTAATAAAGCTTCAGTAAGTTCTTCAAGTTTTGTATCTATTGTATCTACAGTTATATAATATTGAGTTTGCCAGAAACTTATATCCTTTTTAGTTTCATACATAAACTCAAGGATTGACTGAAGGTATTCCTTTATCATTTTCTTATACATTACTACATCCACATAAGTTTTAGTAGTTATAAGTCTATTCCCTCTCTTTTTTATATCATTTATCATTTTATTTAACTGCTCTTCTGACTTCTTTTGTCTCTGTTGATTAAAACTATGAGAAAAATCTTTTTTCCCCGCTGCAACTCTTCTTTCTGAAGTTACTGTACCTCTTCCTACTCTTCCAATTTCCATGTTTCTCATTTCCTTTCTTATTTATGAATTTATTATAACAAACATGGACATGTTTCTCTATACAAGGTTTTATCAAATAAATATTTAAAATAAAATCTATAATTATAAAAAATGATTTTTCCCCTTTATATATTAATTTTATAATAACTCACAAAAATTATTTTTACATATTTTTTTTATTGAAATCCAATTTCATTAGTAATAAAATTTATATATAATACATGTAAGATATAGGAGGTATTTACAATGATAGTAAAATGTTTAGATGATACATTATGTTCAACATTAACAGTAAATAAGGAATACAATGTAATTGAAGAAGCTCCAGAATATTATGTAATAATTGATGACAAAAATAATGAAACTATATGCAGAAAAAGTCGTTTTTCAATAATTGAAGATGGTGATTTAACTAAGAAAGCTAAAGCAACAATAAACGAATTAAATTATCAGTTAGAAAATGAAGCAAAAGATATAAAACAATTTTCAATAAGAAAAAATTCAAAAGGTGAAATCAAAGAAATATCTATTAAATTCAAGTTTAATTAATTGAATTTAAAAGGCTTGGCTACCATTAGGTCAAGCCTTATTTATCTTCTAATTCTATATAATTATTTATCTCTCACATTTTTTTAATTATATAAGAATATTAACATTATATTCTTTTAGCCATGTATTGACTTGAATCAAGTATGCCAAAAGCTGTGGACCAGTCATAAGCTGACCATACCACGGAGATTTATATGATGCACCTTTAGTTTCTATTATTCTCTCAACAATATCATCATCTATTATTTCATGAATTGGAGATGTTTTATCCTCAATTATTTCCTTCATTATCCTACACACAATATCTGTATACACAGGATTATGAGTCTTAGGATAAGGACTCTTTTTCCTATAAATTATATCATTAGGAAGTATACCTTCAAGGGATGCCCTTAACAGACCTTTTTCTCTTCCTTTATAAAGCTTTATATGTGCAGGCATATTAAAAGCATATTCTACAAGTCTGATATCCGCAAAAGGTACTCTTACTTCAAGGCTATTATACATACTCATCCTGTCTTTTCTATTCAAAAGATTTACCATGAACCATTTTAAGTTTAAGTATGACACTTCCTTCATTCTAAAATCTCTTCTGTTTTCATTATCTGTATGAGGTACTTTATTCAAAGATTTTCTATACTGATATTGAACCAACTCCTGCACCGGTATATCCTTTATTTTATCATTTAATATCCCTATTCTGCTGCTTACGAATCTTGACCATGGAAAAGTATCTAAATAAAACATATCATCATGAGTAAACCATGGATAACCTCCAAAAATCTCATCTGCACATTCTCCAGATAAACCGACTACAAAGTCCTTTCTTATTTCTTTACAAAATAGAAGCAGTGAAGAATCTATATCCGCCATCCCTGGCAAATCTCTACTTAGTACTGCATCCTTCAATGCCAATGCAAGATCTGAATGGTTTAGTATAACTTTTTTATGGTCACTACCTATAACTCCAGCCATTTTTTCTGCAAAATATTCATCACTATTAGGCTCAAACAGGTTTGCTTTAAAGAATTTTTCATTATCTTCATAATTAATTGAATAAGTAGTAAGTACTTTACCTCGTTTATTAAATTCTTTTCCTGCTATAGCTGAAATTGCTGACGAGTCCAGCCCTCCAGATAAGAATGTGCATAATGGCACATCTCCTACTAGCTGTCTTTTTATTGCATCACACAATAATTCTCTTGTATGCTTAATTGCTTCTTCTGCGGTTTCCTTGAATTCTTCTGCTTTTACAATCCAGTATTCCCATGTCTTTATTTTATTATCTCTAGATATTAAAAGGCAGTTTGCAGGCGCAACTTCTTTAATATTTTTAAATACCGCACTTCCTGGTATAGTTGCAGGTCCAAGGCCAAATATCTCAGTAAGTCCTTCTTTATCAATTTCAGCTTTTACACTTGGATGTGCCAGAATTGTCTTTATTTCAGATCCAAATATAAACTCTTCATTACATATACTATAAAATAATGGTTTCACACCCATCTGATCTCTTGCCAGAAATACTTCTTTTTTATATTCGTCAAATACTGCAAATGCAAATATACCAATTAATTTATTAACACACTCTTTCCCCCAGTTAATATATGAAGCCAACAATACTTCAGTATCCGAATAAGATTGAAATTCAAATCCATCATTTACTAGTTCTTTTCTTAAATCTTCCGTATTATAAAGTTCTCCATTATATACAATTGTATATTTTCTCCCATTAAAAAATTTGGTCATAGGCTGACTTCCTCCTTTGGGATCTACCACTATAAGTCGCCTATGACCAAATATTACATTATTAGAAATATACTTTCCTTCCGAATCAGGTCCTCTTCTAGTTAATGTCTTAATCATCCCTTCCAATATATCTACTTCTTTGGATATATCTTTCCTAAAGTTTACTATTCCAGCTATTCCGCACATTTATATCACCTCTATTTTCTTTACATTACTAAAATATGATTTTTAATTAATATTGTGCACAGGATATTAATTAATGTATACATTTTTCTCAATTCTCACATACTACATCTATAAAATACTGTACGAGAGGTGTGTGATATACATATGGATATTTCATCAAATATTCAAAAAAATATAGACTTGATTCACTCTCACTTAGTTGTAGATAAGAGTTTTGATATAGTTGAAAGAAAATTTATGGTGGCAAATCGTAGTGCAGTCTTGTACTATATTAATGGATTTATAAAAGATGATATTATGGAGGAAATTCTTAAAGGTTTCTTTAAAATATCTATTGAGACCATGGACAAATTAGAAACAGGTGATGATTTTATGCTCACCGAAATTCCCCATGTATCAGTAGAAAAAGAAAAAGATTTGACATTAGTTATAGATGCACTTTTGACCGGTCAGACAATAATATATATAGATGGATATAAGCATTTCTTCATTTTAGATTTGCGTACTTATCCAGGTAAAGATTCTTCTGAACCTGAAAAAGAAAAGACATTAAGAGGAAGTAGAGATGCCTTCATAGAAAAACTCGTATTCAATACTGGTCTTTTAAGAAGAAGAATAAGAGATCCAAGGCTTGTTTTTGAAATATATAAAATAGGAAATATTTCAAAAACAGATGTATGTATCGGATATATAGATGGTATAGCCGATCCTAAAGTCTTAAAAATAATACAAGATAAACTAAAAAAAATTGATATAAATGCATTAACTGTAGGCGACCAAAGCTTAGTAGATACTATGGTCACAAAAAATCTATTTAATCCCTTTCCCAAAGTACGATATACAGAAAGACCAGATGTTACTGCAGCTCACTTAGTTGAAGGAAAATTTGTAATAATAGTAGATAATTCACCTAATGTAATAATAATGCCTACAACCGTTTTTGATTTTCTTCAAGACATAAATGATTATTATTTCCCACTTTTCACAGGAAATTATTTAAGAATTGTAAGAAACGTTACTTCATTAGCTACAATATTTCTAATTCCAATTTTCTTACTATATACAACTGGTGCTATAAAACTTCCTGCTTTCTTTGATTTTTTGAAGCCTGAAGCAGAGTATAGAGTTCCCATGTTCTGGCAGTTTATGATACTTGAATTTGCAATAGATGGTTTAAAATTAGCATCATTAAATACTCCTAGCCCACTAGGTACTTCACTTTCTGTTATTGGTGGTTTAATTATAGGTGAATATGCTATAAATACTGGATGGTTTACAAATCAGTCAGTATTATATATGTCTATTGTTGCATTAGCTGGTTTTTCTCAGCCAAGTATAGAAATGAGTTATGCACTTAAGTTCATGAGAGTTCTTCTGTTAATATTTTCCGAAATATTTGGTATATATGGATTAATTGGTGGCATAATTTTAATGATAATTATAATGGCACGTACAAAGACTGTTGTCGGTGCACCTTATTTCTATCCTTTAGTGCCTTTTAATTGGAAGAAACTAAGAACGCTTATATTTAGAATAAAAACATCAAAAGATGTTCAAGAATCTTAACAATAAAAATGGGGCTGTCGCACTAAAGTGCGTAGCTCCTTTTTTGAACGCAACAAAACCCAAGCTAAAATAAGCTTGGGTTTTGTG
>NZ_JABAGC010000039.1 GCF_012843905.1 Clostridium sp. SM-530-WT-3G
AACAGGACAGTTAAGGTCTATAGCGCCGATGGTACTGCATGGGAGACCGTGTGGAAGAGTAGGACGTTGCCAGGTAAGTATAGGATAGTTAGAAATAACTATCCTTTTTAGCGTTCATAAATAATTTGAAAGTTATCTTAAGAAAAATTAAATATACTACAGCTACGGTTACAGTATAGTGATTGATAACTGCTGTGGGCATAATTAACATGAAATTTATATAGTAAATTAATATTGGCATATTAACCTACTATATAATTACTTAATATTAAATTAAAAGAAACTTTGACAAATATATTCTATACAATTACAATAAAGCTATTGATTTAATATTAGGGGGATTTTTATGTATTCTTATGGAATTATGCTGTTTATAGTGTGTCCATTAGTTTTTTGTGCTGGATTTGTTGATGCAGCAGCTGGTGGAGGAGGTCTAATATCATTACCGGCATACATCCTTGCAGGAGTACCTATACACGTTGCATATGGTACCAATAAATTTGCTAATTGTATTGGAACTTCAGTTGCATGTGGTAAGTTTTTTAAAAGTGGTAATATGAAAATGAAATTAGGTATTATATCTGCCGTAGGAGCACTTATAGGTTCTTGGTTTGGAACACAGCTAGTATTAATACTAGATGAAAAATATTTAAGATATTGCTTAATGATTATTTTACCTATAGTAGCTGGTTTTATGCTTTTTAACAGAAAATTTGGAGTTAATGAAAAAGAGGAGAATATAAATAATAAAAAATCAAATGTATATTCACTATTAATTGGCTTACTAATTGGAGCGTATGATGGTTTTTTTGGACCTGGAACAGGAACATTTTTAGTAATTGCATTTACATCTATATTGAAATTAAATATTGTAACTGCTTCTGGTAATGCTAAATTAGTAAATTTAGCATCAAATTTGTCAGCATTAATTGCATATATTATAAATGGAAAGGTGTGGTTTATTATCGGAATACCAGCAGCTGTCTGTGCAATTGCTGGTAATTACTTAGGTGCTCATATTGCTATAAAAAATGGAGCTAAAGCAATAAAGCATATTATAGCATTAGTTGTAATTATGCTTTTTATTAAAGTAATTATAAGCTTTATATAATAAATTATATTTATTAGACTAAATAGCTAGTTATATTACTTACATATTTTTTGTTTTACAAATAAATATTTACAAATAAATTTTTCAGTAGTATAATTTACTTAAATTAATATGAAAACCTATGGTAGAGGTGCTATTTTTAAATAGTAGTCACTAGGAGCTGGCAAGCAATGATGAGTGGTGAAAGGTATTAATAGCCGAAGATTAGAATTATGCTAAGATTCTTTTCTGGGCATGCATAAAATATATGTATGACTGTCACTTTAGTGGAGAGCTACAAGGATTTTATGATTAAAGATTTTATTGTAAATATAAAATTAATTTTATCTATGCTTTATGTGATTAACTCTACCCGTTGGTTTGTACCAACGGGTTTTCTTATTTAATTAATTTAAATTAGAAGGAGTGCATATTAATGAAAAAGGTTGCAGGAGTAATAATTCCCTTGATAACACCATTTAAAGATGGAAAAGTAGATTTTAAGTCCTATGAAAGATTAGTTAATCATCTAATTAATCAAGGTGTATCTGGAATAATACCACTAGCTACAACAGGAGAGATGCCTACCATTTCTCAAGATGAAAGTCAGGAAATTATAGAAAAGACTATAGAAATTAATGATGGAAGAGTTAATGTATATGTTGGATTAGGCGGAAATAATACAAATGAGGTTATTAAAAAGGTAAAGAGTATTGAAAAATATAATATAGATGGCATACTATCTGTAGTACCTTATTATTCAAGACCAAGCCAAGAGGGAATTTATCAACATTTTAAAGGGATATCTGAAGAAACTAATTTAGATATAATAATATACAATATACCATATAGAACAGGAGTAAATGCAGAAAATAATACAATATATAGACTGGCTGAATTAGAGAATATAGTTGGAATTAAAGACTGCTGTGGGGATATAAAGCAGACTACAGACTTATTAATAAATAGGCCTAAAGATTTTTCTATACTAACTGGAGAGGATGCATTTTTTTATACGACTCTTTTGCTCGGTGGAGATGGAGGAATTATGGGATCAGCAAGTTTAAAGACCCGAGAATTTATTGAAGTATATAATCTAATAAGAGAGAATAATCATCAAGAAGCTTTAGAAAAATGGAGAAATTTATATAATATGATTCCACTATTATTTAAGGAACCAAATCCAACTCCAATAAAGTATTGTTTAAATAGACTTGGATTGATTGATTCTAATGAAGTGAGATTACCATTAGTAGATATAACTGATAGCTTAAAAGATGAATTAAATAAGTTAGATATTTTTAAATAAATTTATTAATGTATTTAGATATGGGGAATGGAAATAGCATTTTTAGCAATAAGAAAAGCAATATAATAAAAATGAAGCATTAGAATAGGTAAAAAGAGCAGAAAAAATTCATAGGATTTTTTTCTGCTCTTTCATTTTTAAATTTGTAGCATAAGATTATATATGGCTAATTTTGTGATTTGTGTACTTAATATTTGACAAATACTGTAATACTATTAGAAATAAAATAAATTACATTATAATAAAATTATTCTTAATTATTCATAATTTAGTATAAAAATCGTTTACTAAGATGAGATTTTTATTGAATAATATATTTTTATTATATGTAAATAAAAAACTACTTTGACTGTAATAATATTTAAGAGTATTATAAAAAATGACACAATTAAATAAGGAAGTGATAAATAATGATGCCTAAGTTCTTTTCAATGATTAAGAACAAGGAAATTACAAAACAACAAGTCATGAAAGATATTATATCTGGAATAATTGTAGCTGTTATTGCATTACCATTATCAATAGCACTTGCAATAGCTTCAGGTGTATCACCAGAAAAAGGTCTTATAACAGCAATATTTGCGGGGTTTGTAATATCTTTTTTAGGAGGCAGTAAGGTTCAAATTGGTGGGCCAACAGCTGCTTTTGTTACTATTATATATTCTATAATTCATCAATATGGATTAAGCGGACTAATTACATCAGTTATTATGGCAGGAGTTATGCTTGTTGTTATGGGATTATTAAGGTTTGGTAGTTTAATTAGGTTTGTACCTAAGACTATAACAGTTGGTTTTACAGCAGGTATAGCAGTAACATTAGTGTCTACTCAAATCAAAGATATTTTAGGTCTTCAGATTTCAGATGTACCTTCAGAGTTTATTGCAAAATGGGAAAGTTATTTTACTCATATGAATACAATAAATTTATGGTCATTAGCAATAGGAGTTTTATGTATTGCTATAATTGTTTTATGGCCTAAAATAAATAAAACAATACCTGGATCAATGATTGCTTTAATAGTAGCAACATTATTAGTAAAGTTTTTAAATCTACCTGTAGATACAATTGGAAGTAGATTCAGCCAAATATCCTCTTCTGTACCAACTCCTGTTATGCCAGTATTCAGCATAGAAATTATAAATAAATTATTTATTCCAGCAGTTACAATTGCTGTTTTAGGAGCTTTAGAATCTCTTTTATCAGCAGTTGTTGCAGATGAAATGATAGGAGATACTCATGATTCAAATATGGAACTTGTAGCTCAAGGATTAGCTAATATAGCATCAGGGTTATTTGGTGGAATTCCAGCAACAGGTGCTATAGCAAGAACAGCTTCTAATGTTAAATCAGGAGGTAGAAGTCCTATTGCTGGAATGGTACATGCAATAACACTATTAATTACAATGCTTGCTTTAATGCCATTAGCTAAAATGATTCCAATGACTGCATTAGCTGCAATATTAATAGTTGTTGCATATAACATGAGTGAATGGAGAGTATTTAAAGCATTATTAAAGGCACCTAAGAGTGATTTAATAGTTCTTTTAATTACTTTTGGATGTACTGTTATATTTGATTTAGTTGTTGCTATAGGATTTGGTATGGTTGCTACAATGGCTTTATTTATGAAAAGAGTATCAGATACTACTGCAATAAGAGACTTAGTTGATGAAGAAGTATTTGATGATGAAGTAACTAAAATTTTAGAAAAAGCAGATGGTAAAATAAATGTATATCAAGTTAATGGGCCAATGTTCTTTGGAGTTGTTCAAGATTTCATAAGTAAGATGAAAGAATTAAAATCAACTACAGAAGTTGTAATACTTGATATGAGACATACTCATGCTGTAGATGCATCAGCAGTAGATGCGCTTACAAAACTTCTTAGACAATGTAATAAGTTAAATATAAAGCTGTATTTAACTCATGTACAGGAACAACCAATGAGAGCCTTAGATAAGATGGGATTCTCAATTAAGGTTGGAGAAAATAATATATTTGAAACTAAAACAGAAGCAATCGAAGATGCATATGATTATCTAAGAAAGTTAGCATAGAAATATGGTTTAAGTACATACTATTATAGAATAGAAAATAGGAGGGATTAATTATGGATATTAATTCTAGTATTAAATGTTCTGTAGAAAGTTGTAAATATCATGCACAAGCTAAGGAATATTGTACATTAGATGCAATAAAGGTAGGGACACATGAATCTCACCCAGATATGCCTGAATGTACAGATTGCGAATCTTTTGAATTAAAATAATATAAAAATAAGAAATACTTCAATGGTTAAAAATCATTGAAGTATTTTTTGTTTATTATTTATTAATAAGAGCAACATTTTAAATATCCCTAATATTAAAAGTAGTAATTAGATTTTTCATGGAATAAAAATAGTATAGTGAGTTGGTATAGATAAGTTGCTGATATTTAATATATAATATAAGAATAATTTATGGATTAAGAAAAAAGCTTACTAGTAGGAGGAAAATTCTATGGAAAATGGATGGGAAAGAACTTTACCATTAGTGGAAATAAGTCATGATAGTATAGCTGGTTTATTTAATGGTGTAATTAATTCTGATGATATATCACATATAGTTTTGTTAAATGAGGGCTGTAGGACTACTAACTATATGGTAAGCAGTAAGAATAATAGCAAGTATTTACTTAAAATTTTTTATGAAGATAACAAAAGTTATAGAAAAGATATAAATTTATTTAGTAGGATTAAAGAATATGTTCCAGTCCAGGAGATATATAAATCGGGATTAATTAATAATAAGAAATATATTATTTATAAATATATTGAGGGAAAGACTATAAGTCAATATGTGAATGAAGGTAATAAAATAACTAAAGAAATAGTTGAATCAGTTGCAGAAATATTAGGAAGAATTCATACAATGAAGTTTAGAAAAGTGGGTAATCTAAATGAAAATTTATATATTGAGAATGAATTAGAACCAATAATTAAGTTGTATGATAAATATATAAATGAAAATGTAAGATTACGATTAGGACCTGAAAATATAAATAAAATAAAACATATTATAGCTAAATATAATAGTGAATTGTCATTATTAGATTATGATTCTAGGCTTATACATGGAGATTTTCAAGGAACTAATATAATACTAAATAATAAATCAGTGGTTGCAATTATTGACTGGGAGTTTTGTAGGGCTGGTTCTCCTTTAATAGACATAGGTCAATTCTTCAGATATGAAGAGTATTTCAATAATGAGTTAATTAATGCTTTTGAAAATAAGTATAGAAAAGTTTCTGATTATAAACTTATAGATAACTGGTATGATATATGCAAAATTATAGATTTGCTTAGCTTGATTCAGCTTATAAGTAGAGATGAAGAAATGCCTAATAAATATAACCAGATAAAAGAAATTATAAAATGTAGTATTGATAAACTATATTAATAAAATATAATTATATAATCCAATTAGTAAAGGGTATTCAAAAAGGCATTTATTATTTTGAATGCCTTTTTATTATATAAAATTTCCTATTTATAATAATGTAGTATTGCTGTACTAATTGAAAAAAATAATAATGTATTGTTTAAAAGATAAAAACTTAATTTTTTTAAGTTATATAACCATATTTAGTGAAAAAATTAGTTTTTTGAATTAAGAACATTAATCATCATAAAAAAATGCGAGGATTTACTATAAATATTTCAATATGAACCAAAAAAAGTATTAATAATGAAAGTGGATTGTTTTTAAATTGCAAAAACAATAAATGTAAATAACGTTGTATTCTTATATTACATTATGTATTAAGTATTGATATATATAGATTTAATGAAAATTAATAAGTTATGGACAAATATAAAACAATTAGTCAAGAATACAAGAATATGAATAAAAAATTTTCAAAGTTGCAATGTGATTATTATAATTATATTATAGTATATAAGTTTTACACTACATGAATAAATATTTTCATAATTAAAAGTATTTATAGTGGATAAAATATAAAAAAACAAGGGGAAATAATATATGATTAACTTTGCAAGTGTAATAGAATCCATTAGTAATTTCTTATATACATATATTTTAATTGCGATTCTAATACTATTAGGAGTCTATTTCACATTTAAATGTAACTTTGTTCAATTTCGTTACATAAAAGAAATGTTTAGATTATTAGGAGATGGTGGAGGAAGTGGTGAAAAAGAAGAAGGCCACGTATCTTCATTTCAAGCTTTCTGTATAAGTACTGCATCTAGAGTTGGAACAGGAAATTTAGCAGGAATAGCAATAGCAATTTCGCTTGGGGGACCTGGAGCAATATTTTGGATGTGGTGTATCGCATTAATTGGTGCTGCTTCAAGTTTTGTTGAGTCTACATTAGCGCAGATTTATAAAGAGAAAGATGATACTGGGGCATATAAAGGTGGACCTGCGTATTATATAGAAAAAGGCTTAAAGAAAAGATGGCTTGGAGTAACATTTTCAATTCTTATTACTTTAAGTTTTGGACTTATATTTAATTCAGTTCAATCAAATACAATATCTATTGCAATAAATGAGGCATTTGGGGTTAGCAGATTAGCAGTAGGTATAGTATTAATGATAATAACAGCAATAATTATTGTAGGGGGCGTTCAAAGAGTTGCTAAAGTATCTGGAGTTTTAGTACCAGTTATGGCAGTAGCATATATATTAGTAGCATTATTTGTAATGGTAAAAAATTACAATGAAATTCCAAGAATAATAGCATTGATTTTTGAAAATGCATTTGGAATAAAACAAGTTGTAGGTGGAAGCTTAGGTGGAGTAATGCTTATAGGTATAAAGAGAGGATTATTTTCTAATGAAGCAGGTATGGGAAGTGCTCCAAATGCAGCGGCAGCAGCAACAGTTTCACATCCAGTTAAACAAGGGTTAATACAAACTCTTGCAGTATTTAATGATACTCTTATAATCTGTAGTTGTACTGCATTTATAATATTACTTTCAGATGTTGATTTAACACAAGGACTTACAGGAATACAACTTACACAAAATGCATTAAGTTCTCATATAGGAAGCTTTGGAAGTACATTCATAGCAATCTGTATATTACTTTTTGCTTTCAGTTCAATAGTTGGGAATTATTATTATGGGGAATCAAATATTGAATTTTTAACTGATAAAAAATCATATTTAACTATTTACAGAATTGGAGTAGCATTAATGGTTCTTTTTGGGTCTGTGGCAAGTTTAGAAGTTGTATGGAACTTAGCAGATGTATTTATGGCTATTATGGCTATAATTAATTTAATTGCAATAACAATGCTTAGTAAATTTGCATTTAAAGCTTTAGAGGATTATACGAAACAGAAAAAAGCTGGAATAAAGGACCCTGTATTTAAAGCTGAATCCATACCAGAGTTAGAAAATGTTACCGAATGGTAATATAAATTAATATATAGATAAAATAGACTGTTGAACCCTCTTCAACAGTCTATTTTGTTTAGGAATATTAATATTTGGTATAATAATTATATGAAATATATTAAGTGAGGTAATACTTATGAGTGGAAATAATAAGAGGATCTTCATAGACATAGAAAATCATCTGTTAAATGATAAGAAGCCATCTTTATATTTAAGAGAATTATTAAAATCAGGAGTATTTAGAAATTATCCTTTTTCAGTTATAGGAGACTTGGTTACTGTTGAGCAGAATCTTAAATATCACCCAGAAGGAAATGTTTTTAACCATACTATGATGGTAGTAGATGAAGGTGCACAGAATAGGGATAAAAGTAAAAATAAGCGTGCTTTTATGTGGACACTATTACTGCATGATATAGGAAAGAAACCAACTACAAGAATTAGAAAAGGACGATTAACTTCATATAATCATGATATAGTAGGAAAAGGCATGGCACGAAAGTTCTTAGAATATTTTCATGAAGATGAAGAATTTATTGAAGAGGTTACAGGACTTATAAGATGGCATATGCAGAGTTTATTTGTAGCTAAAGATAGTAATTTTAAGAACATAGGTGAAATGCTTAATGATGTAGATAAAAATGAAATTGTATTAGTTGCAATGGCTGATAGACTTGGAAGAGGAACAAGATCTAAAAGCGAAAGAGAACAGACAATGAAAGATATAAGGAAATTTGAAAAGGCTGTATATAATGCATAAGGATATCACAAAGCACCTGACATAAATAATAAAATTTATGTCAGGTGTTTAACTATATTGATTATATACTTTTTATAAAAATAGTTTTGTTGAATAAGAACTATTCTATAATAATTAACACTTTTTATTTAAAAAAATATTATATAAAGAACAAAGCTATTTTTAGGAGGAAATTATGTTTAATCTATTTCCATTTAATTTCAATCAGATATTTAATTATACAAACCCTAATAGTGGTGTGAATTTTTCAAGTTTTATAAGCTTTACTAGCGGTATAGGGCAAAATCAATTTGATTTTATGAATAAAGCTCAATTTTCTGATGAGTTTAGGAATCTAATATCTGATTTTATAGGGGGAGTTGATTTTGAAAAAATATATTCTGAATATAATAAAGCATTGAATGATATAAATGAAGAATTAATAGAAAATGAAGAATGTAGATTTATTGAATTTCAAGAATTTCAAGATATGTATTTATTAAAAATTGACCTAACAGGGATTGATCTTAGAGAACTTAGCATAAGATATGATCCAGGAATAATTAATATAAGATTAAAGAAATCAGAACTCGATAAGCCTGTAAGCTTTTTGGGATATGTAGATCAGAAAATTATTAAAAAGGATTATTCAAAAACATTTGATAATATAGAAGATATTGATATTTCAAGAGTATATAAAAAAATAGATAATGGTATTTATACATTGAATATGCCTAAAAAATATATGATAGATAGTGGAGAAAGAATAATAGATATAGAAAATTATTCAGTTGAGCCAAATAAGACTGAAATAATAGAAGTAAAAAAAGAAAAGGAAGAATATTAATGGAGTGTATACTCCTGAAATCTTCCTTTTGCATTAGAGCCAGAAGTTAATTAAGCATATATTAACTATGGCTCAATAAATTTACTTTTTACGTCTATTAGCAACTTCGACATTAACTTTTTTCTTGTTAATTTTTCCACCAGGGCATTTATCTAAAATTTTCTTAGCTACAGATTCATCAACTGATACGAAAGAGAAGTTTTCCATAAGATCAATTTGACCTATTGTAGAAGCATTAACTCTAGCTCTATCTTTAATATAGTTAATTAATACTTTAGGAGTTAATCCATCTCTTTTACCTACAGAGAAGAATAAACGTGTATCTTCTTTTTTAGGTGCTTCTAATTTATTTGAACTGTAGTCAAATACGCTTTCATTATCATATTTGATTTTTAATAATGCTGCAATTACTGAAATAGGATCGTGAGATTCAGCTAATTGGATAGCACTTGACATAAATTTAGTAAGATCTCCAGCATTTATAGTTTCATCTACTTCAGAAATCATGTTGCTGAATTTCTTATTTCTTATTTGTTCTGCTGTTGGAACTGGCTTTTGGTTTATTGAACCTTTAGTTACTTTTTGAATTTGCTTTAACATTGAGAAATCCTTTGGAGTAACTAATGAATAAGCTGTACCTTCTCTGTTAGCTCTACCAGTTCTACCTATTCTATGTACATATGATTCAACATCTTGTGGTAAATCATAGTTGAATACGTGAGTAACTCCGTCTACGTCGATACCTCTTGCTGCAACGTCTGTAGCTATTAATAGGTTTAATGTACCTTCTTTAAATTTCTTTAAGGTAGTTAATCTGTGAGCTTGAGTCATATCACCGTGCATACCTTCAACCATATAGCCTTTAGCTTGTAACTCGTGAACTAATTCATCAACGCCTCTCTTAGTTCTACAGAAGATAATTGCTGAATTTGGATTATCTAAGTCTAATAATCTGCAAAGAGCTTCTAATCTATGTTTGTTGTTAATCATAAAGTAGCTTTGTTCGATTTTTGATACAGTTAATGAACTTTTTTTAACGCTAACAAGTTCAGCATCTGGCTTCATATATCTTTTTGCAAGTTTTGCGATTGGTTCTGGCATAGTTGCAGAGAATAATAAAGTTTGTCTTTCAGCTGGTGTATGGCTAAGAATTGATTCTATATCATCAATGAATCCCATGTTAAGCATTTCGTCAGCTTCATCTAAAACTAAGAATTCTATGTTTTCTAAGTGAAGGCATTTTCTTTTTATAAGATCAAGCATTCTTCCAGGTGTACCAACAACTATGTCTACACCTTTCTTTAATGATCTTATTTGTCTATCTATTGAATCACCGCCGTAAACAGCTAAAATATCTAATTTTTCATATTTTGAAAGTCTTGTCATTTCTTCTTTAACTTGAACTGCAAGTTCTCTAGTTGGTGCTAAGATAAGCGCCTTAATTCCTTTTTTATTGCTCATCTTAGTAAGTATAGGTAAACTATAAGCGGCAGTTTTTCCGGTACCAGTTTGTGCCTGACCTATAAGATCAGCTCCGCTTAATGTAACAGGAATACTTTGTTCCTGAATTTGAGATGGTTTTGTAAAACCTAGGTCTGATATTGCGCGAACAACACTCTCTTTAAGACCTAATGTAGCAAATTGATTATCACTCATTAAATATCCTCGTTTCTTTATTGTAAATATTGATTTGTTTTATCTTAAATAAACTTATAAAAATTTTATTTTTCTTAAATTTTATCTATAAGCAAATAAAATAAGTATAACAGAAATAATATATTCATGTCAAAATAAGTAATCATTAATTTAAGGAATAAATTTAATTATAACAATAATTTAATAATAAAGTTACGTAAAGATTGATGATTGAAAACAGTATTTTTTAATTCTAGAAGATATTTTTATTATACGTCAATATACAATTTTTGTAATTAGGCGATTAAACCCATATTTACAGGGAGTTGTTAAAATATAAAATAAACTATAAAAAAGCAAGCACTTCGATTTTCGAAGTGCTTGTTTTAAGCTTTCTTATAAGAACTACGGACTATGTCACAAACTTTTTCATTTAAGTTATCTAATTCTTCTTTTTTCAATTGTGTAGGGTCAATTGGTGGATGAATTACTAATTCTACATCTGCACCTTTGATTTTATTATTATTTGCTTCTAATAATTTATAAGTACCATTTATAGTCACTGGAACTATAAGACATCCAGATTTTGTTGCAAGCTTGAAACTTCCAGCTTTAAAATCTTGAATTGGACCACCCTTACTTCTAGTACCTTCAGGGAAGATAACCATTGAATAACCATTTTTTAATAATTTAGTTCCTTGTACTATAGCTTCAGCAGATTTTCTTAGATTACTTCTGTCCATAAAAATACAATTTATATATTTCATCCATGTACTTATCATTGGCCATTTTTCCAATTCCTTTTTTGCAATGAAACCTTTTGGAACATCAATTGAACTCATTAATAAAGGAATATCAAAATTACTTTGATGATTTGATACAAATAATGCAGTTTTATCTTTTGGAATATTTTCTTGTCCAACTACAGTTATTCTGGCACCAGCTAACTTCATAACACTTTTTGCCCATCTTGTAGTTACTTTATGAATATAAGCATCTCTAGCTTTTATATCGCCTTTTTTTGTTAATCTATTTATTTTAATTCTATAGAAATTACAAAATATAAGTTTTATTATTATTCCAGGATAAAATATTAAACTTCTCATAGTCACACATCCTTAATTCATAATTATATTTCATTAATTAGTATAATATAAATAAATTTTTTTTGAAAGTCTTGATAAAATTTAATAATAATGGTTTATGTATTATGTTTAAGGAAATACTTATAAATTTTTAAGAATAATTAATATATATTTAATACCACAGTAAAATTTTGGAATTATAATTAATAGTATAAATACTTTGAAAGTGGGATTTTATTCTATGCAATTAGGTAATAATAAATGTATAATAAAAAGTGTAACATAATAAATAATTATACTATGTAGTATTATAAATAATAGTAGATATTCTTTATATGTAAAAAATAAAAGAATAGGGGAAGTTGAATGGATTTAAATAATTTAGCAAGAGACCAAGGATTAATTAAATCGGAATTGGACTGTAACGATAAAAGCTTAGGAATATTAGGATTATCGTCTGAGCAAGTACAGGAAAGAATTAAGCAAGGTAAAGTGAATTATATTCCTAAAGCACCATCAAGAACATTTTGGCAGATATGTAGAGCTAATTTATTTACAAGTTTCAATGCGATAAATATTATATTGGCAACAATTATAATATTAGCAGGATCTCCTAAAAATGCAATATTTGTAGGAGTAATAGTGGTAAATGCTCTCATTGGAATAGGCCAGGAGCTTAAGGCCAAAAAAACTTTAGAACAATTATCAGTAATAAGTATGGCGTATGCAAAAGTAGTACGAGATGGTGAAATTAAGAAAATACCAATAGAAGAAATAGTACTGGATGATGTTTTGTATCTTGAAACAGGACTTCAGATATTAGCTGATTCAGAAGTTATGTATTCAGATGGTTTGGAAGTTGATGAATCAATGTTAACTGGAGAAGCAGATGCTGTTGAAAAACATAAGGATAGTAAGTTGTATTCAGGAAGCTTTGTTGTAGCAGGGCAGGGATATGCTGTTGTAAAGAGAGTAGGAAAAGAGACATATTCATCAAGTCTTGCAGAAGAAGCAAAACAATTTAAAATAACAAATTCGGAATTACAATCAGCAATTAATAAAATATTTAAAGTACTTATTTGGATTGTAATACCACTTACAATTTTACTTACATTAACTCAGCTTAAAGTACCAGGTGCTACATGGAGGACTGCAGCAATAGGGACTGTATCTGGAATAATTGGAATGATACCAGAAGGACTTGTACTTTTGACTAGTGCTACATTTATTGTTTCAATTGTAAAACTATCTAAGTTCGATACTTTAGTTCAAGAATTATGTGCTACTGAAGTCTTAGCAAGAGTTGACGTTTTATGTTTAGATAAGACAGGAACATTAACACAAGGAGATTTAAAGCTTGCTGAAATTAAAAATTTTGGAGTTAAGTCTGATGAAGAGGTTGGTAAAGTTTTAGCTTTACTAGTAAATAATCTACCAAGTAATAACCCTACACAAAAGGCTATTTTAGATAAATACTATTCTTATGATAAAAATATTAAATGTGTAAATAAAATACCATTCTCATCAAAAAGAAAATGGTCAGGGGCAACATTTGAAGAATTAGGAAGCTGGGTACTTGGAGCACCTGAAGTAATATTAGACAAACAATATAATTTAATTCGAAGTTCTGTAGAAGATGAAGCTAAAAAGGGTAGAAGAGTACTATTATTAGCTAAGGTGGATGGAGGATTTTCAGGAGAAAAAATAAATGGAAAAGTAGAAAGCATAGCTTTAATATTAATAGAAGATATAATAAGAGAAGCAGCTCCAAAGGTTTTAGAATATTTTAATAAACAAAATGTAGAAGTAAAAATTATTTCTGGAGATAGTCCTGTAACTGTTTCAGAAGTGGCAAGAAGATCTGGAGTTCAAGGTTGGCATGAATATATTGATGCAAGAGAATTACCTGAAGATAATGAAAAATTTAAGGAAATAGTAAAGAATACTACTGTTTTTGGAAGGGTAACTCCACATCAAAAGAAGAGAATTGTTGTAGCACTTCAGGAATTAGGTCATACAGTAGCTATGACTGGTGATGGAGTTAATGATGTACTTGCGCTTAAAGCATCGGATTGTGGAATTGCAATGGCAAATGGTTCAGATGCAACTAGAGCTGTTGCACAGCTAGTATTAATGAAATCAGATTTTACTGCACTTCCAAAGATAGTTGAAGAAGGAAGAAAACAAATAAATAATTTGGAGAGAGTTTCAGAATTATTTTTATCTAAAACAGTATATTCAATAATATTAGCATTTGCATGTTCAGTACTTTTATTGCCTTATCTAATATTACCAATTCAATTATCACTAGTTGGAAGCTGTGCTATAGGAATACCGGGATTCTTTTTAGCTATGCTGCCAAGTACAGGTGGAGTAAAAAAGGGATTTTTACCTAGAGTATTAACGGTTAGTATACCGAATGGAATAATACTTGCAGCATTTACTACTGTTACGTTTCTTATAGCGTTAGGTTTAGGAAATGGAATGGATTATAGTAGAACATTATCAGTATTATTATTTGCAGGAATAAATGTGGTAATCTTATTTAGAGTAGCAAAACCTCTGACTACATTTAAAACAATATTGTGTTTATCTATGTTTGGAATAATTGTTCTTGCATTTATTACACCAATAGGAAGATATATATTTAGCTTTACTAAATTAAGTTTTAGACATTGGGTAGAAGCGTTAGCAATTATAATATTATCAGGACCGATAATAACAAAATTTGTAGATATATTTAGAGTTAGAATAAATAAAAAGTTTAAAGTAAAAACAAACTAGATATGAATCCATTCTGATAAGAAAAAATCAGGATGGATTTTTTGGGTTATATTATGCATATATTCATTAAAAATATAAAGAAAATTATCTTGTAAAAATAATTGATAAATTTGACAATATCAAATAAGTATACTAAAATTTATTAATGTAAGGAAAAATAAATAACTTGCTTCTATAGTTTAATGGATAGAACAATCCCCTCCTAAGGGATAGATGTGGGTTCGATTCCCGCTGGGAGTACCAAGATAAATAAAGAAAATGGTTTGACTTTATAGTTAGGCCATTTTCTTTTTTATATTAAACATCATTGAATATATCCTCAATAAATTTTTCAAAATTTTCTCTTTGAGTATGTTTATTATTTGAATATACATTTTTTGATGTTACAAATTTATTTAATTTTTCAGGAGTTAATGAATCCATGGTTTCAAATTTTCCATCTTCATATAGTGTTCTTAGAGTTTGTCCTACCCAATATAAACTTTTATAATGTCTTCCATTAGAAAAACCCCTTATTTTTGATGAATCTAGTGGATTGGTATTGAAAAATAAAGATTTTGCTAACCAACCTACATTTGCTTTTCTATGTCTTGTTGTATTGGATAATACATAATTAATATAAGGTGTGAATTCTTTGAATTTTCCATCCTTAAGTTTAATGCCTGCAATAGGGTACCAGAGACCTTCTATTTTTCCACTGTTAGTACCAGAGGATCTGAAATATGGGAGCGTTACTCTTTCTATAGAATCATTAAATATGATATCAACATCAATAAGTCCAATCATTCTGAAAGGGTGTACAGTATACGCATTAGCTTTGAAACTATCTATATATATTTTAAATATACCAATTGCATTTTGCTGCAAAACATATACCTCCTTTATTTTTGTTAGAAAAACCATGTAATGCATTAATGAAAGATTATGATTACATGGTTTTATTTTTTAATATCAAATATCTTTTATCTTTTGTAGTTGTTCTTGTATTTCATAAATTTCCTTATAAGGTTTTTCTATACCCATAAGTCTTCTTAACAAGATTTTTTCGTCTGTAGATAAATCAAGCTCTTCGTACCAAGGCTTGTCTTCGTCATTTGTGATATTATACGTTGTATAATATAAGTGAATTAAAAAATCCCCTATATACCAGAAATCAGTTTCAGGTATATATCTGTCATTATCTATATATCTAGCCAGACCAAAATCTATTAGAGCAAGATTCATATTTCTTTTAACTATTACATTAGGAAGTCTAATATCTCGGTGAACGATATTTTTATTATGCAGTATTTCAGTTAAATTAAGAAGCTGGCTAGCAATTGTATAGATATCATTTCTTTTAAATTTACATTTATCTCTTACTACTAAATCTTCAAATACTTTACCCTCAATATACTCTAACAAATAGCCTTCACGATATTTGTCTTTAAATTTACCTAAAAACCTAGGAAAGTTTGGATTATCAAGACTTTGTAGTATTTCTTCTTCATAAAATAGCTTTTTTCTTGTTTCTTTGAGCATATTTTTCTTTAGTTGTTTAATAACACATTTTTGCTTTTTATCATTTATAGCTAGATACGCAATACCATACCGTCCTTCTCCTATTATCTTAATAATAGAGTAACCGTTGACTATTTCATTTCTCTTGTAATATTTATCCATACTTAAATCTCTAATAAATTACTTTTATTAATTATCTGTCGTAATAATCAGAGTAATCAGAATAATCAGATTTACTATATGGTTTGCTATATGATGATTGACTTCTAGAGCTACTTCTACTATTAGAAGAAGAGTAGTTACTGCCACTATAAGAACTGCTTCTAGAACTTGATCTGCTGTTACTAGAAGAATTACTTCTAGAAGAGCTATTGCTATTAGATCTACTAGATGAATTGCTGTAACTAAATGAATTGCTATAAGAGTTACTTCTAGAGCTGCTATTTGATTGACTTAAACTACTATAAGATTGATTTGAATTACTATCATTACTGTTGTTATATCTTGATTGGTAGTATCTGTGACCTCTGCATGATTGTTTATAATTCATACAAAACACCTCTCTATTTTTTCTTTTGCTTAAAGTTAAGATATCTAAATCTTAGTATATATTATGTATAAACATTATTTTGGGTTACATTTTTTTATTATTTTATTCTTTAATTTTATAATTTGGATAATTTTCATAAATAAAAAAGCGCCACAATTGTACATGACGCTTTTTTAATTAGATAAGCTAAAAAACATAAAGATATCACCTCGATGTTAATATATATGTTTTTATGAATTTTGAATAATAAGGTTGTTTAGCTCTGATTTAACATAATTTATTACTTTATCGGTCAATTGCATAAATTCAGCATTTGTAAGATTTAAAGTTCCCTGATCATTGCTTATATAGGTTAATGGAATTGCATTATTTTCTATAGCAAGTTTTATTGATTCTTCAATACCATAATTATTGTTGGAAAATTCATTGAATTTTATATTAAATTCACAGAGTCTTATTAATTTTTCTATAACTTCTACGGTGCTGCTATCATCTAATAAGTATTTATTAAAAACAGTAGAATTTTTTTCTTTAACATTTATAGATAAAAGATCACTTACATTAACATCAAGGATATAAGCAATTTTTTTTAGTAATTTAGCACTTGGTTCTCTATTATTATTTTCATAATTAGAATATGTTGAACCTGGAATATTGAGCATTTTAGCCATATCTTTTTGAGATATTTTTTTGTCTTTACGTATCCTTTTTATATTGTTACCAACTTTAATTATGTCATTTACTCCCATATACTCTCACACTCCTATAATATTAGTTGGAAATATATGTATATTATATCACAAACAGCAATAATGAGTAATTATATTATTATTTTATTTAGATAAATATGGTAAAATAATAATATATTGATAGTTTTATACAAATAAAATGTTAACTATTTATATTATTTGAAAGTATTTTGGAGGGAAAGAATTATGGAAGTTGCATTAGAACAATTTATTTCGTCAGACAAATCGAAAAAAACGTTTAATCTTATGAAAAATATAAGTATAGCATTAATAGTTATAGGGTTAATTCTATTAATGGTGTTTTTAAAGCCGATAGGTTTTGTTGTATTAATAATGGGAGTAATTTTATTAATTATACGTAGATATTCATATGTTGATTATGAATATGAATTATATAATGGAAATATAGATATAAGTAAGATATATTCTTGTACAAAGAGAAAATTAGTTCAGAAAATAAGTGTTGAAGATGTTGAAAGTGTTTATATAGCTAAAAATAATGATATAAATAAGAACGGAGCTAAAGTATTTTTTAATTCTAATAGAGATGGATTAAAAGTATATACTTTTCAATTAAGAAATAATAATAAAATTCAAGTTGCTTTAAATAGTGAACTTGAAAAAACAGTAAAAATAATATATAGATCTAAGATTATATTTTAGTTTAATAAAAATCTATCTAGAAATAATAAAGCTAGATAGATTTTTTTATATCAATCATGGAACTGATACCATAAATTAATTTCTAATATTCACCAATAATTTACAGTTGAATTGAATGAATATAAATAAAAAGTTTGGAAATAATAAATATATAAGCGATAATATGAAAATGCAGAGTATATTTTTAATGAAAAAATTGGATTTATAGGTAAAAAATATATTGACATTATAGATATGGAACTGGTATCATAAAAATATTAAATTAAAGGAAGATATGTTATGAAAGAACAAGTAGTAGCGAGAGAGATTCTAAAACACATTGGTGGAAAAGAAAATATTAAGTCAATAGAACATTGTGCGACTAGATTAAGAATAATAGTAAACGACAAGTCAAAAATTGATGAAAAAGCAATAGAAAACATTGATGGAGTTAAAGGTCAATTCTTTGCAGCAGCACAATATCAAATAATTTTAGGAACAGGATTTGTAAATAAGGTGTATGCTGAAATAGTTGGTGGGTCAGAAAACTTAGCAGCTAGCAGTGCTAAGGAAGATGCATATGCTAATATGTCATTATTACAAAAGATATCAAGAACATTTGGAGATGTTTTTGTTCCTATAATACCTGTATTAGTAGCAACAGGACTATTTATGGGAATAAGAGGTCTTTTAACTAACTTAGGATTATTACAAACAGGAACTAATTTTTATTTATTTAGTGAAATATTAACTGATACAGCATTTGCATTTTTACCAGCATTAGTAGCTTGGTCAACAATGAAAAAATTTGGAGGAACACCAGTTATCGGTATAGTAGTGGGATTAATGCTTGTGGCACCTCAATTACCAAATGCCTATCAAATAGCATCTGGAGATGCACAGCCAATAATGTTATCAGTATTTGGATTAAGCATTCCAGTTGTAGGATATCAAGGATCAGTATTACCAGCATTAGTACTTGGAATTATTGCTTCTAAAACTGAGAAGTTTTTAAAGAAGTTTATTCCAGATGTAATAGATTTAATAGTTACTCCATTTTTAACTTTATTAGTAACTATGATTTTAGGATTATTAGTAGTTGGACCAATAATGCATACAATCGAATTATGGGTATTTGGTGCAATAAAGAGCTTTATGTTACTTCCTTATGGAATAGGTGGAGCAATAGTTGGTGGTGTTCACCAAGTAATAGTTGTAACTGGTATCCATCATGCATTCAGCGCATTAGAAGTTGAATTATTATCAAGTACAGGATTAAATCCTTTCAATGCAATGATTACTTGTGGTATAGTAGCACAAGGTGCAGCAGCTCTTGCTGTAGCATTAAAAACTAAAGATAAGAAAAAACGTTCATTATATATTTCTTCAGCAGTTCCAGCATTCTTAGGAATTACTGAACCAGCAATATTCGGTATTAATTTAAGATTTATAAAACCATTCGTATTTGGATGTATAGGTGGAGCTGCAGGTGGTATGCTTTCAGGAATATTAAATATGGCTGGAACAGGAATGGGAATAACAGCACTTCCAGGGATATTATTATACATGAATAACATAGTTGGATATCTTATAATAAACGGTGTATCAATAGCAGTAGCATTCTGCTTAACTTTCTTCTTATTCAAAACAGAAGAATAGAAACTGAAAAATCCCAGATTTAGTTTTCGATTTAAACTTTATAAATTGAAATTAAATAATATAGGATAATTTAATAGATTTAGTAAAAATATTTTTTATGTTTTTACTAAATCTATCTAGCTTTATAGAAAAATAATATCTATTTTAAATAGGTATTATTATAAAGTATATTCTTAATGTCTATTAAGAATATATTTTATAATAATACCAAATTATTTTCTAAGGAGAAGCACAACATCTTCATAGCATTAAATCAATTATGTTTAATATTATAGAATGGTATAATATTACTGATTACAACTTAGGTGGAGGATGGGATGAAAAGAAAAGTAACAATTCAAGATATAGCTAATATGGTTAATGTATCTAAGAGCAGTGTCTCCAGATATTTAAATAATGGATATGTTAGTGAAGAAAATGCCAAAAAGATAAAAGAAGCTATAGAAAAGACTGGATTTGAAACAAATTTTTTTGCAAAGAGATTAAAAACTAAGAGAAGTAAGCTTGTAGGAATCATTCTTCCAAGAATAAATTCAGTTACAGCAGGCAATTTACTTACAGGAATAACTAAAAAGTTAGAAGAAAATGATTATCAAGGTATTATTTTGGTAAGTAATTTAAGTATAGAAAAAGAAATTTCAAATATCAGTAGTCTTGCACAGCAGGGTGTTGATGGAATAATAGTAAATTCTATAGCAATAACTGAAGAACATATAAAATTAATTAATATATTAAATATTCCTACTATATTTACAGGACAAAAAAGTCAATTCACCAATTATATAAAGATTAATGATTATGAAGCAGGTAGAATAATGGGAAATTATTTTAAGAAGAATAACCATAAAAAAGTTGTTTTTGTTGGTGTAGATGAAAAAGATATTGCAGTTGGTGTGGAACGTAAAAAGGGATTTATTGATGCATTTACTAAAGATAATGAAAATAGTAAAGTAGATTTCGTAAAGACGAACTTCTCTTTTGAAAACGCATATAAAAAAGCACCAGAAATATTAAAATATAAGCCTACAGGTATTGTATGTGCTACTGATAATATGTGTTTGGGAATATTACGTTATTTACATGAAAATAATATTAAGGTTCCGGATGAAATATCTATAGCTGGGTTTGGTGGATACGATGTAGGAAGCGTATCTTATCCTACACTTACAACTGTAGAATTTAATTATGAATTAATAGGTGAAAAAACAGCAGAAGGAATTTTAGAATTAATAGAGGGTAATAAAATAAAAGAAGATAATACATTATCACTTAAATTTATACAAAGAGAAAGTGTAAGAAAGATTTAATATTGTAATAGGATTTTATTGATTATCGTTATTAATTCAAATAATATAAATAAGGAGAATCACATTATGACCAATGAGAAAGTTTATCATAAAATAAAAGAAGATTTAGATTCGTATTATCAAAATAAAGACAGCAATATATGGAGAAATAAAAGTCATATTGAAATGCCATTTGGCCTTGTGAATGATCCTAATGGATTAAGCTATTACAATGGAAAGTATCATATTTTTTATCAATGGAATCCTTTTGGATGTGAACATAAGACAAAACATTGGGGATTAGTAAAAACAGCAGACTTTGTTAATTTTTCTAAACCTGAAATTATATTAAAGCCTGAAGACTGGTTTGATAAGAATGGATGCTATTCTGGAGGAGCTTATGTTAAAGGTGATACATTAAAGTTGTTTTATACTGGTAATGTAAAAGATGAAAATAACAATAGAGAATCATATCAGTGTATAGTTGATTATCATAAGGATGGCAGCTTTAAAAAGAAAGGGCCTGTAATACCTAAACAACCTGAAGGATATACTGCTCATTTTAGAGATCCAATGATATTCGTTCAAGATGGAACTTATTATATGATTCTTGGAGTACAAAGAGATAACTTAACTGGAGCTGCTTTAATATATAAATCAGATGATATTGAAAAGTGGGAATTTTTAGGTGAATTAAAAACTGATAAAGAAAACTTTGGATTTATGTGGGAATGTCCTAATTTGGTTAAGGTAAGTAAGGATAAATATGCATTATTATTCTCTCCTCAAGGATTAGAAGCAGAAGAATTTAAGAATCAAAATATTTATCAATCAGGATATATGATTGGAGAATTGGATTTAAATAATGTTGAATTAAAAAAACATACTGAATTTAAAGAATTAGATATGGGATTTGATTTTTATGCGCCACAGGTATTTACTCATGATGGTCAGAACATAATGATAGGATGGGTAGGAATGCCTGATAAGGATTCTGAGTATCCAAGTGCGCAGAATGGTGGGTGGATGTTCCCATTAACATTACCTAGGGTTTTAGAATATAAGAATGATGTATTATATCAAAAGCCTCTTGAAAAATTAGAAAATTTGAGAGAAACTAAAATTGTAGATATTAAAGATAAAGTGGAAAATAATTATGAAATAAAATTAGATAATAGAAATGTTGAAATAAAATTAAATTTAAATATTGAACAAAATAATTGTATAAATTTAAAATTTAAGTTTAATGATGAATATATATCCTTAACTTATGATAAATTAAGTGAAGTGTGTACAATAGATAGAAATAATATGGAGCTTGGTGGAAGAGGAATAAGAAAGTTTAAATTAAAAGCTGAAAAAAGTTTAGATTTACATATGTTTATAGATAATTCTGTTATGGAAATATATTATGAGTATGGTTTAGAAACAACTACTTTTATGTATTTCCCTAAATCAGATGACTTTAAAATAGAAATACAAAGTGATAATAATATTAATATTAATAAATTATGCATTTGGAATTTAAGAGGTGTAAGATATGAATAAAAATGTTTTTTGTATAGGTGAACTTTTAATTGACATGGTATGTGTTGATAATAAAGGATTAAAAGATGGAGTGAAATTTGAGAAGAAAGCTGGAGGAGCACCAGCAAATGTAGCTGCTGCTATAACTAAATTAGAAGGAAATGCTGCATTCTTAGGTCAAGTAGGAGATGACTTCTTTGGTAAATTCTTAGTACAAATATTAAAAGACTTAAATATTAACACTGAAATGACAGTTGAAAAAGGAAGCACTACTATGGCATTAGTAGGTATTGATGAAGATGGAGAACGTAACTTTGATTTCTTAAGAGGAAGCGATGGTGAATATTCATTGGAAAATGTTGATACTTCAAAGATAACTGCTACAGATATAATTCACTTTGGGTCAGCTACAGGATTCTTAGATGGAGAATTAAAAAATACTTATTTTAAATTATTAGATTATGCAAAAGAAAATAATATATATATTTCTTTTGACCCTAACTATAGGGATGCATTAATCAAGCCACATATGCTTGCACAATTTGTTGAAGATAGTAAGACATTCTTAAGATATAGTGATTTCACTAAATTAAGTGATGAAGAATTAACTTTAATTACAGGAGAAAAAGATTTAGAAGCAGGAGTTAAGGCTTTACATGATTTAGGAGTTAAAGTTGTTACCATAACTTTAGGTTCTAAAGGAACTTATTTAAGTGTTTATGGTGAAAGTGCAATAATACCATCGATAAAGATTAACCAAGTGGATTCAACTGGAGCAGGAGATTCATTCGTTGGAGCAGTATTAAAACAAGTTTCAGATATTGAAGATAAGAAGAATATAAGTATAGATAAATGGAAAGAAATAATTGCTTTTGCTAATAAGGTTGGAGCAATAACATGTACAAATTATGGTGCTATAGCATCAATGCCAACATTAGACGAAGTAAATGCAATTCAATAATAGTTATGAAAGGCATGCGTATGTATTAAGCATATGCATGTTTTTTTTATTGTAAAAAAACAAGAAATAAAAAACAGTAATAATAAAAATTACAATAAATGAATAAAAATGTAATATTTTGCGTGATAAAGTGAAATAAGTTTAACAGAGATTAATAAATGGTATTATTCTTTGACAATAAATTATTTTTAAGAAAACGTTATTTAAGGATATTTAGACGTATTATATAGTACTATTTCTATTTTTATCTAAAATAAATAAAAAAACATAAAAAAAAGATTGACAAAAAATAAACAATGATTTAAAATCAAATCATAGGTTGTTAAAAAAATAACAAAAAATATTACACATATTACGATTTACTATTTAAGAGAAAAAATACACATACTAAAATAAAAGAATTTTAGAACAAACAAATGAGTATGACATTTGTTTTAGGAGGAATAATATAATGAAAGTAACAAATGCTCAAGAATTAACAAAAAGAATTGAAGAGCTAAGAAAAGCACAAAAGCAATTTGCTGAATATACTCAAGAACAAGTAGATAAAATCTTTAGACAAGCAGCTTTAGCAGCTAATCACAATAGAATAAGATTAGCAAAAATGGCTGTAGAAGAAACAGGAATGGGAATAGTTGAAGATAAGGTTATAAAAAACCACTTCGCTGCTGAATATATATATAACAAATATAAGGATATGAAAACTTGTGGTGTTTTAGAAGAAGATAACACTTATGGAGTTACAAAAATAGCTGAACCAATAGGAGTTATTGCTGCTATAGTACCAACTACTAACCCAACATCAACAGCAATATTCAAAACATTAATAGCATTAAAGACTAGAAATGCAATAATCATTTCTCCACATCCAAGAGCTAAAAAAGCTACAATTGAAGCTGCAAGAGTAGTTTTAGAAGCTGCAGTAAAAGCTGGAGCTCCAGAAGGAATAATCGGATGGATTGATGAACCATCAGTAGAATTATCACAAAACGTTATGGCTGAATCAGATATCATCTTAGCTACAGGTGGTCCTGCAATGGTTAAGGCAGCTTACTCATCAGGAAGACCAGCTTTAGGAGTTGGAGCTGGTAATACTCCAGCAGTAATTGATGAAACTGCTGATATAAAAATGGCTGTAAACTCAATTCTTATGTCTAAGACTTTTGATAATGGAGTTATCTGTGCATCAGAACAATCAATATTAGTTGTAGAAGAAAAATATGAAGAAGTTAAAAATGAATTAGCTTTAAGAGGAGCTTATATCCTTAAAGGTGAAGAAATAGATAAAGTAAGAAAGATTATCTTAAACGAAAAAGGCGGATTAAATGCTAATATAGTTGGTCAATCTGCTTACAAGATAGCTAAAATGGCTGGAGTTAACGTTCCAGAAAGCGCTAAAGTTTTAGTTGGAGAAGTTACTTCAGTAGAATTAGAAGAACCATTCTCACACGAAAAATTATCTCCAGTACTTGCTATGTACAAAGTTAAGAACTTTGAAGAAGGTTTAGAAAAGGCTGATAGATTAATAGAATTAGGTGGATTAGGTCATACATCTATCCTTTACACTGATGAAATCAAATGTAAAGACAGAATAATGACATTCGGACACAAAATGAAGACTGCTAGAACATTAATAAATATGCCAGCATCTCAAGGAGCTATAGGTGACTTATTTAACTTTAAGTTAGCACCATCTTTAACTTTAGGATGTGGATCATGGGGTGGAAACTCAGTTTCTGAAAATGTTGGTCCAAAACACTTAATTAATGTTAAGACAATAGCTAAAAGGAGAGAAAATATGCTTTGGTTCAGAGTTCCAGAAAAAACTTACTTTAAATATGGTTGTTTACCAATAGCTTTAGAAGAATTAGCTGAAATGGGTAAAAAGAAAGCATTTATCGTAACAGACAAAGTATTATTTGACTTAGGATATACTAACAAGATTACAGATGTATTATCTGCACATGGAATTCAATACAAAATATTCTGCGATGTTGAGCCAGATCCAACTTTAAGATGTGCAAGAGCTGGAGCTAAAGAAATGTTAAGTTTTAACCCAGACGTTGTAATTTCACTTGGTGGTGGATCAGCAATGGATGCAGCTAAGATTATGTGGGTAATGTACGAACATCCAGAAGTATCATTCGAAGATTTAGCAATGACATTCATGGATATCAGAAAGAGAATATACAAATTCCCAACAATGGGTCAAAAAGCTATGATGGTAGCTATAGCAACTTCAGCTGGTACAGGTTCAGAAGTTACTCCATTCGCAGTTATCACTGATGAAGAAGCAGGAGTAAAATATCCATTAGCTGACTACGAATTAACTCCAGATATGGCAATCGTTGATCCAGAATTAATGATGACTTCACCAAAGGGATTAACTGCTTGTGCTGGTATCGACGTATTAGTTCACGCTATGGAAGCATATGTTTCAGTAATGGCATCTGAATTCACAAACGGAATGGCACTTGAAGCAATCAAGTTAGTATTTGATTACTTACCATTAGCATACAATGAAGGAACAACTAACGTTGTAGCTAGAGAAAAAATGGCTAATGCATCATGTATAGCTGGTATGGCATTCTCTAATGCATTCTTAGGAATTTGTCACTCAATGGCTCATAAGTTAGGTTCATTCCATCACTTACCACACGGTATGGCTAACTCATTATTATTAAAAGAAGTAATTAAGTTCAATGCTACTGAAGCACCAACTAAGCAAGGAGCATTCGCACAATACAAATATCCAGAAGCAGTAGCTAGATATGCTAAGATAGCTGACTACTTAGGATTAGGTGGAAAGACAGAGGCTGAAAAAGTAGAATTATTACTTAAAGCTATAGAAGAATTACAAAGAAAAGTTGGCATGCCAATGACTATTAAAGAAGCTGGAGTAGATGAAGAAAAATTCTATGCTGAATTAGATGAAATGGTTGAGCAAGCATTTGATGATCAATGTACAGGAGCTAACCCAAGATATCCATTAATGAGAGAATTAAAGGAAATGTATATAAATGCATTTGATACAGTAAAAGCTTCAAAAAACGAAGGTAAAAAGGAAAACAAGAAGAAATAATATATATTAATGCTTAATCACACAAGACATTTTTAAATGATAACCGCTGCAATATGCAGCGGTTATTTTTCATATAAATAATAAAGGAAATTAAAATATGAATAATTAATAGAAAACAAGGAGATTACAATAATATAGTGAATTATAGATAAATAAGACATAAATATGACTTAATTGTTAATAAATATTGGAAAGTCATTTATAATATCTCTAATTATGGTATAATATTTAGTAATACAATATGTTAAATTTTTAGGAGAGTGATTATTTTTGGACTCTAGTTATACGTGGCAGATAATTGTGTTACTTATATTAATTGCAATGTCTAGCTTTTTTTCAATGTCAGAAACTGCTCTTATGTCTATAAGTAAAATAAGATTGAGACATATGGTTGAAGAAGGAGTACCTAATGCAAAGCTAGTTGAGAAGCTTTTGGAAGACCCAAATAAACTTTTAGGTGCAATTTTAATAGGTAATAACATAGTAAATATAGGAGCATCATCATTAGCAACAATAGTTGCAACTAATATATTTGGTAGTGGTGGTGTTGGAATTGCAACAGGAATAATGACTATACTTGTACTTATTTTTGGTGAGATTACTCCAAAATCAATAGCACAACAAAAGTCTGAAACAGTAGCTTTAAAAGTAGCAAAGATAATAAGAATAATTGTATTTGTATTTAGACCATTTATAGGTATATTCACAGGAATATCATCATTGTTTATTAAAATATTAGGTGGCAATCCTAATGCAACAGAATCATTTATTACAGAAGAAGAACTAAAAACAATGGTTGATGTAAGTGAAGAAGAAGGTGTTTTAGAAAATGTTGAAAAGGAAATGATATTTAATGTTTTTGATTTCGCTGATCAACAAGTAAAAGACATAATGGTTCAAAGAGTAGATATTGTATCTATAGACGAAGAAGCTAATTATGATGAACTAATGGAAGTGATTAAGAGCGAACAGTTCTCTAGAATCCCTGTATATAATCAAACAATAGATAATATTATAGGTATTTTAAACGTAAAAGATCTTGCTATGGTGGAAAATCCAAGAGAAAATTTTGATATTAAGAAATATATAAGAGAACCATATTACACTTTTGAATTTAAAAAAATAGTAGAATTATTTAAAGAAATGAAGAAGACAAGGAACCATATTGCTGTTGTACTTGATGAATATGGTGGAACTGTTGGAATTGTAACAATAGAAGATTTGATAGAAGAAATTGTTGGTGACATAGAAGATGAATATGATGAAGATAAACCATCTGTTCAAGTAATAAGTGATAATGAATATATTTTTGATGGAAGTGTAAGACTTCATGATATTAGTGATATTATAGGAGTAAATATGGAGTCTGAAGAATTTGATTCTGTAGGTGGTCTTATGATTAATGAACTTGGAAGAATGCCTGAGAAAAATGAAGAGGTTGTAATAGGTAACATAAGGCTTATTGCTGAAGAAGTAGAAAAGAATAGAATATTAAAAGTGAGAATGTTTATAGATAAAAAAGAAGAGGAAAATACACGAGAAACTGAAGCATAGTTTTTATGTGTTATCAAAAAGACTGCTTAGATAATAAAGCAGTCTTTTTGATATATTTATTTAAATTGTGGGAGGCTTTTAACTGTTAAAAATAATCTATAAAAATATATAAAAATATATTTCTATTTATTATATAATCTTATTGAGGTGATAAGTTGTGAAATATTACTCAATAGGAGAATTTGCAAACAGAATAGGAAAGACTATT
>NZ_JABAGC010000004.1 GCF_012843905.1 Clostridium sp. SM-530-WT-3G
AAAGCATTAATTATCACTAATGGATGGAATCGTTTCTTAAGAGCTGTAAGTGAAAGGTATAATAATAAAACTAACAAAAGATGGAAAAGCAAATCTAGAGTTATTGACGATAAAATTAACCATATTGGACACAAAGTATCAGCTTGGTTTTGCGATTTTTATGGAATAGCAACTAAATATTTAGAGAACTATTTATCCTATTTTATATTATTTAACCTTGATTATTGCTTTAAGTCTATGGATATGTCCTACTCCCTAGTAAAATATTTTGGATTTATAAAAACAAGTAATATTAAAAAATCAGAACTTGTCTTGTAATATATTTTTCACATCAATTTATGTTTAACTTCATATACTTCATAAAATATTAGGACCAGTTCCAGCCCACTAAAACTACTTGTTTACATTTAACTTTGTATAACTTATAAACAACATTTTTTGAAAACAGCTCTATATGCTATTAAAACAGTACTATATCACACATATCTTATATATTTTAAAACCTTAGCGTAACATAAACTTATCAATTTAAATTAGATTTCAAATTGCAAAATTGCCTTAAAAAAACATTGCCACAAAAGGCAATGCTTGAAATATATTTTTTATACAAAATAACTAGTCTCTTCTTTAGCCTTTTCATCAATAAGCTTATTATAAAAATCTGCAAGGGATACTGCTATATATGGTTCTACAATTATCATTCCTAAAGTTAATGTAAAATTAAAGAACTGTGGAAAATAGCCTTTAATAATGCATGCTGGTATTAATGCTAATAGAATCCACCCCATAAAACTAAATAATAAAGCAAATATCTCTAGCTTATGACCTTCTGTAAGTTCTTTGCTCCTTGTTATAGCTTCTTTAATTCCAATCTCAGGATTATCTACCCATATATAAAATGTCATAGAATAACTAATGGCTGCTATAAAACCTGGAATAACAAAAAGCAGTGACCAAAGTGTTATAAAAACAAACATTAATATTTTAATACCTAAAGCTTTAAAAAATTTGGTACATCCCTTTAATAGCAATGATATATCAATGAACTTCCTCCTGGATACATCTAGAACTATATTCATATATCCAAATATCAATAATGAATCAACTACAATATTTATTATATCAAAGGTTGAATTCCAGTTGTTCATTATATCAGGAATTAGGTTCCAGACAAGTCCTGTTATACTATAAAGTATTGTGATCAGTATCATCAAGTGCCACTTACCTTTTAAACTTTTCCTTGCATTCCTTTTAATTTCTTTAATACTAATATCCATTGATACATCATCCTCCCATCTTAATAAGCTCTAATACTACCTTTATATAAAATATTATTAAATATGCTTATCTATGCTTCAATCTATAAAGTTTCTATGTATTAAATTTTACATAATACTGTACAGCTATATTTCACCCTATTTTATAAACTCAAACTTTATAAGTTATATTACCGACTCGCAATTGTAATTATTGCCATATTATTATAAAAATATAGCTAATTAATACATAAAAAAGAATATTATAATAATAAATTAATTTAAAATAAAAATATGGCATTATTCTAACAATGAGAATAATGCCATATTTTTATGACTTTTATTTTTGCTACAAATGGGCAACACCTAAATAACAAATAAAATATCTTATTTTAAAATTCATTGTAATATTTCTATTACTTTTCTTCTAATAGAATATTCTTATCTTTATCAACTGTACATACATAAGTCTTTGTTTCGTATAATGAGCTTTCATCCCAAGGTCTTAAATACTTAAAAGTAATTTCAGTTGTACCTGCCTTTAATCCTGAGAACTTCCAAGTAAATGTTCCTCCTGCTCCACATACTTCTGGATCAGTATTTTCAGAGATAAAATCCTTTGAATCAAGCTTTACAATACTATTATCACCAATAGTGTATTCCCAAGTATAGCCTGTTGTTGGATTTCCATAAAGACTGACTTCTGCCTGCTTTTGCTTCTTTGCTTCATCTATATATGGCTCAGCAGATATGAGCTCACCTGATGGTTTAAACTTGTACAATTTACTACCAGTAACCATTGCACCATCTTGTCCTAGAAGATAAGTCTTTCCATCATCATTTAACCAACCAGTTACCATAGATCCACTACCATCAAGATAGTACCACTTGTCTTTATAATTTATCCATCCAGTCTTCATATCGCCATTCTTATCAAGGTAATACCATTTGCCTCCATCATTTAGCCATCCTATATCCATGTAGCCATTTTTATTAAAATGATACCACTTTCCATTAATATTGTCCCATCCAACAGACCATAAACTTCCCTTAGTATACCACCATCCAGTTGAGTTTTGTCTCCATTCTGCATGAGCCTTTATTGGATTTAATCCTACTGCTGATACAATTACTAATGAAGATAATAATACCTTTGTTAATAATCCTTTTTTCATCTTCCTATCTCCCAATCAATACTATTGTCTGTTCCTATAATTAAGAACAAGCAATATAATTTATCTCTTTAATTTTATCTTACACCCTTATATTACGTTTTGCAAATTCATCTATTCTCCCCTGCATTTCATAACTTTACATTTAATTTTTAATTGAGAACTTAATATTTTCCCACATTAAAATAAAAAGTCACAGTCTTTTTTCAAAATACTGCAACTTTTCAATCTAAACATTTATATTAGTGAACTACTCCAACTTAAAGAAAAATGGGAATTCTCTATTTTGAAGTTTAAATTTACATATGACCTATAGCATCACCTTCTGGATCATGGCAGCATACACCAACTCTCAGGTTCATTTATAGTAAACTTGTCACTTTAAAGTTGCATTAGTTAACAAAATAATCACCTAACTAATAAAAGAAACATTGATAATGTTTCTTTTATTAATGCTCCTTGCATGTCCAATTATCAACCACTAATTTTATTACAGCAATTTCTTTAACCATTTCTTCAGTAAATACCCACTCCTGCTTTTTGCTATAATGCATCATAATACTGTTTAACCCAATGATTTTCTCAGTAATATCTTCAACTAATGACACTTCTCCCTTGCCTATAATACTTGCATATAAATATGAATAGCCACATGCTGTATCATGTTTTACAAGCTGATGTTTTGTATCCATTTCAAATCCAATATGCTTTTGAGATTTAATTAAGTTGATTTTCTTGCCTTCTTTTGCACCATGAAAATATAAAATAAGCTTTCCATCATCTTCTTTAATTCCAAAGTTCAATGGAAGTATATATACTCCATCTTCATCTATAAAACCTAATCTGCAGCAGTCACACTTCTGCATGATTTTTATCATTTTATTATAATCAGTTATTTCTCTGTCTTTTCTTCTCATATTACCTCCCAATAAAATACTATAGCAAAAATTCTTTTTACTACTCATAATTACCAGAACATTTTATCTTTCATTTTGCTAATAATATAACCTTACTACCCCTTATTTTTATGCACATTTTACCTGTTTTTAAGTATTAATCGTCTTCAAATTCCTTGTATAATTATTACTCTTAGAATTTGTATAAGATTTCCTTATATGACTCATACTTTTTAAATTATATATTATCATTACACAAGCTTCAAGGGAATCCTTCTACTTTTCTTTCAACCTATACTATAAAATAGAATAATGCTCATAATAAAAAAGCATTAAAAGAAATTTCTATAGTTTCTTTTAATGCTTTTTTATTATTCTACTTGTCTTTAATACTTGAAATATATAGTAGTCCTCCTAAAAGAACTCCTCCACCTATTATATTTCCAACTACAACCCAGATCATATTATGTAAAACACCTGCTGCTGGAAGGCTTCCTGTTGCAAAATATGCAACTGAGAATGTTGCCATATTAGCAATACAGTGTTCAAAACCTGCTACTACAAATGTGAAAACACATAAGAACATAAGAATTATCTTTGCTGTTTCACTTTTAAGTCTTACACCACTATATACAGCAAGACAAACACTAAAGTTACATAATATTCCTCTAAAAACTAGCTGTATTGCTGATAAGCTTACTTTTGTATGAACTACAGGTTCAACATAAGATTTTACAATATCCATGCTAGCACCACTAGCTACAAAAATATAGGCAAATATAAAAATACCAATAAAGTTTCCTATAAATGAATAAATCCATATTTTAGCTGTAGACCCTATGCTTACTTTCTTTTTAATTATTCCAATAAACATTACTAAATTATTACCTGTAAAAAGTTCTCCACCTAATAATACAACAGCTATTATTGCAAAACTAAATAATGCAGCTCCTGATATTCTAGCTGCTTCTGGGAAGTTTTTCGAAAGAATAGCTCCCACTACATTTGAAAGAACAGTAGCAAACAATATAAATACTCCTGCCATTATAGCTCGTGCAAAGTACTTCACTAAACTTCCATTAGCAATCTCTACTTTACTCACTGCCGAATTTGCCATACTTTCAATATCACTATCGTACATTTTTACACCTCTTCATCTTTTGTTTGTAATCCTTGCATATTATACATTATCAATCATAATTTGTATATATTCTTTATTAGATATAATAAGCACTCAAAGTAAGTCCAATAATAAAATTAAAAATAATTTCCCCAATTAAATTTATTTCTGTTTATTTTAAGTTCTTAAAATTAATAAAACAGCAATAATTGATTAAGTTTTTTAAAATCAATTATTACTGTCTTTATACATTTTAATATTCAATTTCTGTTTTAAAAGCAATAACTGTATTTCCTAAAATCTGCACTGAAACAGCTTTACCATTGTCCTTTTCAACATGAACATGCATTGTTCCATCTCTTTTAATAGCTTCACCTTGAATAATATCAAAATCAATTTATCTTAAGCAATATTATAGTTACTTAATATTAATCTTATAAACTCTGGAATCTTCACCGTGCGTATCCTTCATGATTTTATAGAATGTATATCCATATTTCTCATACAATCCAGTTTCACCAGTTGAAATATAAATCTGCTTAGCTCCATAATTTTTAGCTGTTTTATATCCATGCTCCAAAAGAATTCCTGCATACCTATTCCCTCTATACTGTGGAAAAGTATATACAAATCCTATCCATGGAGTAAGTCCACTATCTCTTATGTCATCCTCTTCTGCCAATGTACAGAAAGATACAAGTTCTTTATCATTTGTAAGTAAAATATTAATAAAAGACATTAAAAGAAATATGTTAATTTCCCTTAATGCCTTTTGTTTTAATTATATTAATTATCTTTAATGCTAGATATGTGTATTAGTCCTCCTAAAAGAACTCCACCACCTATAATATTTCCAATAACAACCCATAAAAGATTATTTAAAACTCCTGCTACTGGAATACTTCCTGAAGCAAAATATGATATTGAAAATACAGCTAAATTAGCAATACTATGTTCGAATCCTGCAACTACAAATGTAAAAACGCACAAAAACATAAGTACCATTTTTCCAACTTCACTCTTAAGTCTTATACCACTATATACAGCAAGGCATACACTGAAGTTACATAAGATTCCTCTAAAAATCAACTGCATTACTGATAGGTTTACTTTTGCAGAAACTACAGGTTCTACATAAGATTTTATAAGATCAAAGCTTGCACCACTTGCTACAAAAAGATAAGCAAATACAAATATGCCAACAAAGTTTCCTAAAAATGAATAAATCCATATTTTCATTGTAGCTTGTAAACTTACTTTCTTTTTGATTAACCCTATAATCATAACTAAATTATTACCAGTAAATAGTTCTCCACCAAAGAATACAACTGCTATTATTGCAAAACTAAATAATGCTGCTCCTGATATTTTAGCAGCTTCAGGAAAGTTTTCAGAAAGAACTGCTCCCACTACATTTGAAAGAATTGTAGCTAGTAATATAAATATTCCAGCCATCATAGCTCGTCCAAAATATTTAATAAAACTTGAATCAGCTATATTAAGCTTGCTTTCCGATGAACTTGCTAATTTTTCAACGTCACTATAATACATTTTTACACCTCTCAATTATTAATAATCACTTATTCCCTCAAAATTATACATTATTTCTATATTTTTGTATATATTATAGTTGCATTTCTCTTAAACAAATGTTATATCCTATCAAACACTAACCATAACATTAATAGTTAATTAAAACTTTTTCCACTCATGCTTTAAAAGTGCATATTGATATGTATTTTCTTATTTAGGCGTACCATCTAGATTATTTGTATAAAATTAAATCTATACATGATTATATAAACAAAAACTCTCTCTATAGAAACAGTCTTAACTATCATCTATAAAGAGAGTTATAAATTTAATATATTAATTACTATATATATTAGTTATCTAAATCCTATACCTAATTAGTATGCTTCTTTCTAATTTCGATTCCAACACCTAATACTACTAAAATAGCACCAAGAACAACCAATACTTTTGTATCAATCATTGAACCTGCTTGAGGAAGCCTTGATTTACTTTGTGATGTTTTTTCAGATTTATTAGGTTTATCAGTATTAGACTGTGAATTACTAATTGTACTACCATTTGGATTGTTATTTCCTGGATTAATTATTGGTATATTAGTATTAGGATTTGTCTGCCCATTATTTATAGATGGATTATCACTTGGATTTTCTGGATTTGTTTCATCAGGCTGTTTGTTTGAATTATCGTCATCATCATCATCATCTGAATTATTATGATGGTGGTGATGACCGCCAGATGAAGAACCTCCGCCATTATCTTCTTTATTATTAAGGCATACAGGAATTTCACTTGTATAATCACTCATAGTTCCATCCTCATTTATTTCAGCATAAGTCACATTTCCATCTACATCTATATTACAGCAGTAAATAGTACTATTTAACGAATACCCATTTGGTGCTTTAGTCTCCTTTAAATAATATTTTGTATTCTTAGCCAAATAATTTACCTTGAAAATAACAATATATTTAGAGCCATCCCATAAAGCTTCTTTGTTTAATGATACTGCTGATGAAGTTGTACACTCTGGATCAGTATATAACGTAAATTCAGCTCCACTTCCTTCATTCACATTGACTCCAGTCTTATTATCACTAAATGCTTTAATAAGACTTATATCTATATCCTTAACTACTATAAATTCATCAGTAAACTTAAGATTAACAGTTTCATTTTCTGATGAAATAGTAACCTCCTGGTCAACAGCAGTTTCATATCCTTCAGGAGCCTTTATTTCTCTTACAATATAATCTCCATACTTAACCTTCTTAAATGTAACCTTACCATCATCATCAGTAGTTGATTCACTGTCAGTATAATCCATAATCTTATTATCAGATTTTCTAATTAATTGAAATTTAGCTCCTGGAAGCTTATGCGTTTCATCATTCTTATCAACTTTAACTATATTTATAGTACCCTTTTCACCACGTGCGCCTACACCATATTCATCAAATCTTACAAATTTAGACTCTTGTGTTGTAACAGATTTTATTTCGTTGCTTTCAATAGATACTTTATTAGTATACTTTGTTTGATTAATTAATACAGGTGTTTCGAACTTAAGCAAAAATGAATCATTTGTTGGTTTTGGATAGCTTATTGTGATTTTACCTGTTGATATATCATAATCAACACTATAATCACTTTGTGGCACTGGCTCCTTATCACCAGTAATATTACCATTAGAATCCAACTTTACTTTATAAAATTCTAAAGTATCACTATCTAGCTTTAACCCTTCTGGAAGTTCATCAATTATAGTCATATTATTAAGCATTATATTATTCTGATTTACATAAACCTCCCATGTTATAAAATCATCTCCATCATTATAAGCACATTTTTTCTGTATTAAGAAATTTTTAACTTCAACTTCAGCTTCTTTAATTACAGGCTTTGAAAACTCATCTGCATTTAATTTAGCTGTGTTTTTAGCTTTAAAACTAGAATTTTCATTATACTTTTTATCACCAGATATCTTAGTCTTATATTTTATAATATATGAATCTTCACGCACATCACTTCCAAATTCATAAGTTAAAGTTCCACCCTTAGATGGATTTCCAGCTTCTGCTTCAGTATATTTTACAGTACTACTTGGAAGATTAGAATCTTTCTTACTATCTCCTTGTTGTTTATCTTCAATTGAAAATGTATCAACTACATACTCCTGACCTTCAGGTATAATATCTGTAAGTACAGCATTTGTTATAGGATTATGAGAACTATTAACAATTATAGTCCATTCGATTGTTCTATCATCTTTATTATAACTACCCTTCTTTTCAAGAACAGTAGTATTTATACTCTTAAATGCAGTAGCTGAATACCCGTCTAATTTTAATCCTTCACCTTTAAGAGTAGATGTGTTTTTAACTAAATTACTAACCAAACCATTTTTATTTCTAAACTCTTTCAAAACACTATCTTTCAATTTAGTAGTAACTATAATTACATACTCATCATCTAAAAAACCAAGATCAATATAACTCTTATTATCACCATCTATAGATAATGAATTAATTGTCTTCACTGGAGATTTATCTGGTTTGCCAAAATCCTCTGCTTTATACACATCTGCACTTTTAAATTCCTGATTATCTGAAAGCGACTCATACAATCTAGCATTTTTAATTTTTATTTTACTCAAATTCACATTTACTTTCCATACTATTAAGTCTGTAACTTTATTACCTTGACCAGATACAAGTGATTTTTTTATCATTTCCCCTATAGTACCTATTTTAACTGAAGGTGAAACAGACTCCTGCACAAATTTTTGCTCAATGTAAATTTTGGCTTTATTATCAACTATCTTCTCAGCACCAAAAGATTCAGTATAAACATCATCTTTTAATTTAGTTTTTATTGTTATTGTCTTCTTTTCTTTAATTTCTGGATAACTAATAAATATAGTAGAACCGGATATAGATACAGTTCCATCTTTTGCTGTAATATCAGCAATTTCTGGCATCTTAAAGATATCAGTATTAATTTTATCTTCTACAACTACATCTTTAAGCTCCATATTACTATTATTAATAGAAATATTCCAAATAACTTGTTTTCCATTAGCATCATACTTACCTGTCTTTTTTATATAATCATTTAATATATCAACCTTAGCTGTAGCCTTGCATAATTCTGAAGCAGTATCCTCATTATTATCCTTTAATATTGCAGCATTATTAATTGTATATGTTTCTCCAATTGAATCTACAATCTTTTGTGTAGGCTGTGTTTTAAACTTTATACAATGCTCTTCATTTTTCTTTATTTCCTCAAAGGTATATTTAAATTTACTTCCATCAAAACAATCTGTTTTATCTGGCATAGGTATATCATCTACTACCAATGAATCTGTAATAAAGCTGTTTAATTTTGGTTCTTTAAGTTCATCATACACAGTATAGTTTTTGAATATATCAGAACTATTTCCAGGATTTATTTTAACCTCCCAATTTATCGCATTTTCACTTCTAACATATTTACCTGACTTAGTTATACTTGGTTTCTTATCTTCATGTTTTAAGTTTACTGTAAATTCAAAACTTTCCTCACCTATTTTATAAACAATATTAACCTCTTCTTTATTTTCTATTATTTTCTCCTCAATCTTTCTACCAAACCAAAAATAACCTTCTACCTTTGAATTTTCAGAAACTTCTTCATTAAACACAACTTTAATTGTATTATCTGATTTGAAATATATTCTTCCTATTTTGATATTTTTATCAGTTTTCAAATCACAATCGAATTCTTTGGTGGGAGCAATTTTTGCTATTTCATCTGGAAGTTTTAGTGTAAAGCCATCTCCTTTATCAATAGAAATATCTTCAGGAACTCTAAATTTATAGCATGTATATAGAGAATTTAAAGTCGGGTCAAAATTCTCTATTTTATGATTTTTAATATATTCCTCAAATCCAGGGTTCATAGGACAGCTTTCTTCATTAATATCACTTGAAAAACTCTTATCTGATATATAGGCTCCAGTAATAAAATCACTTGCAGGTATCTCCTTGCCTTTAAAAGAAAGATTATAAGACATTACTTTATTGTTAATATAAAATTTAAGTTCATTAGTTTTATTAAATTCATCAATACTAACATTTTCTTTACTTACAGTTGTATTCACTGTAAATTCACACTTTATATCTTCCTCTGCAGATAGAGCCTTTGACTTAATAATTATTCTATTAAACTTTTTCCCATCTTTTTCTTTAATATCAATATTCATAGAATTAATAAAATCTAATGAAACCTCTTCAGTTTTTTCTTTTTCTAAAGATGCTGGATTAACTTTAACTTCAGTATTCTGCTCTAATTTAATAACACCTGAAGTTTGTTGTGATTTCTCTTGAACCTCATTACTTTCGTTATTATTTAATCTCTCTTTTGTTTCACTATTGCTAGCCTCATTATTCGTTTCATTTTTAGGTTCAATATTATTTTCTTTCTTGTCTTCAGTTTTTACTTCGTTGTTTTCAGCTTTCACTTCCTTATTTACATCTAATTCAGTTTTTACTTCTGTTGTAGAGTTTTCACTTTGATTTGATTCATCTGTATTTTTATTATCATCATTTTTTTCATTAGGTATATCTTCGTCATTATTTTCATTTACATTTTTCTCTTGCTGTTCCTTATTATCAGTAATTTCTTCAGCTGATCCTTCCTGTATATCTTTATTTTCAGGATTATCAGCGACTTTTTCTTGTTGATTTGCTAAAGTATTCAAAGGTGCTTCTAATTTTTCTATCTTCGTAGTTACTGCATTAAAAACTGTATCTCCTTCACTGACCGTATTAAATTCATCTGGAAATTCAAATGTATATTCCGTATTTTCGGTTAATTCCGTTCCTTTGGGAATTACAAAATTATATTTGATTTTAATACTATCATTCAAATTTAATTCACTAACAGTTTCATCTTTCCCATTTAACAAAGATACTTTTGTATTTTTAAGTTTATCTTCTGTACCATCTGCATACACTAATTTATTTGTGAAATTCAGCCCAAATAATTGAAAAAGCAATGAAATACTCATAAAATGAACTAAGCTTTTCTCAAATAAATTTCTACTCTTTCGTTTACCCTTATAAACCTTGTACATAAATCTCCCTCCTTAATTTGTTAATTGTAAATTTTTGGTATGTGTATAGTTGATTGAAATATAAATAAAAAGCTAAATTTTCTGCTATTTACAAATTTCAATCAATTTAATATATGCTTTTTCTTCACTTAATAAAACCAAAATTATGTAAAATTAATTTTCTACTAAATAAATATTTAAAATTTAAAGCAAAAATAAAAAGCTTTCAGTTCTTCTATCTACGAAAAACTAAAAGCTTCTTGTATTTATCAACATTCTAATTCACCTTTTATTATAAGTCTATGAGTCCCTACCCTTAATGGTGTGCATGTAATTAATGTTATCTCTGATTCAATATTATTATCATGTTCTAATACTGAAATTTCCTCTGGTTCAACTACAAATACTTTCTTAACAATATAATTATAAGTATTATTATTATAGCTAACTATTATTTTATCTCCCTCTTTAATTTCATCTAATCTATTAAAAAATTCTCCATAAGTATAACTTCTATGACCTATAATACAACAATTTCCTTTCTGCCCTGGCATTGCAGTCTTTTCAAAATGACCTACTGTATACTTTAAAGTTTCTTTATCAGTTCCTTGCCCAATAGGTGCTGTAAGATTAATTTTAGGAATTTCAATTATACCTATTACATTTTCTTTTCTAATATCCAAGTTTTCTTTTTCATCTAAACTAATTTCAACACAATCATCTTCATTTACACTCGTATAATCATTATTGACATTAATATTATTTTCATCTTCATCCTTCTGTAAACTAACCATAGATTCTTTAAATTCATTAATTAGTTGATTCTTTTTATAATCAACTCTAAATTTTATAAATAATGAACCTAATATTATTGATACACCTAATATAATTAAAAAAGCCCCCAAATGTTTTTTCATTTAATATGACACCACCATTTGAATTATTTACCAAATTAATTATATCACTAAAATATATGAAAGACTTTTCTAATAAAAACTTTATAATTAAAAAATACTAACAATATCAGAAAAACAATTCTAATATTGTTAGTATCTATTTTACACTTTATTCACTTAAATTTATTTAATCCATTCTCCAGATGGACCTAATACATACCCATTAACAGTTGTATTTGTAAGCATTTCACCTGATTGATTTAAATAATACCATTTTCCACTGTATGGAGATTGTACCCAACCTGTTGCCATATCACCTGATTCATTCATGTAGTACCACTTGTTATTGTCTTGAACCCATCCAGTTGTCATAGCTCCTGATCCATCCATGTAATACCACTTGCCACTATATGGAGATTGCATCCAACCTGTTGCCATATCACCTGATTCATTCATGTAGTACCACTTATTATTATCTTGAACCCAGTCATTTTTAACTGGTTTACCATCCTTATAATATGACCATGAATTATTATTGCCTTGGCTCCATCCTGAATCTTTAATTCCGGCATTATTATTATTGTCTAAATCATCTTTATTTTCTGAGTTTACAGTATTATTGGATTCATTGCTTGCGTCATTTCCTGAATTACTGCTTGAATTACTACCTGAACCAGAACTGCTACCACTTGAATGATGATGTCCAGAACCACCACTTGAATTACTTCCTGATTTAACCCAGTTTTCACCGTCAAGACTTGTATATATATCTGCATCCTTTATCATCCCATTGAATCCACCTGATGCTATATATTCTAAAGATGTTATATTTCTAACTTTATCAAAGGATACAGTATAGAATTTATCAGGATCTGTATAGTTAAATTTCGTATGCCATCCTGTATTATAATTACCATCTATAAAATTAGTTGCAGCATGATCTGAATCATCCTGTTGAGTTGAGTATCCTTCTAGTTTAACATTGTTTAATTGTACATAAGTCTTTTCAGGTGTATTTGTATCTTCTGTAAAAGTATAATCTACACTATTTCCTTGAAGATAATGTCCATAAGCCTTGTATCTAAGCTTTACCGTCTTATCTCCTGTAAATCTTATACCATTTTCAAGACCACCTACATAATCACACCATGTATTACCACCATCTAATGAAAATTCTAAGTTATCTATATCACCAATTAATAAATTTTCTAAATCATTTTTATATACAGTTGATTCTGTAATAGGCTTACTATCTAATATATCTATAGTAAATATATCATCTATACCAACTAAGCCTACTTTTATATCATTAGTTGAATTAATAGATATTTAAGAACTCAACCATTGCTTGAGGATAATATGTGTATGTATCAATTATTCCTTTACTTAAATTAAAATAATCTGTACTTGTAGTACTACTGTCTGCTTTATATGTATTAATTAAGCCTTCCATAGAATCCACATTAATTTTTTGATAATCTAAAGCTTTTAAGTATGCTTCTCTTTTAGTAGAATTATCACTATAAGCATCAGCTAAAATATTTAATTCAGTAGCCTTAATATAATTATCATAATCATTTACTGCATCAGTTGCTAAAACTGCATAACTTGCAGAATGCCACTCACTCCAATTTTTATTTCCCCAGCCTAGCAATCTTTCATAGTATTCATTACCTGACTGTGACCATCCATAAATATTGTTTTGAATAATATATTCATATCTATTATTTTGCTTATTCCACGCATATGTAATTGTATGCACTCAGATAATTATTCCCTTTACTCTTTTGTTCTAAAGCATAATCTGCAAGCCACATAATCTCATCATCATGCATTCTGTTACCCATAACCCATCTCATTAATGGTACTGGTAATGCTTTAAACTGAGCAGAACTCCATTTTCCATCTCCATCAGTCTGACCGCCTTCATCCATTTTACCTGAAGATATTAGCTCCTTGTATATCTCATACCTCTTTACAGAATCTCTATCTTTAGGAGTTCCAACCCAGAATCTAGTTTAAATTATATTTAATTTCCGTTTATTATAGTTTTTCTATTTTAATATAATACATAATTGTTATGTTGTGAATAACTTTACTTATATATATCTATATTTAAAAAATTGTTCAAATCTATATAAATACCATTGCCACAAATGACAACGGTGTGTAAGAATATTTTATAAATCTGCTATCAATTCCTTTAATTCATCCTTTGTTTTTTCATAACTACTAAGGTCTATTTCATGCAAAGCTATCCTTTTATCATTAAAAGTATTATTTAACTTCCATATGGAGTGATCATTTTCTTTACTCATTTTAGGATATAGTAAAATACATTTTTCACAAGTTTCATAAGTAGTAATATAAGCATACATTTGATATATATCACTTTGCTTATATGTTTCCATGTTATTTACCATTGATGCTTTCCATTTTGTATCTATTATCATCTTTACAGATGATTCCTTATAAATAACTATATCAGGCTTTAATGCTATTTCATGTTTATTTTTCTTTGTATTAAATAGAAGATACTTGTTTTTTTCCTGAGCACTCAAAGAAATCCTTTCATCATCTATTACTTCTTTAAGCACAATTCCTATATATTCTTCATACAAATAATTAATCTCAAATAATATTGAAAAACCAGTATCAGCACCCATTGATTTATCCATAGTTGAATTTTTCAATATAAGCTTAGCAATAGATAAAACTTCTGAAAACCGCTCACTTTTTCTATTTAAACTATAGCTATCCAATATGTCATCTGAAATATATATATCATCAGTTTCCACCATCATTTTTCTGATAATATTAAGTTCACTTTTTACATAATCATCATCAACACAATCATATAAAATACAAACTGCTCTTTTTAAAATTGCATTAAGCATATTATTGCATGTAAATTCATCATATCTGCAGTACACTTTTGTTTTATTAAAAGGATTCTTTTTTATATTTTCTGTAATCATAATTTTACCCTTTATTCTATTTAATAGTTCCTCTTCAGATTTATATTCGTAATGCATACCCCTTTGAATTTCTTTTTTAAGCCTTGTAACATAAATTTTAGCCAGTATATTAATAAGGTGTTGCTTAATTATATTACTCTCTATCATATTCCTAATATCAACATTAATTTTTCTGCATTTAGATAGCATAAACAATAATGCTTTTCTATCTTCAGCAGCATCTGTACTTAATGATATTTTAGGCAGAATCTCTATTACAATGTTATCAATATGTATTATTCCAACATAATTAATGAATTTCAATCTGTTATAATCATATAAAACAGAAACTTTAGGTAAATTCTTTTTCAAGTAAATACACAATTTATCATATTCACTCTTATTTAACTCATTACTCTCATTTCCTATACAAATCCAATCAAACGCTTCTCGTAATATGATATACTTATTATTCATATATATTTTTAATCTCCTCTATTCCAAAGTTACTCTTAACTTTGAAATATGTTTTTGTTCCTAAATCTGATATATTAGAAAATCCCTTAAATAAAGATGTTGCGGATTTTTCTTCCTTATAGATAATATATTTGTCTTTTGAAGATGTACCTATTCCCCCTAAAACCATACCTACTTTTTCATTATCATTATAAAAATACTCCTGTAATAAAGGCACAAGCTTTTTAGTTATTATATCAATAACGTCAAATGACGTTTTAGCATTTGCAAAATATGCATGACCTATTAAATGATCTCTATCACATAAAAATTCAACTCTGTCATTTATAACAGTCAAAAGTTTGTCTAGCTCAATTCCATCTACTTCATCTAGTATTTCAGGGTCAGGCATAATTTCATCAAAAGAAAATCTTCTTCTTAGTGCAGAATCAATTAGTGCAATTGATTTATCTGATGTATTCATAGTTCCTATTATATAGAGATTATTAGGAAGACAGAACATTTCCTTTGTATATGGTAAAAAGACATTTGTCTGATTAGTTGTTCCTATTCTTTTATCTTCTTCTAAAAGAGTTATAAGTTCACCAAATATCTTTGATATATTTCCTCTGTTAATTTCATCAATTATAAGTACATACTTACTTGCTTCCTTAAAGGCTTTTTCTTTATTCATATACTTCATTACTTTTTCTTTTTTCTCTTCATATGTTTGCTCACCATTTTTATATTCATCTTTTAAAGCTTCATAAGCTGCACTATATGCAATTCTTTTTAAAATTCCATCTTCAGTTACAAAATTGCCATTACCATCAGACTTTAAACCTTCAACAAACTCCTCATATCCATAACTTTGATGAAAAGTACAAAATTGAATCTGACCTCTATCTCCATAATTTTTATATCTCTTTAAAATCTCTTCTCTATTATTTGTATCACTTATTTCTGAATATCCTTCAGGATCAACTATTCCTAATGCCTTATTTATAACATTATAAGTTTTTCCTGTTCCTGGAGGCCCATATAAGATTATGTTTTTTAAATCTTCATTTAAATCATCATTTTCATTTATCAACTTTGTTTTTTCATTTTCTTGATTTAAAATAATATTAAGTATATCCTTATTTTTTATTGGTGTTATTGTCTTTAAATAATTAATACCTCTAATTATTTTCTTATCTTTAGAAATCCACTCAACAGGTAATGTATGAATTAATTCTTCATCATACTCATATCCTAATTCAGCATCTTCAGTTACTCTTGCCATTGCTGAAACTTCAAATACAGTTGTTTTTTTATCTGTTCCTTCAGTATATGAACTTTTTAAAATCACTATATCATCCTTTTTTATGTCACTAAAATAGCATAAGGATTTTATAGAATTTTTATCACAATTATTACTTTCCATATATAATTTAAGTTCTTGTTTGTCTCCAATAACATCACTTAAATCTTCATCAAAATATCCAATTGATATTTTATTCTTTTTAAGTAACATATCTAACACATCTAGATTTCTATCATAATTATGTCCTAATGCCCAGTATACTGGCTTTCTCTCCTGCATGTTTTCCCATATAAAATTAGAAAGCTTCGCATTGCTCCATCCCTTAAACTCTGGCATACTTAATAACTTTTTCTTTGTTAAATAATTAATCTCAATAATGTTTTCTGGAATAGCTTCTACATGTAGTTTAAGAGTTTCAACTAATGGTATTAAGACTTTTGAAGAATATATATCAATAAACTTTTCAGGTACATATATAGATAATATTTTCAAAAGAACCATATTCCATATTGGTATATCCAAGCCTCTAATTTCACTTATTTTCTCATCCTTAGCCAATTTAATTGCCTTAGCAATTTTAGAAATAAGCTCCCTATATTGAAATGAAAGTTCCTCACCTGAAATATATCTCTTTTTATTTCCATAGCCAACACAATACTCCCCTGTTTTATCCATATAAATATAAAATTTAGATGAATTACCTCCGCCTATTCCTCCACCAATACCCTTCTTTCTTTCAAGCCAATATACAAAAGTATCATGGTATTTATTAGGATAATTATCTTTCTGAAGTACATATTCCTCTATAGGAAGATTCATCAATCTTGTAATAGGAAATCTATTAGTAAAATTCTTTTTTTGTTGATTAAACTCACTAAAAAATGTATTATTTTCTTTATACTCTACCGCCTTACTTAACAAATGATTTAGTTCCATAATAACCCTCCAATCAATAATTTTTTATATTATTTTACTATATCATCATAACATTTACTAATTAATTATATATCTGTAATTTAGATCTTTAAAAATATCAATCAGTTCAATTTTATGAATCAATCTATATTTTTTATTAAATATATTGCTAATTACCTTAATTTTAAACTATAACAAAATAACTATCTTTCTTATGGAAATATACTATTTCTATAAGCAGAGAGCCAAAAACTTGTTTTTGTGCGAATCGCTTATATTCCTATGACGTCAGTCATAGGAATTTCCTCTTTTCTTGAATAGTATGAATTATAGCTAAATTATTAATATCCACCAAACCACCACTTTGTTGTACTTTACTTTACATAATAATTATTATATGAACTATAAAAATTATTATAATACTGAAATTACTACTTAAATTAAATATATTCTACTGTATAAAAAATTCGTTATGTAATCTATTATTAAATAATTATGATTTACAATCAAAAAGAAACTGGAATGCTTAAAACTATCACTGCTCTAAGTATTCCAGTTGTTTCTTATATTTCTTTTTTTAAATTTTTAACATTGATCCATATACTTATTTATTATTTCTCTTCTTATAGAAAACAATAAGAATTAAAACTAGCAATAAAATAAGCATTAATTTAATAATATAAATAATTATATTATTTGTATTTTTAGCTTGAGATAACACCTCTTCAGAATTATAGTTATCTTTAACCTCTTCTTTTTCAAGCTCATCAGGCTCATTTGAGCTATTCTGTTCGTCTACTTTATCCCATTCATTTGGTTTATTTGAATCATCAGGTTTATTAACTTTATTTAATTCATTTGCCTTACTTGAACCATCAACTTTAATAGGCTTATTTAACTTAATTGAAGCATAAGGTTTATTAGTTTTATCTAGTTTACCTGACTCACTTGAACCATATGATTTATCAATTCTATTTGATTCACTTGGCTTATTTGAATTATTAGGTTTATCAACTCTATCTGGTTCATTTGGATTGCTTGAATCATTAGGTTTGTCAGTTTTATTTAGCTCATTTGGATTGCTAGAGCTATCTGGTTTACTACTTCCACTAGATCCATTGGATTCATTTGGACCTAAATTACCTGGAATATTATTCTCTGGTATTTTTTCTTTATCATTAACTATATCAACTTCTGAATCTTTATCTAAGCTTCCTACTGCTGATTTTGTTACATTATTATATGTGGTTGTATAACCATCTTGATTTTGTTCTTTTTCAACAACTGTATAAGTGTAGCCTCGTGGTAAATTTTTAATAATAATCTGTTGTCCATGAGAAAGTTCAATTTGAGCTTTTCCATTTACGAATGTTAACTCCCCATTTTCAGGTGCTGTACTCTCATTTTCATAGCCTTTTTTAACACTTCCTAAATACTTATAAGTACCATTTAACTTTGCCCCTTTATTACTCTCTATATTAATCTCAAAGGTAAACTTTTTAGTTTTATCTCCTGCTTCTCCTGTAATTACTTTACTAATAATTAAATCAGCTTTATTTGCAGTTGGATGATTATTAGGTTTACCATTTGAAGCATTCCCTGGTTGATTTCCTGGATTATCACTTGGGGTATTGCTTGGCTTATCATCTGGAATATCCCCAGGTTGACCTTCTGGATTATCACTTGGGGTATTGTTTGGCTTATCACCTGGAATATCCCCAGGTTGACCTTCTGGATTATCACTTGGGGTATTGTTTGGCTTATCATCTGGAATATCCCCAGGTTGACCTTCTGGATTATCACTTGGGGTATTGTTTGGCTTATCATCTGGAACATCCTCCGGCTGATTTCCTGGACTATCACTTGGTACATCATCAGAATTAATATGAGTTTCTAATGAAAAATCTTCATTTCCTACAACTTCTCCTACCATGTTTTCAAATTTATTTCCATCCACTTTAGTATCCGTAACTGGTGTATATTTTCTTAGTTCTTTTAACCAATTAAAATCTGCTTCTATTTCTAAAACTTCATTACTTTCAGGTTGCTTGTCTGAAATCAATTCAAATTCACTATTACCAAAAACCTGAGATAAATTTTTAGACACTATAGTAATTCCTTCTGGGAGAGTAAGCTTATAAACCCCATTATATCCAGCTGGTTCTTCTATCATAAGCTTTCCACTATGCCACATGCCATCACTAGGATTGTAATCAAACGTTAAATTCCCTTCTAATCTTATTTTACTAACATCAGGTTTATATTCTAATAGCTCACTTTCCATATTTGAATCTTCATATAAAACTTTTGCAAGTTGATAATTCGCAAAGACTGATTGAGTTAAATTATTATTAGGAATATTATATTCATTTAATAATATCCAAATTGCACATTGTGTTGATAAATACGCTTGTTCTTTAGTCAGATAGTATGAATCTTCATAAATTATTGAAAATATCTCTAATGGTGTTTCAGCCATTTCTAATACCATACAGTATGCAGCTTTGTAAAATGGCATAGAACATATCTCATCAGCTGTTAACCCATTAGATGTCTCTTTATTTGATAATTTTAGCTTAAGAACTTCGTTTATAAATGATGAGAGAACACTTAAATGCTTCTCATTCTTATTCAACCAATCATTATATGAAAAATCATAATCAGCTAATTCAGGAAAAGCATCTTTTAATACTGGTAATGGAATTAACATATCATTAAACTCTTCTACTGTTGGGATATGTCTTTCTGAATCTTCTACAATTTTAAATAATTTCTCCCCATTATATGGGTAGCCCTCATATAGTATTTTACGTAGCCTTTTACTACATTCCTTATAATCATCTTCAGATTTAAAATCGCTTGGATTCAAAATGCTATCTTTATAATAAGGAGCATCATTTCCATTAGGCGATCTTAATTCATTATTCATACCATAAACAATCAGATTACTATCAGAATCTTCTTTATCTTCAACGTAATGAATTCCATTTGCATAACACACTTTTATTGCTCCTGGTGAAGTTGTATCTTGTACTAATTCTGCAATATTTTCACCTGAATAATTGTTAATTTCACTATTATCATTATCTTTAACACTAATAATTTTTCTTGAAGCTTCATACTCTTCAGAAAAATCCGAGGAAACTGCTTTATAATTTACTATGTACGTTGTTCCAGTACTGCCAATCAAAAGAGTATCTGAATTGTCATTCTGGTCAATTTTCTTATTATCACATAGTATACTTGCTACTGATACTCGTAATTTCTCTCCTTTTTCATTTTGTGCATATACACCTTTTAGTAAATCAAATGTTGTATGTTCTGCTACTTCTACATTATCTACACCAATAAAAATATTACTCTGTGCATAGACTGGAGGAGTAGTAAAACTGACAATCAAAAAAATTAAAAGCATAATGCTCACAAACTTTTTTTTAAATTTTCCTTTTTTCACTTGTCTATTCCTTTCATGCGCAATTTACATAATCTTATTTTTATTAAAATAGTTCTTCAAGAATTATGTAATTTTTACAATACTACTTAGTATTAAAATAATTTTTCCTACTATATATTTAAATTCTAAATTAAATAAATTCAAAAAATGTAGACACCCCTGTAAATGATTACCTACAATAAGCTTTTATATAAAATAGAGAATAAAGTGAGGGCAGCAATTTTGATTATTGCTCATAAAAAAATCCCATAGCTTATAAAGCTATAACCACGAAAAATGTTCTAAAACCATATTTTTAATTTATCTTCTTATAATTCTAAAACTAATACATACAAATCTCTATAATTAGTTTCCTTCTCTATAACTAGTCAAAGATAGTATTAATAGTTAATTAACAAACTTTATTATATAGAAGTCTAACTATATTAGCAATGTTATAAATTTACTAAAACTCAGAATCCAACTTTGTTAGTTAACTTATTTATAGTAAAATTTCATAATAGGCAAAACTAATGCAATTCCTCTAAACAAATCATAATTTTGCTATATTATTTTTTCTACACTAAAAATAACCGCTATTTCAGGATAATAATTCACCTAAAATAACGGTTATTTTCATAATCATATAAACTAATACTATATTTCTAACTGCTGAAAATTATTTAGAAATTCTTCTCAAAGGCTACTCTTTCAGCCCCATCAGCCAAATGAATAATTCCACAATATTTAAATCCATTTTTCTCAAGCATCTTCTGCATTGATAAATTTTCTTTATGAGTATCTATTTTTATACTATTGATACCTTTTTCCTTACACATTTCTTCTGCATATTCAATTATTTTATGGGAAACACCTAACCCCTTGCATGTATTATCTACAGCTATCCTATGAATAACAGCATATTTACCATCAGTAAGCCACTTACCCTCATGTATAATATCGTATGTTTTTTCCTTATTAAAAGATATTACTGAAGTTGCCACAATATTTCCATTTTCCTCAACAACATAACTTTCTCCCTTAGATATATCACTATTTATCACATCATCATTAGGATAGTTATTCTGCCATTGATCAATTCCATGGCTTTTTAAATATTCTTGTGCCTGCTTTATAATTTTCATTATTGATTTCACATCTGATTTTTCTGATTTTCTAAAATTCATATTATCTTACTTTCTCCTATGTATTTTCTAATATTTTTACATTCTTCTTTTACCCTTGTCACTTTTGGCAACAGTAATAAGAAATAAGTAATTAAACATAAACTTACTTATAATCATCCATGTCAAAAACTCTATCTTTAAAGTAATACTTTCTATCTTCTTCAGTAATCTCACGAAGAACTCTAAATGGATTTCCAACTGCTATCATATTATCTGGAATATCCTTAGTAACTACGCTTCCTGCGCCTATTACAACGTTATTTCCTATAGTTATCCCACAGTAAATTATAACATTAACTTCATTAAATTATCAGTTTGTCTATCTTCGCCAAGTACGAATATATGTGTATCAAACTTTTCAAATCCCATCTTCTCATAGAATTTGATAGCATCTAAATTATGTTCCCATACACCAAGCCATATATAGTCAACATCATTCTTTTTACCTAATTCAATAGCTTCTGTAATTAAACTCTTACCTATTTTCTTTCCTTTATAATCTTCAAGTATATAAATTCTTTGAACTTCTAGTGAATTATCATATCCCTCTTCTGTTTGAGCCTTATCAAAGTTAACCTTCATGTACCCAGCTACTTTGTCACCATCTTCTACTATATAAAATTTTGAATACTCATTTTTAAGCTCTGCTTCAACTTTTTCATAAGCAAAATTTTCTTTTAAATATTCTTCCATATCTTCTTTTGTATTTTGATCTGCAAAAGTTTCATAAAATGTCTTTTCACTTATTTCCTTAACCTTATCTATATCTTCTAATGTACATTCCTTAATTGAATAATTAATCATAATTATATTCCTCCAGTTTTATCTTTTAAAAATTGTATATATTAAATATTAAACTAAAATATTTTTATATTTTTCTACATTGATAATAATCTTCAACAGTACAATTATTTATACTCTAACTAACTCTATAATACCTATCTGAAGCTCTCATGTAATCCTCTCATAATTCATATACATAAAGAAATTATATATAATCCTGTTTTAAATAAATGTTGTTTTACATACTATGTATATTTTAAGGCAAAAATCCAAATCAAGCGAATAAATTTACAAAATACAATTTCAATCTTACCAACATTATTTTAAAACAGCTATTTATACTATTTTGAATATTAATATATCCTATATCTAATATACTTTAAACCTTGGTGTATATTAAATTTATTTCTATAGTCTTTTACACCAAAAAAGTCACAGGAAATGTTATAAAATATCTCCTAGGCTTTTATCCTTCCATGAACACAGAAAATCTGTGTTTTTTATTATTTTTCTTTTTTCCTATTCAAATTTCTTACTGGCACAAATTCTGAAGTAGTATCTTGTGGATCTATATATTCATAATCTCCTTGTTTATTTTTCTTAAGACCTAATGAAGCCATCTTCTTTTTTGTGTTTGTATATTTACTACTCATATATATCACCTCTAAGATAAATTGCCCAAATTGAAATTTATTTATGTGTCTGAGCTCTAGTTTCCAATACAGTTGTATTTAAAAAAACAACCTTAAAAGCTTTATTTGTCATTGCCACTTTTGGTTATGCTAAAGTTCTGTATACTTTTTGCTTGAACCTTTAGCTTTCTCTACTGGGTACTTTTTTTCATTTTGATCCATATTATTTTTTCTTTGAAACCATCTCAAACAATTCAAATCTATATTTCTGCCCATATTTTTTATACTGCTCGTCAGTACATTTTTCTATAAACATATTTGCTGGCCTTACAAATGTTCTGCATTGTTCATACAGTGCCTTATAATATATCATTCTTTCATTAGTTTCTGTATGAATTACATTTGTATCTATTATTAAATATAAGTCCCCTTTAAAGTGCTTTACTATTCTGCCTTCCCAGTCGCTTATTATTTCTAATCTATCTTCTTCATCTGTTTCTTTAATTGAAATCATTTTTCTTCACCCTCTTCCATATGCTTATCTCTTTTATAAGTTATTGTGAATATACCTACTATTGTTTATACCATAATAACTTACTTTTTAAAAATTAGTTTCTTACTTAATTGGAAATAAGATAACTATATTAAATTTTATTTATAGGAAAAAACATATAATTTTTTCCGTCACATGGGCATGTAAAGTCATGAACCGCTCCAGCTAATACAATATTATTATCCTTTAAATATTGAATCATATTTGGAAAAGTATCTGGTCCATTACTTTCAACATAAAGATATTCATAACCTGGAATCTTCCATTTTGTCCATCCTTCTGGTGCTTCAGCATCATCATTACACTCAGCTCCAGCTAAATATAACCCCTTAGTAAAATTATCTTCCCAAGGTTTAAATGATCTTGATACATCCGACATTGCACCCCAAAAGCCTAAAAAATTTCCTTTTTCCTCTTTCTTAGCTAATGATTTAATTTCTGCAAAGTGTTCTGTAGCTTCTTTCCACAAATTTTGAATAAACCCTTGCCCATCTGCTGTAGAACCTTCTTTCCCTATTACAACAAATGATTCTTTTTTACATTTCTTAATTTCCAAATTAATCCCTCCTCTAAAATTACTGATTTGTCATCACTAACTTCATGCCATATAATTAATCCTACTTTTCTCAAAATCAAAATTTTTCTATTTTGGAATATATTCCACACATCCTATTATACCATATTCTGTAATTCAATTTTTAAAAAATAAGCATAAGATACAAAATCCTATGCTTATTTTTTAAATAAAGTTGTCTTCTACTTTATTAAATTCCATATACTTTTTAATAACTTATCTTTTACCTAATCTTGAGTATTATTTATAATCTTTTTTTCAATGTCTTTCATAACTGTAGTTTTATTATTTTTAGCATTCATAGCTTTTTTCGATAATTTCTTAAGTTTACTAGAAGCTTTTTCAGTGGTTTTTTTCTTACTGTTTCTTTCTACTCTTCTTTGTAATCTAATCATTTCACCACAGTGAACACAATAATTATCATCCTTTGAGCATATCTTTCCACACTTTGGACATCTTATCATGATTTCTGTACGGCTTATCTTCTCACTATATTCATCATCAGCACTAAATAAGCCATTAAAAATTCCAGTTATTCCTTTTAATCCTTTCGATTTTATAATTGATTTTATGATACATACAGCTCCAATACTCATACATACTGATACAAAAACATTTATTATATTATAATATGAACGGTCTGTTAATCTTAAAAAATATGTAATTGCAGTTATTACTGTATAAACTAGTATTGGTAGTGGTTTATTCTTTATATAGCATATACCTCCTATAACTGAAGCTATAAATATTTGAATTACACCTAATTGAAGAGATAAATTCACCACCTTATAGTCAGTAGATTGCCCGTATAAAAATGTTATAATTCCACAGAATGCTAATATATACATGATATATTCACAGAATGAAATCAAAAATTTTCCTAATTCATTAGAATACAAATTAAATTGAAGTTCATGCTTTATATCCTTTATGGATAAACCACTAGCTTTATTTTCTGCTTCAACCTGTGCTTTATAAATTTTTCCTCTTACTGAATTAATGTTATTATTAATTCCCTTCTCAACTTTTTTTATTATTTTTTCTGTTGCCTCTTTAGTTTTTTTTATATAATTCATTAATAGTCTCTACTTTCTTAGTATCTCATTTATTATTACATTTTTTAATTAAGTTTCATATTTGTTATACAATATAAAACTTGTCTAACAAAATATTATTTTAATTTATAAACAACCATAGAATATGATAACATCTTTCTAGTAAAATAACCAATAAAATTTAACCAATGCCATCTACTGTTTAACAGGTGTGAGATTTATATACATAATTAAAATAGAAAAAGTGCTGTAGTAAAAGTAATTTTACTATAACACTTTTATAATTACATATATATTTAACTATTAAAAATTAGAACCATTCCATCCCCAGTTTTGAACTTCTTCATATTTAACATATATTTTATCTTGAGGAATTCCTAATTCTTCTCCATAAATCTTGCATATTTCAGCAGTCATTTCTTCAAATTCTTCTCTTGTAGCTTTTCCAAGAATTTTTACTTCAACAAATGCACCTTTTTCAAGTTTATCTCCGCCAAAGTATAATGTGTACTCATCTTCAAAACCTACCATTAAGAATTTTTCTGGTTTACCTAAGCATGATTCAGCAGCTTCAGCTAATCTAGTTTTTAATATTTCCTCTTTTTCCTTTGATATTTTAACAGTTACTCTTGATCCTATAAATGGCATAACTAACACTCCTTATATTTATTAAAGTATAATTCATATCACTTCAATACACCCATATATTAAACCACTACTCTATTCCATACATTGATTTTAATAATGAAATTCCAGTTGATGTTTTAAATACTTTTTCAAGCATATTCTTAATATTTTCTTTAGAATAATTGCTTTCATCAGCATTTACTAAATAATCAGCTTCAATTAATATCTGATAGTCTTCCCCTTTAATATCAGTTAAAGTATGGTGATGTCCAACTAAATAAACAACACGATTTATAAATTCCTCAGAATATCCTGTATCCTTTAAAAACTCAGCTGTTAATATTTTGCCTTCTTCTTCCTGATACTTACCATTAGTATTACCATATTTCTCTCTGCATAAAGGACATGCTATATCATGTAAAAGTGCTGCAACTTCTAAAATTTCTTTAGTATCAGCATCTACATTTTCACATTCACTTATTGTTTTTGCATATCCATAAACCTTCATAAAATGATTTATATCATGAAGATTTCCATTAGAATATTCAATCATCTTTTTTGTTACTTCTGCTACTGTCATGATAACTCCTTTCACTGCTTAGATATGAATCTTTACCATTATATCATACTTTATAAAAAGATTGTAGCACATAGAAATAAGTACCTATATTTATTTGAATTATCCTTATGTCTGACTACAGCATTAGTTGAGGATTTAGTCTAAGTTTATTGTTAACCTCTTTCTTAAATTATGTTGACAATTATTTTTTTTGTAGTATTATCAATATATACTAGTAAATTTTAGGGGGTTTAAATATGAATTTACATTTATCAACAAAACAAATAACTTTAGTTGGGCTATGTACTGCTCTCATGGCAGCATTTTCTCAGATTGCAATTCCACTTCCTTTTACACCAGTACCAATAACACTTCAGGTTTTTGGAGTAGTTTTAATTTCAGTTATTGTAGAACATAAGCTTTCAACACTCACACTTATTATATACACTTTATTAGGTGCTATAGGAATTCCTGTTTTCTCTGGATTTCATGGTGGATTTAGTGTATTAGTAGGACCATCAGGAGGATATATCTTTGGCTTTATAATACTTGCATTCTTAGTTGGATTTGGATCTTATAAGAAAAATAAACTTTTATTATATGTACTAGCTTTCTTAGGCATAATACTTGATTTAATACTTGGTGCTATTCAATTAAAATATGTAACATCAATATCTATGAATGCAGCTATAGCTGGTGGTATAATGCCATTTATAATAAAAGACTGTATTACTATCTTTGTAGCAATTTTTATAGGATATACAATAAAGCCTAGACTTTACTCTATATTAGGAGCTCAAAAACATGCTGCTTATTAGACCACATCATATAAATTGTATATTCTTTTTCAAAGGTCTTGGTTATAATTTTGAATTTACTTCTAATATGAAAGATATTATTTCTCAATTACACAATAATCCTTATACGCATATAAAACTTGTATCTCAATGTGATTCATTGTGTAAATGCTGTCCAAATAAAACTAATGACAGTAAATGTATTTATCAGAATAATGTGAGTTTACTAGACTCTCATACCCTTGAATATTTGAGCCTTAAAAATAATCATGAGTATTCTTTTAAGGAAATAATAAATACTATTTATCAGAATTACAATTATAATACTTTTATAAAAATATGCAGCCATTGTGAATGGTTTAAAAACGAAGTATGCTCTAAAGACTTAATCGATGAGCATAAGAGAATATGGCTTGAATAAAGCATTTAAATAAAGTTAACAATATATAAATATTAAATAATAATGTCAGAGTTAAGTTTTTTATACTCTGACATTTTATTTTAAATTAAGATAATTAAATAGCATTTAAGAAATAGGTTACAATTGCAGGTACTATTATTCATATTAACAACTCCTTATATAAATAACAAATAATAGAAATACACAAAATTAGAATTATATCAATATATACTTAAAAAACAAACTATTGTTAAACAACATTTGAAAATGTAATGATAAACGCTAAACATACTATTGAAGTTTGTAACAACATAAAATGTCTTTAATTAAATATTAAACTGTTTATCATAACTTTTTATAGAGTTTATTAAAACAAAGATAAAAGTAAGATTATTTTATTAATTTTTATCTTTGTTCATTTTTTGCATAAAAACAAACTTCTTCTATAGAAATTTTATATTTCTATAAGCAGAGAGCCAAAAACTTGTTTTTGCGCGAATCGCTTATATTCCTATGACGTCAGGAATAGGAATTCCCTTTTTTAACCTTTGTGTGAATTAAAGCATGATTATGCATATTCTCAAACCCACCAACTAACTATACTTTACTTTACATAATAATTATTAAATAAACTAAAGCAATTTTATTACAACCAAGTAAATTTTCGTTATAAATTTGCTTCTTATCTAAATTTTTTACATACACGATTAATTACAAATCCTATACAACACAAAAAGAGACTGTTATATCTCAAACAATCTCTTTCTTTACTACAATCACATTATATAAAAGCTTACTTTTAACTGAAGCTATAATTACATAATATAAATTTTTAATTTTAACAATGTTATTTACTTATTAATTTTTTCTTTTTCTTATTTTGATACATTATCTTATCAGCATTTATTATTAGTTGATCTATAGTAAGTGGATCTTCCTTACTACTTACACTTATTCCATAGGATACTGATACTTCAAATGGAAATACACTTTCTTCATTAGCTTTAGCTAATTCTTCATTAAAAGCATCCATGCATTCATAAATGTTTTTAACTTTCTTAGAGCTAATTATAGCTACAAATTCATCTCCACCAAAACGCCCATAAAAACCATGATTTTTAAAAGCTTTTTCTAAAGTTTCTGCAATAAACCTTATGAGCATATCTCCCATTCCATGTCCAAATACATCATTGGCATATTTTAAATCATTTACATCTATAAATACTATAGCATTTTCATTAGAAGATTTTAAACTTTCAAAATGTCTATAACATCCTGTTCTATTAGGAATTCCAGTTAAGGCATCATAATATGCTAATTTCTCTAAATTTCCTTTTTCATATTCATCTATATAGTAATTTGCAAGTCGTGTTGCATAACTTAATATTATAGATACAATTAATACCATAATTGCAATAGAAAAAAGGTTTCTTGTTAGTGCTACAACATAATAATTTGTATTTTTGTATATATAATATCGTATTAATTCTAGTAAAATAATTACTAAATATATCAATCCTCCATACTTAAGAGCTAAACCTGATAAATCTTCTATTTTACTATGTTTGATAACTTGATACAACTCAAGAATAATTATAATTCCTAACAAAATATGAAAAATATAAAGTGTCTTACTATAATGATAATTTACTGTTGTATAATTTAACAAGATACATACAAGACTAAAAACACCAAATATTAATGCTGAATAAAGATGTATTCTTTTAGTTTTTATATTATTGCTCTGCTCATAGAAAAATAATGCCAGCATAACAGGACTAATTAATAGCCCAATATATCCTATATCTGCAGCCAATACTTTATTATTAGTAAAAAGATTTATCATACCATTATACTCTAAAAGCCATAAAGATATTGAGCATAAAAATGATAATAAATATATTCCCTGTCTCACTATAGATGACCATTTTCTTTCAAGTATAAGAATAAATAATGATATTACTGAAATTACAAATATGGTTAAAAAAATCATAAATTCAGGTTCTTTATCACCTATTAAATATTTGTAAGCATCTAAACTATCTAATATCACAACTCCCTGTATTCTTGAGAAAGCTTTATCTTTTTGAACTTGTAATTTTATTGTTAGAGATTTTCCCCAAGCTTCATTAGGAATATGAGCAAATACATACGTTCCTCCAATCATATCTTCTTCTTTAGCCAGATTATCTCCATATTCATATAGCAAATTACCTTCTTCATCATAAACATCAATAACACTATGATATGCGTAAAAGCAAATTGCTGAATCATTAATATATCTGTCTAGAGGCAAATCAACCTTAGCATAAACTGTATCCCCCTTATTAACTAAAGGAAATACACCCGATTCATAATAATTAACTGTGCCATCTGGATGTTTTATTTCTGTGCTTATGTATTTATCAAAATTATTATTTTTATAAACATTAAATCCACTTAATTTTTCTATAATAAGATAAAATAATAAAAGTGAACACATAATTATTATAATTAGTTTAATAAGACCTTTTTTAGTCACCGTAAATCTCCTAACTTTTTCCTTAGTATATAACCCATACTCATAATTTCTCTAAAACTTCAAAAGTTAGAAGTAAAAGATAATCCTTTATATGAAAAATAAATACTTAATGCTTTAATAATGCTACTTTATTATATAGCATTCCCAAAATAAATTCTACATTTTCAATAATTATATATCGCCATCTCAGTTTCAATTCATAAAAGAATCATCTTTTCTAAAAAGGATTTGTCAATATTATTCTAATATAATTTTCTATTTCGTTATTAAATATAACTAATTTAATACATTAGATATATATAGAATAAAATATTAGAACTCTTATAAATTAATGAATATAAAAAGGATATTGTGAATTTTAAAGTCTTCACAATATCCTTTTTATATACTTTTTTAAATTAACACATTAAATAGTTATATTAATCTTACTGACATCTTTCCATTTTGTTCAATTTCTTATTTTCGTACATTTTTTTATCCGCTTCTTTTATTAATTGGTCTATAGAAATTGGATTTTCCTTACTACTTATACTAATTCCATATGAAACTGAAACATTAAAAGGAAATAACTTTTCTTCATTTGCATTATATAGAATTTTATTGAATCTATTCATACAAACATAAATATTTTGACCTTTATCAGAATAAGTTCCTGCTACGAATTCATCGCCACCTAATCTTCCATAAAAGCCATCTTTTCTAAAAGCAGTTTTCAAAGCTTCTGCAACAAATACTATAAGCTTGTCCCCCATTTCGTGCCCAAAAACATCATTAGCATATTTTAAATTATTTACATCTATGAATACTAAAGCATTTTCCTTAGATGCATCTAAACTTTCAAAATGTTTATAACATCCAGCTCTATTAGAAATTCCTGTTAACACGTCATAATATGCCAGCTTTTCAAGATTTCTTTTTTCATATTTACTGATATAATGATCTGCCAGCTGCACCACATAGCTTAATCCTAAGGCCAAGATAAATATTACAACTGCAATTGATGTAAAGCTTCGTGATAAGGCTGATATGTATATACTTGCATGTCTATGTATATTATATCTGACTATTTCAAAAAACATAATTGCTAGTGATATTAATGCACCATATTTAATTACTGCACTAGACAACTCGTTCTTCATATCATATTTCATAATTATAATAAAATCTAAAACAGTCCCAATTAACAGTAAAACATGAAAAATAGATATCATCTTACAATAATGATAATTTTGAGTATTGTAATTTAAAATAATACATATAATAGCAAATAAACTATATAATATAGCTAATTGTATTTGAATCTTTTTAACTCTATACTCTTTAGTCTGTTCAAAGAAAAACAGCGATAGCATTATTGGAGTACAAAATAATGATATATATTCTATGTCCGCACAAAACACTTTGTCATTTATAAAAATGTTGCACATACCATTAAAAGCTAAGAACCATGAAGATATTAAAAACAAAAATGATAATAAAAATATTCCTTGCCTGCTAATAGAACTCCATTTTCTTTCAAATAGAAGAAGAAATACAAGACTAAATACAATTATTATTGATATTGTTGATATTGCTATAAAAATTATAAATTCTGCTTGTTGATTTAAAATCAAGTATTTATAAGAATCTACACTTTTTATCACCATAAAATCATGTAACTTAGAATAAGCTTTATCTTCTGTAACTTCTAATTTTACAATTAATGATTTGCCCCAGCTTTTCTCTGGAATATCAGCTGCTATGAAAGCCGCCCCAATCATTTTACCTTGTTCCGCTAAATATTTACCATTTTCATACAAGAGATTATATTCATCATCATAAATCGAAACAATACTATGATACACATAAAAACAAATAGATGAATTTTTAATATATCTATCTTGATCCAAATTGATTGTGGCATAAATCACATCGCCTTTATTAACTAAAGGAAAATCTAATGAATCGAAATATTCACTGCTTCCATTTGGATGTTCTACTATTACGCTTATGTTTTCATCAAAATTATTATTGTTATAAACATAAAATCCGCTTATTTTCCCTAAAATAATAGAAAACAACATAAGCGAGCATGCTATTGCTATTAATAATTTAATAAAACTTTTTTTAGTCACATTACCTCTCCCAACATATTCTCTTCATCCATGAACCTTAATTACAGTATTTTATTTAATTTTAAAAATATTAAAAAGACATTCTATTTAATTAAAAAAAACTACTTTTAATACAGTTTTCTGTTACATTATAAATGAATTCCAAGTTAATTTCTACATTTTTTAAAATAATTGTATATTAATATTTTTATTTCCACACAAATTTATTTCCACACTTAATTCCTGCTAACAAGTAACTTTTTCATCAAAAACCTTATACTTTTTTAGTTCAACCTTAATATGTTATCATGTAGGTATAAAGAAATCATGAGGTATCTTTCACATAAAATAGGAAAAAATAAATTTATAAAAAAACTTAGGAGGAATATGAATAATGTTTGATAAAGATACATACAAAAAAGATGTAAGCTTATTTAAAAAAATAAATTCTGACGAAGCTGAAAAATTACTAGATGGAGATGGAACAATTGTTGTATACATAGGCAAAGAGGAATGTCCATACTGCAGAAAATTTGTTAAGAAACTAAGTTCACTTATTAATGACATTAATGTACCTATATATTATGTGGACAGTATTAATCACAATGATACAAATATAAGCTCATTTAGAAATAAATATAATATTGCAACTGTTCCTGGTTTTATTGTTTCAAAAAATGAGGACTTAAAAGTACGCTGTGATTCTTCATTACCTGAAAGTGAAATACTAGAACTTATTACAAACTAAACAGTATATTATACAAGGGTATTATGAATTTTATTGCTTTTATAATATCCTTTTTTAAACAAATAATTTTTTATGTAACATATGATACATACACTCATTGAATTTCATTGTATAATAATAGATATTTATTTATACATAGGAGGTACAATCAATGGGTTGTGGTTGTGGTACAGACAAAAAAGATGGAAAAGCTGTTGTAGATAAAGTAAGAGAAGTTGGAAGAGCTGATATGCCTTTAGATACTCCTCATACAATACATTGTTCTTGCGGAACTGATTTCTTAATGGAAACATGCGTATCTGTATGTCCAAATTGTCATATGACATATGGCGTTACTCCATGCTCTCAATATGACGTAGAAAACGTTCAAGCTGCTGGAATCAATTATTAATATTATTTAAATAAAAACCGTATTATTCATTTTGAGTAATACGGTTTTTTTACAATAATAATCAATCTACTGTTAACTAAATTTTAAAGTAATAAATCCAACTCATAATTAACCCTAAATTTTTCACAAAAATATTTATCTTACTAATTCACTTCTTAGCTCTATTAATTTTGATTGAATATCATATATTTCAGTATTAGCTGCATCTATAAGATATCTTGAATAAATAAATTTATTAAATTCCTCCAACTTATCTCTTGATCTAGAAACCACTTCATTTCTTGTATATGTTATTTCTTTTGCATCTCCAAGATTATATATTGCATATGGTAGTAATAAATTCTCTACATCTTTTAAATCCTTTGAAATTACTGCAACTGTATAATGTGCCATTTTTCATCCTCCGTTATGTTATATAAAATAATCTTTAATCTTTTCTTGAGATTAGTTTATATCAATTTAATGGACACATATTGTACCTGTAATCATTTTTTTATAATTTATTATTCGATATATTAAAATATATTTAATCTTAACAATATATCTATGAATACAGAAAGAAGGGATTGTGCCAAATTAGAGCATAAAACTCCATTGATACAATCCCTTGTACGTAATAACAATTAACTTTATACTATTCTAGTAATGTGCAAAACATACAAATGTAATAAAATACTCACCATATGGTTCAATAAATCTTTCATAATAATTATCGATCCATTCCTTTTCACCTTCTATAATATGAGTTACATTGCCAAACCAATCTCTAAGTACATTTTCATGCCACTTTCCATCAGGTGTTATCACTGCAAATGACTGAACCTTATTATTATATTTTAGAAAATTTTCAAAGTCACCATAAATACCTATTAGAGCATCTCTCTTATTACAACAGTCTTTATAACGTTCTGACGTATCTGGTGTAAGGCCATCTAATTCAATAATTTCTTTAACATCTTCTGGACGTTTCATAACTCCATCCCAATACTTTTGCAGATTTACTCTTTCATTCTTTAATGGTCTTCTTTCCCTCATTAAATCTTTTACTCTACCCTTAGTTTTTCTTCTTATTTTTCTATCTGGACACTTAAAATCCCATAATGTCCCCTGTGTTCTTGGTAAAGAATACCTAGCAAATTTCCTATCTGGATTATAGTCAAGTGATACACTTCCGTCTTCTTTTCTCTTTAATGATAATTGGTGACGTACTATATCTTCATATATTTCATCATCACTTCTTTTAAGATCTTCTGGGAATACCTTTTCTACATACTCTAAAAATCCTGGCCAATACTTATATTGTTTTTTAAAGCTCTCCTTATCCATAAGATATTTTGAATAAAAAACTTTATTGAATTCTTCTAATTTGCCTTTTGCTCTAGAAATTACTTCTTCTCTTGTATAAGTTATTCTCTCCATATCGTCAAGGAACATATCTTCAATAGGATAATATATCCAATGTAGATCTAATAGTTTATGTACATCTTTTAAATTTTTTGAAATTACTGCAACTATATCGTGTGCCATTTTCCATCCTCCAATTCATTACATGAATAATCTTCTGTTTATAAATATTTTTTAACCTTTTCTTGAGATTATTTTAACTCAACTTAATGGACACATATTGTACTTGTGATTATTTTTCATATAATTCATACATTCTTTTTATAGTTTCTTTTATTTCATTTCTATAAGACTCAGGTCTTAATACTTCTAAAAATTCCTTTTGAGAAAGAATCCATCTTTTAACGCCTTCCCCATAAACCTCTGCTTCAATAATAGGCTTATTATCCTTTTCATCATACTTTATTATTTTAGCTGTTGGCAGTCTGTCAAGAATAGCTTCAAGTGAATCTCCCCAAAATTTAAATTGGATTTTCATTAATTGCCCAGTATACATAAATTGTATTCTCTTATTAAATTCACCCTCTTCAAATCTATCCTTATATGGCATAGAAAACTTTTCTTCTGTTATAAAATATTCATGGAACCTGTCAACTCTAAATACAATGTTAAATGATTTATTCTTACTCACCATTTCCCCTATAAGATAAAAATAGAACTCACTAAATACTAAACCTAATGGCTTTAATTTATATTGTTTTATTGTCCCATCTTGTCTCTCATATTTAACTTCAGCAATATTCTGTCTTTGTATGCTTTCACTTATTTTCCAGATAAAATCTATAATATTTTTATTATGTTTTGGAGGTACATAGTTAAATCTTTCATTATTAATTATCTTTCTAATTATCCCATCATCTTCACACTGGCTAATAAGTATATCAAGAACTCTATTCATTTCAGTCTTAGAAAAAGCCCTTGACTCTAATATAATCTTAGATAATGCATATATATCTTTATCCGAAAATTTAAATCCTGTTGGATTAATCATTTCATACTTTTTTTCTGCTCTGTTATATATTATTGTCCTTTTATTACTTTCATCTTTTTCTATGTAGCCTTTTAAATCATTAATATCTCTCTGTATTGTTTTTTCATTAACATTATACTTGTCTACAAAAAACTGTTTATTTCTTTTTTCGCCTTTATTAAATCTTTCATACATTTCTAATATTCTATAAATTTTTTCTCTTCTATCTTCTTCGCTCATTGCTGCCTCTCCTAAATAATTATTATATGAATATTATACATAATTTTATCAGACATATTATGTCCCTAATAATTCATTATTTTAAAGAACGTAAAAATACAGACTATATTAAAATAACTACAGCCTGTATTTTCGTATAAAAATAATTTTATTATAAACTTATGATCTTCTAGGATTATCAAAAGATGGTGGTGTTGGATTTGGAGCTTCATGTGAAGGTCCTGGTGTTGATAAATCAAAGTATAACTTAGAATCTTCAGTAACTCCAAAATCTTTATTTGAACCAGTCTTTTGAACTTTATTTAATGCTTCTCTAAATAATGCATTATGAGCCTCTTCTCTATTTAATAAGAAATCAATAGTTTTTCTTACTTCTTTATCTTCTATTTGTCTATATAAATTTTCATAAACAACTTTTGCTCTCTGCTCTGAAGCTATATTAGACAATAAATCAGCAACAAGATCTCCTGTAACTGAAACATAATCTGATGTCCAAGGTGATCCTGAAGAATTTTTTAGTGCAGGTGCTAAACCATTTTCCACATGTGCCTGAATTTGTCCGTTATCAACCTTTTCATTATCCACATCATGACCATTTAACAAATTAATTGTCTGAGCTACCATTTCCATATGACTTAATTCTTCTGCACCAATATCTAAGAATAAATCCTTGATTACTGGATCCTTAATTCTAAAGCTTTGAGAAATATACTGTAATGCAGCTTTAAGTTCACCATTTGCTCCACCTAACTGTTCCTGCATAAGCACTGCATATTGTGGGTTAGGTCTTTCTACCTTTACCTCTTGTAATAGATTCTTTTTATGTTCAAACATATATTAACTCCAAATGACTTATTATTCTTAATATATTATTTGTAGTATATGATTCAAATATTCAGTACTTTTACAATTAATAAAGAATAGATCACCTAATAAAATCCCACTAAATCTTTTGTATCTCATTAGTAATTTTATTATATAGGAATATTAATTTTTACAGGCTTAATTTTTCCGCTTTCATGACAATATTCACACTCATAAAAATCAAAATTCTTTCTTCCAGTTTCATGGCACTTTCTTCTTATTATTTTAATTATTTCTGCCTTATCTACACTGCTTGTTTTTATTCCAAATATAATTCCTTCAAGAGCATTAAAATCATATTTTAGTTTTCTATCTTCTTTATCACTATAATCATTGAATAAATCATCTAATATAATTCTGTATTCTTCTTCACTAGAATATTTTGTGGTTTTGGTAGTAATACTTTTATTAAAATTCTTAGAATATGCCTTCATCCATTCTTCATTAAAATCCATATTTACTATAGTATTGCTTACTTCTGCCTCTTCATTTGTATACCAATGTTTATTGAAATTAGGGTAAGTTAACCTTCCAAGGGTTTTAAAAAAATCTATCTCAGGCAATACATTCTTATAATTAACACTAGATAATTTATAATGATTACTACCTATTACTGAATTAAATCCATTTTTAATAACCCCTGTTAAATTTAAAAATTCTGTTTTAGAATCTTCCTTATACTTAGTCTTAAATTTTAAACACACACCCTTATGATTATCACCATAAGTCCCCCATGATGATACACTTGTGCATTGATTTGTAAAACATGCAGCATACCACTTTGGCCAAATAAGTTCTTCAATTTTACTTAAATATGCTTCTGGAAACTGTATCATTATAAACGTCTTGTTACTAAATACACTTTCTCCTTTTTCATCATAAAACTTAAAAATATCCCTACTAGAATTAATATTGTTAAGAGTATTAAACATACTTTCAATTTCATCTTCCAATATAAATTCCTTATCATCCTCTTCTCCATTATTATCTCCACCTTCAAGCTGTATTATATTATTTTCTTCTAATATATTTTCAAATATGTTAATTCGCTTCATATATCCATAATTATAATCTACAAAATTTATAGAATCAAATGCGAACTTATGTATTATCTTTAAATACTTAAGAAGCTCATTGTATCTTATTTTCTTATTTTTATCTGCCAAAAATGATGGCATATTCTTTATAATTTTATTTGCAAAGAAATAATCTTGTATTTTAATAAATCTCTCTTTATGTTTAACAGATGAAAATTCAATACTGTTTTTAAATACTGGAATAAAATTCTTATTAATTTCCTTATCTTCACCTACTACACTCCACATATTTGTAACATGTTCAAGACACATAAGATAGTGAGTTATAAAGTTTCTCCATAAAATTTCATCACCTTGCCAGAATATATCCTTGATACCTTCCATAGGATCATTTAATTCTTCTGGAGAAGCAAAATATATTTCTTGATTATTAAGTTCATCATACTGTTCATCCAACAAGTATTTTGTTTTTCTAAATCTATACATGTTATTCACCACCTAAGTGAGATTATATCATAATTAATCTAGCATAATTAAGCACCAACATTTTTTTAAAACAGCTGTTTATACTATTTTTTATATTAATATATTGAATGCACTTAATATCTTTCAAACCATTGATATAACTTATGTCTAGCCTTTTCAAACTCCTTATTTCCCTACACTATAAAATAAGCCTACACATCAAAAAATATCATTTGATATGTAGGCTTATTAAGTTATCTATAATATTTAATTAAACAAAAGTTCTAATATTGCTCTTTCACATAATTAAAAATACTTACCCGAAAATTTTTCTTTAACAGCATTAAATAAAGTAGAAAAATCCTCTTCATTCTTTTCAAATATTTTTTCTAGTTTGGCTTTTGCTTCTATGTATTCCTTACTATTTTCATCATCACTTACTATTGGTCTAAATAAAAAGTGGCATTTTGCAAATAGTAATGGATGCTTTTTCGCAAATGCTTCCATCTCTTCAATATGTCTTTCTTCTTTAGTTGCATTATGTAGATATTTGAACATAAAATCATATTTATTATTCATAATCATTACACTTCCTTTGTTTTATATAAATATAATACTACTTATAATTAAAACACTTTTCTATATTTTTTAATTTAAATATTAGTCAAAATCTAATTTTTTATTCTGTATAACTATACCCATCACTTCTAATGGCCTTACCACAATGTCTGCATGTACAGAAGTCAGCAGGATTAAGTTCACATTTACCATTTACTATATGATTTCCTTCACACTCATTGCATTCTCTTAACTTGTTACAGTAACAGCTATACTTTTCATTTATACATTTTTCTAATTTACTCATATCTATAGTCTCCATTCATTTAAAGCCTTTTTATTTCTCTTTTATAAATTATTATATTCCTTCTACTATATTCTGAAATGATATAACTTCAGGAGGATTATCTATATGCTGTCCTATCATCTTTTCCATCCAAATCATATCTTTCCACTTTCCAAACTTATAACCACACTTAGTAAAATGAGCTACAGTTTTATATCCAAATTTCTTATGAAATGCTTCACTTGTTTCATTTGGGTATGCAATACAAGCATTAACATTTATAATATTCATAAGCTTAAGATATTTTTCTAGCTCATTATAAAGCATAGTACCAATCCCCTGTTTTCCTATTCTATCTGCAAATTCTTCAATTGTTGGCGTATCATACTCAAAAGTTATATCAGTGTTTTCAACATAATATTTATAAATAGAAACCAATTCTTTTGCATCTTCTACTTTTGCTATTCTTACCTTCATACAAGCTCCCCCTTTTCCCCTATCTTTAGTATATATTTTCTACTAATACAATTCAACTAAAAGACTTTCTAATCGAAATATTATTACTCTGTAAAGTAATTATAATTTAAATAAAAATAACTCTTTTTTGATTATAACCATCCATTATTGTCAAAAAAGAGTTATTTTTAAATTATTCTTCAAAACACATATGTACAACAACCTTACTTGGAGCCTCTACAACAGCACTATGCTTTACACTTCCATCAAGAGCTAAATAAGAACCTTTTTCTAATTGAAACTCTTCACCAGTTTCAAATTTTAAATTTATCTTACCTTCATAAACAAATATTGAAGCATATCCATTATGTGAACTGCTTGAAAGCTTCTTTCCTTCTTCAAACTTTAAATACATTGTCTTAAACTTAGGAGTCATTCCTAAAAGCTTCTTAGATTCACTTATTTTTTCTATATTTACTGGATTAAGATTTACACTTTCTAGTTCATCCATACTTTCCTTAATTTCCATAACCATTACTCCATTTAAAATATTATTATTCATTATCAAATATTATTTTGTTAAATTCTATATTTTTTGTCTATATAAAATTATATTGTTAAATGCTATATTTATAAATATTATATTTATCTTAATTATTACTTTTATTATTTAAAAATTTCACTTATACACTAGCTGCAATTCTTCTACCAAAGCTAATACACTTAGCCTTATCTTCTTCATCTGGTTCTTCATGGACTATTAATCCTTTAGCTACTAATACTGCACCTGCAGCTTCCATTCTTTCTTCCCAGTTTCTCATCCATTCGCCGTCTCCCCAGCCATATGAACCAAATAAAGCAACCTTTTTACCTTTTATCTTAGGTTCTAATTCTTCAACTAATGGTTCCATATTTGCTTGTTCAAGGCTTTCTGCTCCTTGTGCTGGACATCCTAATATTATTACATCTTCATTTTCTAAATCTTTAGCTGAAACTGATTCAACATCGTATAAATTAACATGTTCTCCTTCTACTTCGATTCCTTCTGCAATTAATTCAGCCATTCTCTTTGTATTTCCTGATTCACTATAATATACTATTTTCATAGGTAATTCCTCCTCAGCTTCACTCTTTATTTTTACTTTGTTAAGTTTCTTTCCTTAACTTCTGACTTCATTATAGTCCTGAAAAATGTAACTTAATGTGATTCGAATCACATTTATGATAATAATTATTATTTTTATTAACTATATTTATTTTTATATCTTAACTGGTGCAAAATCCATAATTTTACCATATATTAAAAACAAAAAATGAACAAGGCTCTTTATAATCTCTAAAGCCTTGTTCATCATTACAACCATAAAATTTAAATATATTCACTTTATTTACTACTACATATTAATTCTTATACTCCTTATGATTTATTCAGGCATTCTATAAAAAAGCTTACTTTTACCATGATTTAAATCACCATGAATTTTCATATAATCATTAATTTCTTCTATTTTAATATAATTTTCATCACTATACTTCAAATGAGAATTTCTAAACTCCCCCCTATTCTGTAATATGTCATTATATAAAATAGAAAAGCTTTTTGTAGGACAGATAGATCCATATCCCCATGATACGCTAGGATATACTATATTCGTTCTATTTCTATTTGCTCCTACAATAAGATAATATTTTAATCTCTGACCATATAGTAATGGATCATTTTGTTTTACTATTCCCCATTCTGAAAATAATAGACATACACCTGCAACCTGTGGAGCAGCCATAGATGTACCAGTTTTAGTATCATATCCACCTCCAACAAGGGGTCCATATATATTTTCTCCTGGTGCTAAAATATCTGGTTTTACATAATTTTGATTTAAACCTCCCCTTCCACTAAATGTTGATAACGTATTTGTAGTAGAATTATAAGCCCCAACTGATATAACATTTCTTACAGTTGCAGGTATTCCTAGGGTATTATTTTGACTAGGTGTTAAAAATCTTGTTTTAGGGTTGAGTCCTTCAGAAATAGGCAGCCATATATAATAGTTTCCAGTTTCCTTATCTACAGAATTAATTTCTATACTCCATGTACCTTCAATTATAAATTCAGACACTTTAGGTGTAAGAATAATTTGAATTTCACTTTCTAAATCAAAAGGCCTTGCACCTGATATATATATATCACACCTTGTTTGTCCAATAGTAAGTGTTTTATATCCCTCTTGAATTTCTATTTCACCACTATTTATACCTTTAGGCCCTATTATACTTATAGTTGCTTGAGGAAGTATTGACTTATATACGTTTATTGCAACCATACTTTCATCATTAGCTATATTAAATGCTTGCCTTTGTTTATTAATTCGACTAATAGTTCCCTCTACATGATGACCTGCATCCCCTTCATTTCCTGCCGCAACAACAATTGTAACCTTTTCTAGTTCAGCAACTGTACTTATATACTGCTCAAGAAGGCTGGCTTCATTATGAGATCCATAATTTGTGCTTAAGCTTATATTAACAACTAAAGGCATATTTTGTTCTTTGCTCTTATCTATTAAAAACTTTAAGCCCTTCATTATATTACTGCTTAAAACCCATCTTCCTCTTCCGCCTCTGACCATAATTATACTTGAATCTTCTGCTATACCTTTATATTCAGAAGGTACATTTCCACCTCCGCAAGCTTCCCCTGCAACATGAGTACCATGACCAGTAATATCTTCTACAGGTATCATTTCATATGGATTATTTGATTTTATTGCAGCATTAATTTGATTCTTATCATAAACCACATTGCTTACCAAGTCATATATATAAAGAATACGTGTATTTCCTTCTTTATCTTTAAAGGCTGGATGAGTAAAATCTATACCAGAATCAATAAATCCAGCTATTACACCTTTTCCAGTAATTTCATTTTTCACTGAAATCTTTTGTGTACCACAGGCTCCAACAGTTATACTCGTATCCGATTCAAAAAGTTCCTTTGGTAGCTCCATATAATTAATCTCTGGATAATTTGCTAAATCCCATATTTTACTTATAGGTATAGTAACTATTGCAAAATTAAATTGGAGATCATAAAAAGTCCCACCTAATTGTTCTATAAATCCCTTTATATTTTGAGCATTATATTTATATAAGATTATAACTTCTATATTTTCTTCGACGTTACCATCATTAGAGTTAGAATACATACGTCTAAGAATCTTATTTTTAATCTCCATTGGCACATTGGTCAAAAGTCCAATGGAAGCATTAACCTTGCTACTTCCAATATTCTGTCTATATATTTTAATCTCCTCCATATTAATTTGTTTTCTACACATTAACCAATATAATAATCTAAGTAAGGTTTTGGAACATATTCAATATATTAAGTATGCCATACCCCCACTGAGGATTAGGATAATAATCTCCTCCTCTTGCAATTACTCCTCTAGCTAAATATGTCTTAATAGTTTTAGAATACATATAAGGATCATTTTTTTGTATTACTCCCCACTCAAAAAGCATAGCACATGCTCCAGCCACTATAGCAGCAGATACTGATGTTCCATTTGCAATGGCAGTTTTATTACCTGGTGCAGTGGTTAAAACATCTACACCTCCAGCTGCAACATCAATAGCATTTATATAATTTTCACTAAAAGCCATTCCTGAATAACTTACAACATTATTGTTATTTTGATTATAAGCTGCAGCTGTAACTGAAAAATCATTGTTAGATGGATTTATTATAGTACCATAGGTATCTGCTGGACTTAATTTAGTGTTTTCAGATGTAATTCCAAGCTGGGGTATCCATATATTAAATTTGCCATCTAAAATAATATTTCCTGTAAGCCTTATTTTCCAAATGCCTGGCTGTAAATCATAAAAACGTATTTTTATAAGCTCGTCACCTGTTAATTGCTCTGGTATATAATAATTTAATTTTATTGTGGTTTTTTCAAATATAAATTGATACGTGCTTGTTTTTTGTGATGTAGATGTTGAAATTCCACTATCTTCTCCAGATGGAGATATAACTTCAACAGACATAATATTAGGAGCATCAACCCATATTTCAGCCCATAGATTTTTTTCTTCAGGAGGAACATCTATTTCTATAGTCTTTGAATTTTCATCACTACTTATAGATCCTGAAGCATGATTATTATTTGCTCTTTCATTACCTGCACAGGTAACCGCTATTATTCTTGAATTCATGGATATATAATCAATTAAAGAATCTAATACACCATTTCCCTTATGATTACCTAAATTAGTTCCAAGAGGCATATATATTACAAGTGGTCTATTGTATACTGAGGAATATCGATATAAAAATAAGAAAGCAGCCCATAGAGAAGTAAGATTATACACAGGTGCTGATGGTTTAAAAGAACTTTCAAATCCATAATCTTCAACTAATTTAACACACATTAAATTACATTCAGGTGCAACACCCTTAAGCTCAGGTCTTTTTCCTGTACCACCAATAAGCCCTGCCATCTGAGTACCATGACCTATTTCATCCTTTGAAGGTACAACTCTATAAGGATCATTTCCATTTCTATATTCATTAATAGCATTTTGTATCTCATCATGGCTATAAACTGTTCCAAACTGTGCATCTACTGGAAAATCAGTTTTTCTCTTTTCAGCAGTCTGGTCCCATATAAAACTTATTCTTGAATTTCCATATTTATCCATAAATTCTTCATTAAGATAATCAATACCCGTATCTATAATTGCCACATCCACACCTTGCCCTGTTAAATTTAAGGGAAGATCTAACTGTAGAAATTCTGCCTGTGCTGCTTCAGCTGGTGTTATAGATTGTAAAGTAAATATTTCAGCGGGCTTAACAAATACAATTGTTTTGAATTTCAGTCCCTGGTCAATATCATCTACATGTTCTTTAGGAAAGGATAATATGGCATAAATATCTGAAAGTATAGTAACTACAAAATATGGGTGAGGATTAATTTCAGCTTTAATATCTCCAATAAACTGTATAAGATAATGATAATAATTAGGATCATTAAATATATTATTATTTTTTACATCTCTTTCCATACAAACTCCTCAATACAATTTCTAGGTACTCTTATAAAGAGATTATCAACATAATACTCGTAATCACCAAATTCATTTACTTGCATTCCTATATTTCTAATACCTCTATGCTGACGATTTAACTGTGAACTCTTAAATAGTCTTCCTATAACATTAAATACTCCAAGAAGATTAAACTCTCCATAGCCTGTTTCCTTATTAGGGTATTTATATAATGGATTTCTTGCTGCACCATATTCCAAATAGCTTATTATTTTCTTTGAATACATAGTAGGATCATTTCCTTTTACTATTCCCCACTGTAAAAGAAGGGCACATCCTCCAGCTACTACTGCTGCAGCTGCAGAACTACCAGACATTGTTGTATTAGCACCATTTAGATCTGTAGTTATAATATTTTTTCCTATTGTTGCAATAATAGGTGTTACTGCCATACGAACTGAATTAACATTTGTAGTAAATCCTCTGCCTGATGAAGAAACTATTACATTATTTTCTCCAAGATATCCAACTGAGATTACATTTGTTGATGTAGATGGAAGGGTTATAGTATTATCTGATGTTGGTGTAAGAAATACGAGGCCCTCCGGAATAACAGAATGAGGTGGAAGCCATATATCGTAACGACCATTTATTACATACTCTCCTACAAGCATTATCTTCCATATACCAGGCTTAATATTCTTAAATACTATCTGAACTAAATCATGTCCAGTAAAGTGATCAGGTGTTCTAAAAAAAACACTATATTCTGTTTCAGTAAATACAAATTTACTAGTTTCACTTTTATTTAATTTTGAAACTATAATACTAGATGATTCGTCTGTTGGAGAAATAATATTTATAGAGGCTTTATTAGGTTTTTGAATCCATATATCCACAGTAAGCATTTTGACCTCTCTTGGAATCTTTAATTCTTGGATAGATTTATCACCTTTATACTTAAGAAAACCAACTGCATGCCCCTGCGCATCCCCTTCATTACCTACACCTGTAACTAGACACATACCTCTATTCATTCCCAATGAACTTACATATCTAGAAATAAGATTCCCTCCATCATGAGCTCCATTAGTACCTCCTACTCCCATATATATGACCATTGCCTTGTTGTTAAGCTTAAAAAACTGTTGTTTTAAGAACTCTAAACCTGCTACAACTTCTGAATTGTTATATACAGCTACGTCGCCTATTTGATCACCCTCAAGTTTCTCCTTAAAATTAGATGACTCAAAGAGCTTTACTATAATAAAGTCGCATCTATCTGCTACACCTTTAAATCCTATCCCATTACCCTTTGCCCCTATTATCCCTGCAACCTTTGTACCATGACCACGCTCATCTCTTGATGGTACTATATCATATGGATTATTGTTATTTATTTTAGCTTGTATAGCTGCATTAATCTGCTCATTAGTATAAACTGTGCCTATATATGGTTTATTAGGATCATCAGAATTGTTTTCTATAGTCTGATCCCATATTGTTAATATTCTTGATGTATCATCTTCATTTATAAATTCACTATTTAAATAATCGATTCCACTATCTACTATTCCAACTGTAACGCCACTTCCATTAAGATCTAAGTACGGATTAATCTTTACACTGTTTATATTATCAACATAATCTGGAGCAATATCTCCTAAAACGAACATAGTTCTAAAATCAATATAAATTATAGCTGGTACATCATTTAATAGTCTGTCTACATCCTCTGGATAAACTGCTATTATTCCTAAGGCTTCATTTAACACACTACCTACAGCATAGTCTATTTTACTCATCTGTTCTAAAAAATTCCCACGATACTCTATCAAACGATTTTCTGCCCTCGGATCATAAAACAAATTTCTGCTATCAGACATTTTTTATCCCTCATACTCTTTTTTATAATTATATTAATTTTTTATTGAGTAAATGATTGTATATTATTGTACTTTAACTAACTTATACTATAAATAAAATATCCTGTTGAAGTAATATAAATTATCTTACTTCAACAGGATATATAAATTAAACCTTTTAAGATTATATACAGTCATCTAAAGCTTCTTCATCAAGAACAAGTATCTTTTTAGTACCTACTAATTTTATAAAACCTTCATCTTCAAACTTTTTAAGTTTTCTGCTTATTGTTTCTCTTGTTACTCCAATATAGTTTGCCATATCTTCACGCGATAAAGGAAGCTTTATAAGTTTTTTTCCTTCTAATTCTTCGCTGTACTTATCCATAAGATTTAATAATAAATATGCAATTCTAGCATCCACATCATTAGTTGATAAATTCTGCGCCAGATTTTCAATAGCAGCTAATCTTTCTCCCACACTTTCAAGAAGCTTTAATGCAATTTCAGGATTCTTTAAAACTATATCTTTAACTTCATTCTTTTTTAAAGTACAGATTTTTGCATTATCCATAGCTTTCGCATTAAACTTATATTTCGAAGATTTTATAAGATCTAACTCTCCAAAAAAGTCACCATTGGTTAGTATATGGAATATCTGCTCTTTTCCATCTTTATTATACTTGTATAACTTTATTTTTCCTTCATTTATAAAATACAATGTATTGGCACTACTGCCTTCTGTAAATATAAGGCTTCCCTTTTCAAAAGATTTATGTTCAATTTCACTAACAATTTCATCTAATTCGTGAGACTCTAAATTTTCAAATATAGGTACTCTACTAGCACAAAATCTGCTACACTTCTCACAATTCATTTTATCCATAACTTTTCCTCCTAAGTTCCTCATTATATTTTATTAAAAATATATCATACAATTCAATTTTTGAATCAACATAATATAATATTGTTAATTCTAGGAGAAAAACATTCTATAATTAATATACAACCTTGTTTCTACCACTATTTTTAGCTTCATACAGCTTTTTATCAGCTATTTCAAGTAATGTATTAATATTTTCATCTTTTATACGGCAAGCTACTCCAAAACTTGCTTTTACCTTTATTTTATTTCCTTCGAAAAAGAATTCGTGTTCTTCTATTGTTTTTCTTATTCTATCTATTACATTTATTATATTTTCACTTTTATTATGATTAAATACAATAACGAATTCTTCTCCACCATATCTTGCAATCCACTCAGTTGATCTTATGTTAGACTTAATAAGTTTAACAATTTCCTTTAATACAAAATCTCCAGCAGAATGTCCATATGTATCATTTACAGTTTTAAAGAAATCTATATCCATTATTGTTATTGAAAGGCATTTATCCTTTAAATCATCATCATTTATTCCTACAGAAAGATATTCATTTATGAACCTTCTATTATATGCTCCAGTAAGTTCATCTGTCACAGAAAGTAGATTAATTCTATCGATTTCTTTTTGCATTTGAATAGTACTATTATTAATAACCGTTTCATCAGTAATATCTTTTATAAATTCAAAAATATATAACTTTTCTTCAATTTCAATAGGTGCAGATATAATCATATATAATTTATTTTCAACATATTCTATTTTCATAATTTTTTTTCTTTCATTATATGCTCTTACTGATGTACAATTTGTACATGCACCATCTTTTTTTAGTAATTCAAAGCAAAATTTATCACATTGTCCATTATCACTGCAACTATTCAAAATTACTTTCTTCTTAATAGGGTCAACAATCCTTACAGTATCAAAAACTAAAGAGTAATATTTAAATATTTGCGAAATCTCACTATTCAAGTATGTCCTCCTTTTCTTAAAAATGAGAATCAAAACAATATTATTTTTATGTATACAAGTATATTATAAACTCAAAATCATCATTCACAAACCATTTTTCGACATTTTTAAACATCATTTAATATTATACATTACTTTTTTCGATTTTGGTTTTAATCAAGTTATTTTTTTGCCAAATTAAAATACCAACAAATAAAAACCCCACAATCTTACAGTTGTGAGGTTAAATAATATTTTATCTTACTAAGTTAATTACAGTCACCTTAGGTCTTGACATTGCTTCAATGGAATATCTTATTCCCTGAGTTCCAATCCCAGAAGATTTTACTCCAAGGAATGGGAAATGATCTGGTCCTCTTTCAGTCTTATTATTCACTTGAACTGTACCAACTTCTAACTTATCAGCAATGTAAAATGCATCATCAATGTTTTCAGTAAATACTGAGCTTTGAAGACCATATTCAGATTCATTTGCTATTTTAATAGCTTCATCCTTATCCTTAACTCTTATTATAGGAAGCACTGGTCCAAATGGCTCTTCCCACGCTAAATCCATATCTAATGTTATCTTATCAAATAAAGTTGGATATATAAGTCTATTTTCACGTTGTCCTCCAACTAATAATTCTGCACCTTTATTCTTAGCATCTTCTATAAGTTCCATAACATGCTCTACAGCTTTATCATTTATTAGTGGAACTACATCTACTGCTTCACTTTCCATTGGATTTCCAACTTTAAGAGTTGACATCTTTTCTTTTATCTTTCTTACTAATTCATCTGCAACACTATCTACTACTAAGACTCTCTTTACAGCTGTACATCTTTGACCTGAATATGAGAAAGCACCTGCTACTATATTAGAAGCTGCACGATCTAAATCTGCATCTTCTAAAACTATAGCTGCATCTTTCCCTCCAAGCTCCATAAGAAGAGGTACCATTGCAGTCTTTTTAGCTATTCCTTGACCTACAGCTGTACTTCCTGTAAAGTTAATGAAGTTTATTCCCTTGTGTGTTGTAATATAATCTCCTATTTCACTTCCTTTACCTGTAACTGTATTTAACACGCCTTTAGGTAAACCAGCTTTTTCAAAGATTCTAGCTAAATGAAGTCCACTTAATGAACCTTGAGTTGCACTCTTTAAAATAACTGAATTTCCAATTACAACTGCTGGTGCAATTTTAGATGCTGCTAAGTTCACAGGATAGTTAAATGGAGAAATAGCTAAGACTACTCCTAAAGCTTCTCTTCTTACTATAGAAACCTTATTGTTTTTAAATCCTGGGAAATTATCACCTGGTAAGCTTTCACCAGACATATTCTTAGCACTATCTGCTGTAAATCTTATAAAATCTGCAGTTCTTATTATTTCAGATTTGCAACTCTTCTTGTCCTTAGCAATTTCCATCATCATTACATTTGCTAATTCTTCTACATTTTCTTCTAAAAGATCAGCTGCTTTATATAATATCTTTGCTCTTTTATTTGTAGGTACATTCTTCCATTCTTTTTGAGCAATGGTTGCAGCTTCAATAACTTCATCAACTTCTGCTTGAGTCATAGCTGGTACTTCACCTAAAAGAGAATCATCTATAGGTGATTTAATTTCTATAAATTTACCACCTTTACTCTCTTTCCACTCCCCATTAATTAAGTTTTTATATCTTTTGTTTACTCTTATATCACTAAACATATATATTTCCTCCCTAGTAACAATTCAATTAAAGGTATATACGTACAAACTTTAAATACTTTAAATACCTGCTATCTATATTAATAATAAAAATATTTTAAAATCTTACTTTGAAAAATTCATACCTGGTCCAAATGATTCATAATTAATTCTATCTTCATCTATTCCTAGGTCTATTAGATTATCATAAATAGATTTCATAAATGAAACTGGACCACAGAAATAAAATTCTGCATCTTTAGGAAGATGACTTTTCATCCATTCTTTATTGATTCGTCCCTTAAAATCAAAATCTCTTCCAATCTCATTAGAACTTAAAGGTCGTGTATAGACTATTGTCTTATTTAATCTATCATTTTCTTTTGCAATATTATTTATTTCATCAATAAAACAATGACAATTTGAATTTGGAATACTATATATAAAATATACATCTCTATCTGCATCCTTAGAATCATATGCCATTGTAATCATTGGTGTTATTCCAATTCCACCACCAATTAAAACAAGTGGATGCTTACCCTCTTTAAGTACAAAATTCCCCATTGGAGCAGTTATTTCAATAATATCATTTTCTTTTATTGTATCGCATAATATCTTGCTTAAATAACCCTCTTCTTCTCTTTTAATACTTATTCTATAATAATTACTATTATAATCTTTTGATAATGTATATTGTCTAACCTTAGTATAAGTGCCATCTTCGTTTTTTACTTTAACGGCAATAAACTGTCCTGGAACAAAGCTTGGAAGTGCTGTGCCATCTGCCATTCTTAAATAAAAGGATTTAACATTATTACTTTCTTCTATTATCTTAAATACTTGTGCTTCTTTGAATCCCTTCCATTTAGAATCAACTATATTTATATTTTTATCTGTCATAAAAACTTCACCCCTACTACCTACATTTATCTTGATAGTTTTTTATTTATGTTATAAGTCATTAAACGGACTTCTCATATCGTAATTTAATAGGATATTATCATATATTTTTAATATATTGACCCTTTACCTTACAACATCATTATATAAGTTTTTAAAATTAAAAAATGTGATTCTAATCAAATAAAAAAATATATTTATATTATTTATATTATTTATATTTCTTGATAAATCATAAAAAAAGCACCTGCTTATATAACAGATTACCTATATACCATCAAATAAAAATATCTGCTTCATAATGAAGCAGATATTTTATATATATTATTTAATTATCATGTTCCATTTCATGAAGTTCATCATGGTCAGTTTCTTTAAATTCCCATCCATCCATGCTTAATCCAGCTTTTTCTCTATAATCGTTGATAGCTTTATGTATAGCTTCTTCGGCTAACACTGAACAGTGCATTTTTACTGGTGGAAGTCCATCTAATGCTTCAGCAACTGCTTTGTTTGTTAAATTCCAAGCTTCTTCTAAAGTCTTTCCTTTAATCATTTCTGTTGCCATTGATGATGAAGCAACTGCAGATCCACATCCAAAAGTCATGAACTTAACATCTTTAATTATGTTATCTTCAACCTTTAAGTATACTCTCATTATATCTCCACATTTAGCGTTTCCTACTTCACCAATACCATTTGCATCTTTTAATTCCCCTACATTTCTTGGATTTTGGAAATGATCCATTACTTTTTCTGTATATATCATAATTATTTCTCCTTAAATCAACATCTAAATTTTGCTTTTAGAATTTTATTTTTTATTTGTTAAATAACTTATTTTATTAACATTATTTAAATTTCTGTATCAAACTATTTGAATCTTTTCTTTCAAAACTTGACTACAAATAAATTATATATATAATTCCACAAAAAAAATGTGATTTAAATCACATTTTTTCAATTCCTATCAAAATAATATGTTTTATCTTATAGAGCATTAAAAACTCCCACTACTTCCTCCATGTTCTTCTCCAGATGAACTTGTATGTGTACTGCTTCCACTATCATTATCCTTTGGCTTTTCTACTTTTATTATAGTATCATATAAAAACACATCATTTTCATAACTAAGCTCAAAGCTGTTAGGCACAATATAATTATCTGCACAATTCTGCATTTCAACTGTCTTTAATTGTTTTTTCCATGTGCTAAGAATTATAAATGCAATAACTGCTCCAATACATAAACTACCTAAAATCCATATTGAAGATACTGGTTCTTTAGGTAGATTACCTGAATCATATGGAGTTCCTGTATAAGCCTGAGTCAAGTAATCATCACAATAATCTAAAAATACTGAAAATGCTTCTTCATATTTACCACTACTTAAATTAGTAATAACATCTTTCATCATATATTTCTGTCCTGCATCTGTAAATGCGGTTATACCATAACCATGAGTAGAAATAGCCCATTCATGCTCATTCATAGCTATTAAAAATAATATTCCATCTTTGTTTTGCCCAATACCATATCCATTGTAATCAAAAAAATCATCTGTATATTCTGTTGGAGTTTTGCCTTCTATAGAATTTACTGTAACAATTGCTATATCACATTTCTGTCTTTCACTTATTTCATCAGCTTTACTTAACAATGATTTTTCTTCACTATCTGTTAAAATATCAGCATTATCAACAATTCTATCAAACAGCCTTTTATCTGGAATATTATTTACGTTTTTATTATCAGCATAAGAAGGCACGGGAAGAATACAAACTAATAATGCTAAAGTCATTATAATACTCATAAACCTACATATAATGTGTCTTTTCATAATCCAAGCCTCCTTACAATAATGAATATAGCCACATTGCTGCATATATAACTGCTCCAAAAACTAATGTATAGATAGTAAAGTATCTCCAATATATAGATTTATCCATAGGAAGATTCCCCACAAACTTTCCTGTCTGTCCATTCATAGCAAAAATATATTTTTCATTATTCCAAGTAGTATTCAAAATCCATACTGGATAAAGTACATATTTTACATTACCATTCTCAATTTGAATATTACTATTCTCAAGTTGTACTTTATCATATTTAGCTACAGTTTCCTTAAAAGCACTTTCTGTAGTATTTTTAATTCTTTCATTAGCTCTAGTTATACTTTCTTCTGAATTAATATCATACTTATCTGCTAAATACCCAGCAAGATATGCAGTTTGAAATTCAACAGCTTCACTAAAATCAAAGGGTTCAATAGATTCCATAAGGTCATTATCAATTTTTGATGCGCCATCTACTGGTATATATTCAAATTCCACACTACCACTACGTAATACCATATAATAACTTTTTCTTGTATAATTATAGTTTGAATCACTCCAGTATTCATAATTTTCACCCGTATATCTCATATCAGCAGAAGCAGAACCATTAAACAACCAGAAAGGAATATACATCCCCTTTATTTCATCAATATGATTTTGATTTTTAAATACTTTAGGAAGAAGCTTTTTTCCCATAAGATGTTTATTAAGTTCTTCCTTTGCTTTTTTCTTACTAAGCTTGAATGGAATAATATATTCTGGCCGAAGTTTTCCAGAAAATTGCCCCTTTATAACTACAGGACTTCCACAATAAGGACAAGAAGAAGCCCCTGTATTTTCATCTGAAACTATCTCTCCACCACATGATTCACACAAATATACCTTCATATTCTTCTGTTCTTCATCCTGCCACTCACTTCCCTCAGGCATATCCCATGATATATTAGAATTATTATCTTTTTTTAGCTCCTCATCAAATGATTTCAATGCCTCCATTTCAAATTCTGTATCACAATAAGGACACTTCATCTTTTGAATAGTACTATCAAATTCAATTGCTCCACCACAGCATGGACATTTATATTCTAATGTTTCGCTTATTGTACTCACCACTCTTCTATTAATATTTTTATAAATATCATTTATTTAATATCTTCATCATTAAAGGGATCTCCACATTCAGGGCAGAATTTTGGAGGGTGTGCAGGATCTTTTGGCTCCCATCCACATTTATCACATCTATAAAGTGATACACTCTGTGGTTTTTTAGCTCCACATTCACTACAGAATTTTCCCGAATTAAAAACACCACAGCTACATGTCCATCCATTATCATTTGAAATAGGCTTAGGTTTACCACAGTCAGCACAAAATTTTCCTTTATTTGTAGCACCACAACTACATGTCCACATGCCAACACTATTGTTGGTTGTATTTTGTATCTTATTAAAACTATTTTCATTTCCTTGGTTAACCATATTATTATTTTCAAATTGATTATTAAATTGGTTGTTAGAATTTTGTTGCTGTTGTTGTGCCATCTGGAAGAAATTTTGAGCATTCATATTACTGCCTGTTTGCTGAGCCATATTCATGCCCATAAAGCCCATAATTGCTCCATTCTCATTTTTAGCAGCATTTTTCATAGCCTCAACCTGTGCATCTACAAGACCAGCACCTGCCATACCTGCATTTTTATATACAGCTAACTTTTGAAGATCCTTAATCATCTTTTCGTCTTCAGGAGATATTGTAATAGAGTTAATTCCAAAAGATGCTATTTGTATTCCTCTTGTTTGAATCCACTTCTTTGACAGAACTTCATTAAGTGAATCTGCTATTTCTATAGTATGTCCAAGTAATGAACTATATCGTATTCCCATTTCAGCAATCTTAGCAAATGCTGGCTGAAGAGCAGTTAAAATTTCTGTCTTAAGCATGCTATCTATATTGTCTCTTTCATAAATGTTATCAATATTACCACATACATTAGTATAAAAAAGCATTGGATCTATAATTTTATATGAATATTCCCCATTACAACGAATAGAAATATCTGAATCAAAACCTATATTTTTATCTACAATTCTAAATGGAAAAGGATTTGCAGTACCATACTTATTACCCAAAATTTCCTTAGTATTAAAATAATAAATACGCTGATCCTTTCCTGTATCTCCTCCATAAGTAAAACGTTTACCAACTTGTAAAAATGTCTTTCTTATATTTCCTCCAAGACTCCCCTCAAAAATACTAGGTTCTGTTGATGCATTCCATACAAACTGCCCCGGCTCTGCACAAAACTCTACTATCTTTCCCTGTTCAACTATTATCATGCATTGCCCATCATTTACTGATATTGTTGATCCATTTGATATTATATTTTCTTCACCCTTTGCATTAGATGATCGTTTAGAAGTCTTTTTTTGTCCCTTTGCAACTAAAACATCTGCTTCTAAGGCATCACAATAAAAAAATTCCTTCCACTGATCTGCCATAATTCCTCCTGCAGCACCAAGACCAGCTTTAATTAATCCCAAAATTATTCCTCCTAATATATAATAATTACTTAATTTATATTAATCTTTCTAATACTATATAACTTAATACTAAAATTTTTAATTATGAAAAAATAAACTTTTTATACTTCTTGCACATGATTAACTTCAATAATATACTTATTATTAGTAACATATTTTTTTCAAGTTAAGCTTCCTAAAAAAGTTTTGTGATTAGAATTATCCTCTATAAATATACAAGGCTTTTTTATAATTTAAGCTTATAAAAAACTAATTTATAGCAATATTTACAAATTAAACAATTAAAAATATAAATAAAATCGTGAATGTTTCTTACAAAACCTCATGAAATGAAAGGACAGATTATGAGAAAAAAAGATATTTTAGAATTAAAAAAAAGATTAAAAAAAGATGACTGTACATTTACAAAGATGTGCGGTTGCTATGTAAATGGAGAAAAAAACATAATATTAAAGTTTAATGAGACTTTTTTAAATCTAGATGAAGATGAATTTTTTAAATACTTAGAAATTGCTAAAAAAACATTATCAGGTACTATTGGAAACAACCTTTTAAATCTTGAATTTCCTTTTGAGCAAGAAGAAGAAGGTGGCAGACAATACGATCTTATGAAACTTAAAAGAAGCTGTCTTAAGGATGAAGCACTTCTTGATGAATTTTATAACAATGTTATAGATAACTATGATTATGAAGGTAATTTCTTAATACTTCTTTTCCATGATGCTTATGACGTAATAATTAAAACAACAGACAATTCAAAACTTGATGAATCTGAAGAAGTTTATGAATATATTTTATGTGCTATATGCCCTGTATCACTATCAAAACCTGGGTTAAGCTATCACCCTGAAGAAGATAGAATTGGTGCAAGAGAAAGAGACTGGGTTGTAGAAGCACCTTCAAATGGATTTATATTTCCAGCTTTTATAGACAGAGGTTCAGATATACATTCAGTTATTTATTACACAAAAAATCCTAAAGATACTCATCCAGAACTTGTTGAAGGAACTTTAGGTTGTGAACCTGTAAGAACTGCTGCTGAACAAAAAGAAACATTTACAAACATAATAAAAAATGCTGTAGGCAGTGATGATGAAAAATCTGATAACTTAATCATGGAAATTCAAGATACATTAAATACTATGATAGATGACCATGAAGCAATAAATGGTACAGAAGCAGAACCAAAGCTTCTTACAAACAATGCAATATCAGATCTTCTTGTTGAAAGTGGTGTACCAGAAGAAATATGCGCAAAAATTGAACAATCATATACTGAAGAATTCGGAGATACACCTCCTGTTGCAGACAATTTATTAGACAGTAAAACTTTAGCTAAAAATGAACAAAGAAAAAAGGAAAAGAGACTTGAAAAACAAGTAGAAATATTAAAGAACAAGCTTGAAAGAACTCAATCTGCCGCAGAAGCTTCTTCTGTGGAAAATAACACTGATTTAGAATCGCCAATTGACGAAACTACAGATGAATATATTGATAATGCTATGGAAGATGAAGCAGTATCTATATTAAAGACTTTAAACAATGATGGTAATCTAGATGAAAGCTCTAATGCTCTACAATCTGATAATGAAACTTCTGAAGCGGCTTCTGATTTAGATTCTGCTGATAATTCTAACAATAAAGATAATTCAAATTACGATATAGTTTTAAAAGTTAAACCAGAAAAGGTTGAACAAATTAAATATCAAATAATCGATGGTAAAAAATATCTTGTAATCCCTGTAGATGATGATGAACAAACCAATGTAAATGGCGTAGACAGGGTTCTTTAATCTATAAAAATTAAGCGGTTATAAAAAATAGCCGCTTAATTTTTACCCTACCCATACCTGAAGATACTCCAGTTACATCTCCTAAATCTCTATATTTCTTTTAATAATCAGCATATTATAAATATATTTTAATTTTACAAAACTGCTGATAACAGTTACTGTAGTAACAAAAACTAATATAGCCTCAATTAATTCTCCACTATAAATATAATCAAAATAATTAAAAGTAACTACTATCAATGGAATTACATAATAAAATCCACTCGCAAGAGTTCCTAATAAATCATAAAAATAATTCTGCCCCTTATTGCCTTTGAATTTAACTTTTGATTTCAGTAGTCTTGAACTTAATACAAATTCTAAAAACTTATATACAATCACAATTATGAAGTAAAAATTAATTAAATCATAAACACATAAAGTAACTAATCCAGCAAAAATATATACAAAATCCAAGTAAATATCTAATAACTGCCCTATTTGTGTTGCTACTTTATATCTTCTTGCAAGCTTTCCATCTATAAAATCTGAAAAAATAATTAGCATGGATATAATAATTGAGTTTAATCCATATGATTGTTCTTTTGTATTTAAATAATATATTAAATTATATATAAACATAAATATTAATGGGATTCGCACTAAAGTTATAGTATTAACCAAACAGAATGCATGAATATTTCTAATCTTATATAATTCTTTAATCATAAAAATACTTTGAAAATCATACTATCCAAGTATGCTTCTAACTTTATTTATAGGTGCATTTTTATCTACATCAAAATCTGATTTTACCACTTTAAATGCTCCAGTTGCTTTCCCATTGAAACTATCCATAAATTCCTTAGATTCATCCTTATCATTAAGATTTCCCACACAATAGCAGATTACCTTTCCATCACCATAATTAACAATAGAATCTGCATATTTCTTTATCTGTGAAGATGTTTGAGATGCATATACTGGTGAACCAAATAGTATAAGATCATATTTTGAAAGGTCTTTTTCTAAATAATCACCTGGCTGATTAAGTACAACATTATAACCATCCTTAACTAATCCTTCTCCTATGGATTGAGCCACTTTATCAGCATATGATGACCTTCCTTTTTGATATACTATAATTGCATTTTTTTTACTAGAGTCATTTCCAAGTTTTATAGGATTATTTTTGTTTTCTGCATCATTTGCTTTGCATATCCAGACAACACTTATAAATGCTACGGCTATTACTGCACCAACTATTAACAATACTTTTTTCACATGAAATCACTCCTATAATTTTAATTTTTCTACTTGAATATTTTTTTCTATTTCTTCAATTCCTTCGTAAACTTTGCATAATAGATTAAATAGATTTTCCATCTCTTCATCATTGAGTTTTTCAAACATCATATGAAGTATCTGCTTTTGTACCTCTGATCTTGTATCAAAATAATCCCTTTTAGACTTATGAACCTTGACCTTTTTGCTGGCAGGCTGTTTTCTTATATATTTTAGATAACTGCTTATTTTATCATCCTCTTCAAGAGCATCCAATGTATTCAATCTTATAGCTAATTCTTTATTAGTGTACAAAGCATGGATCTGCTTATGACAGTTTTCACAGAGCCATGCCACTTCTCCATCTTTGCCACCTTCTTCTCTAGGTATAAGGTGATGTTCTGTAACCTTTGGAACTCCTTCTCTTTTACATAATTCACATACATACGTATACTTCATTATGATCATCCCTAACGATTTATATTTTGATTAAAAGCCTCTTTCTTTTAGTTTTTTCAAAATATCTACATAACATTCACAAACATCATAGCCTTTTATATCTATCCTCAATAAATCTATAACATCACCGTGGGAAATACCTTTATTATCTGTTTCTATAAGACCTAAAAAATCTCCCCACTTTGCAGATTCTACTCCAACTAATCCATCATTTTCACCGTCAAAAGTTTTTGCAAGTAAATAGCCTGCATTTAAAGGAAATGGAGAGGAGAGTACATTTTTCATCTTAGATGTAATACTCTGATATAAAACATCTTCTGAATCTACAACTTTATTATTAAACTCTCTGCACTTTTCTGCTGTAAGGTCTGTTACTCCACCTAAAAAATCTGGATTTTTATCACCAAGTTTAATAAATGTCTTATTGTAATTCTGCGCAACAAGTTTTTTAAATTTATCTGGTATTTTATCTAATAAAAAATCAACATATCTACATCCCCTATGAGGCGTATTAATTGTTGTAAGAGATGCCACATATTTTGATAGGCCTAAACAGCTTATAGCATATCTTGAATCAAGACCTCCTTTTGAATGAGCTATAATATTTACTTTTTCGCATCCTGTTTCATTTATTATCTTCATAATATTTTCTTTTAACTCTTGTGCACTTTTGCTTACAGAATTTGATGACTGCTGATGTCCATAATATATTTCTGCTCCATTTCTAATTAACTCCTTTGGAATCCTGCCCCAGTAATTTATAAAAAGCCAGTCTCTAAAGAATATACCATGAACTAATACAACTGGATATTTAGTCTTACAAACTTCACTTTCTCTTCTCTGCTCATTTCTAAACATCTTTTCTTTCTCTAAATAATATTCATATCTGACTTTTTTATATGAACTCCTTAAAATAACAATATTTATAGCTGGAGCCCACCAAAAAAGTATAATTAGTATTCTGTTTATAATTCCTAAGTTTCTGGATGTAAACATCATTCTAATAAATCCATTTACAAATGGGATAAACAATGTAATTATGGCTATTATGCAATTGATAATTAATATTTCTTTATCTATTTCTAAATATTTAAATAAAACTTGTGAAACATATAAGATTATTTCTATAAATGCAACTAATGCACAGTCTACAACAAGAGTATATCCACTTCTCATAATACTTAATCTTCTACTTAGTTTTTCCTTTGATGATGGTACAACATTTACGTATAAATAAGCTCCTAACAAAATAACTATAATTAATACATAAAAGGTACTACTAGTAGGTAATACTCTGATTATAATTAAACTATTCATAAGTGCAAAAAATATTATAATATTTCTTATATGTGTCCAGAACTTTCCTTCAGGGTACACTTATTTCACTCCTTCAGTTAATATTTATACTTATATATATTTGATTTTAATAATATAATAACAACTCCTTTTTAAAAAATAGTATTATTTCTCCTATTCTCTAACATAACCTAAATTAAAAAGCTTTATTTATATTTAAAGTCTTTTACCTAACTTTTTATATAAATAAAGCTTTTAAACTCATATTAAATTAATAATACTTATTCAATTTTATATATAAACTTCTATTTCTTTTAATTTAATGCAATTTGAGCAAACTTCTTTTTAAGACTCGCTCTATAACATAATAATACACTACATACAGCTCCAAACATTCCCTGTAAAAATTCAAATGGAAGCTTTATCATAGCAGCTTGAATTGTACTGTATACAAATGCACGTCCTAAAGTATATCCTACAACAAGAATTATTACGCCAAGAGATACTCCAATAATGGCTCCCATTTCTTCACGATTTTTAAATATCTTATTTACACATAATGAAATCACTACTGCCTGAATTCCATGAGTTATAAGTGATACGAACATTGGTGCTGGATAAAAAATCATATCTCCTAAAAATGCACCTACTCCTCCAACTAGAAATGCTGATAAAGGATCTAAAATAATGGCTGCTGTGCAAATAACAACATCATTTAAATATAAATGTCCTCCTGGTACTGGTATACTAAATGAACTTAAAACTATGTTCATAGACATGAATAATGCCGTAAAAGTAATCCACTTAACTTTATTATTAATCTCCATATTATATTCTCCTCTTTCCTTAATACTTATTGCAACAAGTACTAAAATGATTCAATGCATTGTTATTATTTGTAAAAGTTATCTTTTTTACATACTATCACAAAATCACAACTACTCAAAATGTATGGATACAATATAATATTCTCAAAATTACTCTTATATATACTCAAAATAATAAAAAGTGACATTAAAATATTATGTATTAAGTTCATACTTTACTCACTAATTATATATATCAGAAAATTCAATATGGAATCTTTCAATTTTTGAATTTAAAAACTTACTTGATGTACTTTTAGATTCATCATAAACTATCTGTTTTTTAGGAAGTTCTATACAGAATTCCGTTCCATCTGTTACTTCTGTATTAGCATACACTATACCATCATGCATTTCTACTAATGACTTTACAAGTGAAAGACCTATTCCACTACCTTCTCTTTTTCTAGTTAATAAATGTTCTGCTTGAGTAAATCTTTCAAATATCCTTTTAGAATCTTCTATATCAATAGGCTCTCCATCATTTTTTATTTTTATCATTACTTTATTGCCATTATCTATCTCATCAACTTCTACATATATATTTCCATTAGATGATGTAAACTTCATTGCATTTGATAATATATTTAGTATTATTCTTTCTATTTGATTTGGATCACAAGCAGTTATTATTTCTTCTTTGCTTGTATCAAATGTAATATTTCTCTTATTATCCTTCATATATATAGCTACCGATTGAATTATATTTTCAACCACTTCAACTATGTTATAATTCCCCATATTTATTTCAAAAAAGCCTCCTTCTATTTTAGTTATATCTATCATATTATTGGCTAATTTTAAAAGTCTATATGAATTTTGCTTTATACTTGATATGTATCTGTAGAACTTATCGATATCAGGATATTTTTGATTGGTAATCATAAAATCAGTTATAACCTGTATAGTCGTTAGAATAATATTTATTGGAGTTTTAAATTCATGAGATAAATTTGCAAAAAACTCAGTTTTAAGTCCTTCTAATTCAACTATATGCTGTAACTCTTCCTTTTCTTGTTTCAACTTTTTAATCAAGCTTATATCATTAGCTGAAATCATATAAATATTATCAGCTAAATAATTAAGATTTGCACTTACAGTTACCCATTTGTTGTTTTTACATAAAAGGCCAAAGGAAACTTTATGAGATTTTCTATGATAATCTGATAGAATGTTCTCAACTTTACTTCTATCTTTAGGTGTAATCAATTCTAAATAATTTATTGAATTTAAATCCTCAACAGTCCATCCTACGACTTCGTTAAATTTTTTACTTGTTTCAAGCCAAACTGTTTTATTACCTTCTTTTTTAGCAAGTGCATAATAATCAATAGCACTATCTATCATAAGTTTTAACTTTTTCTGTGAATCACTTCTCATAGTTAATTCTTTATTTAAATTGTCTGTAAGTATCTTTTTATTCTGCATAAAAGACACTACAAGAGATGCACATTTTATATACTCTTCTTTAGTTTCTACAGGCATATCTTTATAATAAATATGTATACATCCTAATAATTTATTGCTATTTTTTATTAAATATATGTACTCAACTTCATTATTTTCAAGTCTATTAACTATTCTACACTTATCATTATTATTATAACTACTTTCAATTTCTTCTGTTATTATATATTCAAGTGGAAATAGATTTTTTGAATTTCCTAGTTTAGTATTAATCTTCATGGTATTTAGTTCATTATCGTAGAAATATAGCGATATACAATCGCACTTTGTAATATCTGTTAACTTTCCTAGCATCTCTTTGTATAATAATTCATCATCTATACTCTGTGGTCCATTCATAATATCGGCACATTTCTCAATAATATATTTTGATACTGATTTATCTCTTTCAATAACTCTTGATACACCACATATTAATTTTTCTTTTGCCCTACTATCAATTATTATAGTTTTAAATACTTCATTTTCAATTTCAACATTGTCTTTAATTATTCTATCTTCAATAAATGTTGATGTGCCATTTTCTAAAGTTATCTTATCTCCTTCACGACATAATTTTGCGAGCTTTTCACTTCTAAAATCAATATCATATTTTCCTATAATCTCTTCTCTTTTTATACCAGTATTTTTTTCAATTTCTTTATTCACATATATATACTTTCCATCTGAATTTTTTAAAAATACTTGAAATGGTATGCTATCTAAAATTTGTTCCAAATCTTCTATGGTATAATTTCTAGTTTTTACTCCATTATTACTCATCTCTTTACCCCTTATAATTTATCAATTAAATTATCACAAATTTACTTTTTTATTACATATTATATTTTAGCATATTTTTCATTTTTTCAACATATTTTCATAAAAAAATATCTTATTTTTATTAAAATATCATATTTTTTACTAATTAAAGAAAAAACAACCATCAAGAACCTTATTCTTTAATAAAAATAGCAAGCAATATCTTTATTACTACCTTATAATAATCTTTAATAATAAACTGCATAACAACAAATAAAGTTCCTATAAGAATACTTTTTAATAGTATTTTTATAGGAACTTAATATAATATTTATTATATTAAATTTCAATAACTACCCATGTTTATCTTAATTGATTTTAAAACAGTATCTGCGTTTTAATTATTAAAAACACTCTTTAAATTTTTAATTATATATATCTGAAAATTCTATATCAAATCTTTCAATTTTAGAATTAAGATTCTTCTGTAATATATTATTGGAATCTGAATCTGACACACTTCTTATAGGTAGTTCTATGCAGAATTCTGTTCCTTCTTCAATTTCCGTATTAACATATATTTTTCCATCATGCATTTCCACTAAAGACTTTACAAGAGCCAAGCCTATACCACTACCTTCTCTTTTCCTAGTTAATAATTGTTCCGATTGAGTAAACCTATCAAATATCTTTTCAGCATCTTCTGCATCAATAGGTTCTCCATCATTTCGTACTTTTATTATCAGTGTTTTACAATCATTTAAAAAATCAATATTCACATATATATTTCCATTAGATGATGTAAATTTCATCGCATTAGATAAAATATTTAATATTATTCTTTCAATTTGATTTGGATCACATGCTGTAATTATTTCCTCTTCAACTGTATCAAATGTTATATTTCTCTTGTTATGTTTCATATACGAAGATACTGATTGAACTATATTTTCAACTACTTCAACAATATTGTAATTTCCCATATTGATTTCATAAAACCCACCATCTATTTTAGTTATATCAATCATATTATTTGCTAATTTTAAAAGTCTGAATGAATTTTGCTTTATACTTGATATATATCTATAAAATTTCTCATAATCAGGATACCTTTGATTTGCAATCATAAAACTCGTTATAACTTGTATAGTTGTTAGAATAATATTTATTGGTGTCTTAAATTCATGGGACAAATTTGCAAAAAATTCAGTTTTAAGACTTTCAAGTTCGACTATGTGCTCTAGTTCTTCTTTATCTTTTTTAAGCTCTGTAATAATACTTATGTCATTGGCTACAACCATATAAATATCATCTGCTAAATAATTTATATTTGCATCTAATGTAACATATTTTCCATCCTTACACAAAAGTTCAAAACACACCTTACAGCTTCTTTTACGATATGCTGATAATATATTTTGTACTTTTTTTCTATCTTTAGGATGAATAAACTCCATGTAATGCGTAGAATTTAAATCATCAACAGTCCATCCAATAGTATTATCAAATCCTTTGCTTGTTTCAAGCCAGATAGTCTTATCTCCATCACTTTTAGCAAGTGCATAATAATCAATTGAGCTATCTATCATAAGCTGTAGCTTTTCTTGTGAATTTTTCCTCATCTGTAGCTCTTTATTAAGATTGTCTGTAAGTATCTTTTTATTCTGCATAAATGATAATACAAGACATATATATTTTACAAATTCCTCTTTAATTTCAACAGGATCATTTTTATGATAAATATGTACACATCCTAATAACTTATTACTATCCTTTAAAAGATAAATATTATTTACCCCACCATTATCAAGTCTACTAATAATAGCACAATTATTATTTTCAAAATATTCACTTTTCATTTCTTTACTTATTATGTAACTTTGCGGAAATAATCTTCTTTTATTGCCCAAATTAACATGCATATTCATTTCATTTAAAGTATCATCATAAAAATATAAAGCTACATTATCAGCTTTTGTTCCCGCTTTAAGCTTCATCAATATTTCAGTATGTACAACTTCACTGTCTATAGTCTGTACACCATTCATAATATCTCCACACTTTTCAATAATATAATTAGAAACAGTTTTATCAACAGTTACAAACTTAGCCGCACCACATATTAATTTTTCTTTTGTTCTACTGTCAAACAATATTGTTTTAAATAATTCATATGCAGTTTCAATATTTCCCATAACTAACTTATCTTCTATAAAGGTTGCTTTCCCTCGCTTTAATACTAATTTATCCCCATCTGTGCATATTTTAGCCATTTCCTTGCTTCTAAAATCAACATCATATTTTCCAATAATATCTTCTTTTTTTAATCCTACCTTATCTGCTGCTTCTTTATTTATATATTTATATTTTCCATCAGCTTCTTTAAGATAAACTTCATAAGGAATACTATCTAAAATCTGTTCTAAATCTTCTATAGTATAACTTCTAGTTATAACTTTATTCTGGTTGTTCATTGCTTCCTCTCCTAAATCTATACCCTACAATCATGTAGTTTTTCAAACAAATAATATCAATATAATTTATTATATGTAATATTTTAGCATATTTTTCTCTATTTAGTCTATTTTCTCCAAAAATACTAACTGTTCAGCAATAGAAGATAATTTTTTCAAATTTATTATATTATACGTATACATAATGTCATTTTTTTAACTTTACAAATACAAAACTAATTTATTTCTAATTTCTCACTTATTACTCTTTTATACAAAACATAATTTTGCAAAAAAAAGAAATGGTCAAAATATAACCACTTCTTTCTTGCATTCATTCAACTACAATTTCATAGCCGCATCAAAAGCTGTTCTGCCAACATTGATGATACTAAACATTAAATAACATATCCTCATAAGTTGGCATTGGCCAGAATTCTTTATCTACAATTGTCTCAAGCTTGTCTGCATCTCTTCTTAATGAATCCATTTGAGCAAATACTTCATATCTATACATCTTAGCTAATTCAGCCATATCTCCATTAAAGTTTTCAGCTTTTTCTACTACTGTTTCAAGAAGTTTGATATTTTTATTTAATGAAGCTGCTAAAACTGAAACATCTTTTAATAAATCTGCTTGTACAGAAGTATCTGTGTCAAGGCCAGTAGCTTTAATAGCATTAATTGACTCTGCTAAGTTTCCTTCAAATTTAAGTACTGAAGGTAAAATTTGACGTTTAGCTATTTCAAGTGTTGTTAATGCTTCTATATTTATTGTCTTAGTATAATTTTCAAGCATAATTTCATAGCGTGCTGTAGCTTCTACTCTTGATAATACTTTATGTTTTTCTAAAACTTCAAGATTCTTATCAGCTATATAAGCTTGTGCCGCTTCAACTGTAGACTTAAGATTTGGAAGTCCTCTTCTTTCAGCTTCTTCTACCCATTCATCTGAGTATCCATTTCCATTAAATATTATCTTTTTATGCTTTCTAACTAAATCTGTTAATAAGGAATCTATTTCTGAATTTATGTCTGAAGCATTCTCTAATCTATCAGCAATTTGTGAAAGACTTTCTGCTACGATTGTATTTAATATATAGTTACAGCACCCAATAGAATCAGATGAAGCTACCATTCTAAATTCAAATTTATTTCCTGTAAATGCAAATGGTGATGTTCTATTTCTATCAGTTGCATCCTTAGGTAAATGAGGTAAAGTATCTACACCAATTGCTAAATCGCTAGATTCAATTGAACTTGTAGCTGTTCCCCTTTCAATTTGTTCTAATATATCTTCAAGCTGATCTCCAAGGAACATAGAAACTATAGCAGGAGGTGCTTCATTTGCTCCAAGTCTATGATCATTACCAGCATTTGCAGCTGAAACTCTTAATAAATCTGGATATTCGTCAACTGCTTTAATTACAGCACATAAGAATAATAAGAATTGCTTATTATTATGGGGATTTTTACCTGGATTTAATAGATTTATTCCATCATCTGTACTCATTGACCAGTTATTATGTTTTCCTGAACCATTGATTCCTTCAAATGGTTTTTCATGTAGCAAGCAGTATAATCCATGTTTAGCTGCTACCTTTTTCATTATTTCCATTGTTAATTGATTTTGGTCTGCTGCAATATTAGTTGTTGTAAATACTGGTGCAAGTTCATGTTGTGCTGGAGCTACTTCGTTATGTTTAGTTTTAGCATAAATTCCAAGCTTCCAAAGCTCTTCATCTAAATCTTTCATAAATGCTGAAACTCTTGGTTTTAAAACTCCAAAATAGTGATCATCTAATTCTTGTCCTTTTGGTGGTTTTGCTCCAAATAAAGTTCTTCCAGTTAAAATAATATCTTTACGGGCATCATACATTTTCTTATCTATTAAGAAATATTCTTGTTCTGGCCCTACTGTAGTAGTAACTTTCTTTGAAGTAGTATTGCCTAATAATCTTAATACACGTAAAGCTTGTTTATTTATAGCTTCCATTGAACGTAATAATGGAGTTTTCTTATCTAGTGCTTCTCCGTTATACGAACAGAATGCTGTAGGTATGCATAATGAACCATCTTTAATAAATGCTGGTGAAGTACAATCCCATGCTGTATATCCTCTAGCTTCAAATGTAGCTCTAAGTCCACCTGATGGGAATGAAGATGCATCTGGTTCACCTTGGATTAATTCTTTGCCTGAGAATTCTAATATAGCTTTTCCATGTTCAGCTGGGCTTATAAAAGCATCATGCTTTTCTGCTGTAATACCTGTCATTGGTTGAAACCAATGTGTAAAATGTGTAGCTCCTTTTTCAGTTGCCCAATCCTTCATGGCAGATGCAACTACATCTGCAACTTCAGGGTCTAGTGCTGTACCCTCTTCTATAGTCTTTCTTAAAGCCTTATATGTAGCCTTTGGAAGACGTTCCTTCATTACAGTATCATTAAATACATTTGTTCCAAAAAATTCATTAACTTTTTCCATACTTAATTCCTCTTTCCATATTTACTTATTGCATATACTTTATTGCTAAAAATAAAAAGGAGCCAAAGAATACGCATATACGCATATTTCCTTGACTCCATTGTCAACAACTTGTTTGAATTCAAATAATTTACTTACTATATGAATATAATACTTTATTTTTTAAAAATTTACAATACAAAAAAATGATTTTTTGAAAATTTTTCTTCATAATATTTTTTAAGATTTATTATCTATTTAAATACTATCCTATATAAAGTTATAAATCCTTCAAGTACTTTTCATATCCCCTACTTTCCATCTCACTTTTAGGAATAAATTCCAATGCCGCAGAATTAATACAATATCTAAGTCCACCTTTTTCTATTGGTCCATCCTCAAATACATGTCCTAGATGAGAATCTGCTTCTTCACTTCTGACTTCAGTTCTAATCATGCCGTGACTAAAATCTTGTTTTTCTTTTACTACCTTATCATCTATGGGTCTTGTAAAAGCTGGCCATCCACATCCAGAATTATATTTATCTCGCGATGAAAACAAAGGCTTTTTACTTACAACATCAACATAAATCCCCTCTTCAAAGTGATTATCAAACTCGTTATTATATGGAGGTTCTGTTCCACTTTCTTGAGTAACTTTATATTGCAAAGGAGTCAGCCTCTTCTTTAATTCCTCCTTATCAAATTTAGAACTTTCTTTATTTAAGTCTTTCATAATATCATTCTCCTTCTTTCATTACTTATTGTACACAACTCAAAATAAACTTATTATAATATAAAGCTTTTGATTAAACAATAATACCGTATACTTAATATTTTTAATTATTACGTATACGGCATTTTTTATTATCATTTTATTTTATAAATCATATCATTTTTTTAGTCTTTATTATAATATATTATTTAAGTCCAAGTTTTTGTCTCTTACTTATTATATGAGCTTCTATAGCTTCAGCTACTTCAACTGGATCATCCCCTAGTGCCACTTTTCCACCAGTTATTCCTTCGAGATCTTCTGTTAAAAGTTTTACTAGATTTGGAGCACCTGTAACAAATGGTGTAGGCGATAAATGTGTATATGCTCCATACGCTAATGCAAATATACCATCTATAGTTGCCTTTTGTTCCATCCATTCTGGTGCTGTAACTGCTATTGGCAAATCTGGAATATCAAGATTTAAATGATCAGCAAGCGCTGTAACAAGCATTGATATTCTTCCTGTATCTGTACAAGTACCAAAGCTCAATACTGGAGGTATTTTGAGCAAATGACATACTTCCTTTAAACCTTCTCCAGCATATTTATCAATAGCTTCTAAGTTTGCAAGACCTGCTACTTCAAGTCCATGATTACCACAGCCTCCTGCAACAACTAATATATCTCTTTTTACTAATTCCTTTGTTAAGTTGACTGTATTCCAGTCTTGAGGGCCATTTCTAAGTGTTGAACAATTTGCAAGTGCAACAACACCTTTTAATTTACCTGATGTAAGTACATCAACTAGTGGATCAAGTGTTCCACCAAGAGCTCCTACAACTGCTTCTGTTGAAAATCCTGCAATAGCTTTTGTAACATGTTTAGGAACCATTGGTTTTATTTTACCATGTCTCTTCTTAAAGTTTTCTATTGCTACCTTAATTAAATTATCTGCCATTTCATCAGCTTTTTGTGGATAATAAGGCATTTTATGTTCAGTTCCTGGTACACCAATTATTGTACTTATACTTACTAAAGCTAATTGATACTTTTCTGCATATTGATCAATAGCTGGTGGCGAACAATTTTCTTCCATTGCAAGTGCATCGACAGTTCCAGTAGCCAATAACGGCTCAATAGCTAGCCAGTTACCCATTAAACCAACGAATATATCATCTACCTCAAATCTCTGTAGTAATTCCTGTCCTGTTTCAATAGATCCTACTACTCTTATTCCTTTAGCTCCTGCTTTTATTGCTTCATCCTTGTATTCACCTTTTCTAAGCTTTTCAATAGTAGCTGCTCCTATCCAAGGCTGATGACCATTAAATACTATATTTACATAGTCAGGATCCATTATACCTAAATCAGTATCTACTTCATGAGGCATGGGAGTTCCAAATAAAATATCTTGAGTCATTTCAAGTCCAATTTGTGCTGTATATATTGTAGATAATCCTAGTCTAAGAGCTTTTGTAGCCAAAGATACATAATCTCCATCAACATTTGTCAAACAACTTGCTATTGAATTTTGAACTTCGTGATTAATACCTGAAGGATATATATGTAATTCTTTCCACACTGGCTTTCTCTTTTTAGGTGCAAATGCTTCTGTCACTATACTTTCTTCATCTGGACCATTTTTCATCTCTTTATCAAGTAAATCAGCAAGCTGTACTGCTAGTTTGTTAATATCTTGCTTAGTATCTATTCCAACCTTTTCGCACATCCATTTAAGTTTAGCTTCATCTTTTATTTTAAATGGTGTTTTTCCTTCTCCAGTAGCTCTAAGAGTTCTGAATGCTTCAAATGCATGATGTGCATAAGTAGCTGCTCCCATTATATTTCTCATAAGAAAATTTCTCATAGCCATAGCATCTGGACCAATACCACATACTCCTTTATCAGCACCAGTTTTTTCATTAATTCTACAAGGACCTTGTGTACATAACTGACAGCTTACCCCTTGAAGACAAAATTTACATCGTATTTTTTCTTGTGGTTCCCATCTTGAAAAAACACTTGAGAGTCCATCTGTCTGTATTCTCTTTAGCATTTCTTCAACAGAATCGTGATAACTTACACGACCTTCTAATTTTTCTCTAATTGTTTCGCTCATACTTATTGTACTGTTCTCCTTTCTATATATAAATAGTTATTTACATGTTTTATTCTTTTCAATACAATAAGTATTATTTGTATTCTAATTAAAATTATTCAAAAATTTGTATACAAAAAAACGTATGAATTAAAACAATTCATACGTTTTATCTTTAGAAAAAGTGATTTCTTATTATGCAAAAATTATATAAATATAGTCGTTTATATAATCTTAATTTACCCAACATGCCGTTCACTTACATATTCAAAACCTGCAACTCGCAGGTGGGTTCTGCGCAATTCATTTCTATTATCTTCTGCTGTAATAAGTAATATTTTATTTATTACAAATTTCTGAAGTCCAATATATCTAAATATATTGCTGATCCCGTAAATATAATGTAGGTTGAATATAATAAGCTACTTTTTCGCACATCTCAGGTTGTTTATGAGTTAATTATACCATTTTTAATCTTACTTTCAATTATGAATTTATTCCATATATCTCAAAAATTATATTGTAATTATAAACTAACACTACTTCACATTTATTTCTTAAATATAAATTATATACTATTTAATATCAAATCGATCTGCGTTCATAACCTTATTCCATGCAGCTACAAAATCATTTAGAAACTTTTCTTTGTTATCATCACAAGCATATACTTCAGCAATTGCTCGAAGTTGTGCATTTGAACCAAATATTAAATCAACTCTTGTTGCTGTCCATTTCACTCTTCCTGTTGCTCTATCACAACCTTCATATCTTCCACACTCTTCAGAAATTGGCTTCCATACTGTATCTATATCAAGTAGATTTACAAAGAAATCATTTGTGAGACATTCAGTTCTAGTTGTAAGCACACCATCTTTAGATTCTTTATAGTTTGCTCCAAGTACACGTAATCCTCCAATGAGTACTGTCATTTCTGGAGCAGTTAATTTTAATAATTGTGCACGGTCAATTAACATATTTTCTGGCTTCATTTCATATTTATATACATTTCTTAAATAGTTTCTAAATCCATCTGCCATAGGTTCAAGGCATATTCTAGCACCATTTGCACCACCTCATTTATCCGACCCTCTAAATGTAGATGCTATCAACTACCATATCTTCTTCATCTACATCTTTAGCTAACCATTGATATGCTCCTGCTGGACTTTTAACAAGTTCCCACTCATATTTAAATAATGTCTTTAAGTATCCCATATTCCATGTTGTAGGCTTTGCTTTCCAAGCTCCTTCAATACCACTTCCTGTAGTATACTTTCCCTTTCCAGTTCCATAACTATTCTCCCATCCAAAGCCCTGCTTCTCAATAGGTGCTTTATCTGGTGCTGGTCCAACATCTGATTTAGGTCTTGCTCCATGGCATTTTCCAAATGTATGTCCACCTGCTATAAGAACCATTGTTTCCTCATCATTCATAGCCATACGTTTAAAAGTTTCTCTTACATCTTTTGCAGATAATAATGGATCTGGAATTCCATCATGACCTTCGGGATTCACATATATAAGTCCCATTTGTGATGCTGCAAGTGGTTGTTCAATATTACCTGTCTCTTTATCCTCATTTGAAGGAAGTTCTTCTTTATTTCCCATCCCCCAATAAATATCCTTTTGGCATTCCCAAACATCTTCACGACCTCCACCAAACCCAATAGTCTTAAGCCCCATAATATCAAAAGCGCAATTACCTGTAAGTATTAAAAGATCTGCCCAAGAAATTTTATTTCCATATTTCTTTTTTATAGGCCAAAGAAGACGACGTGCTTTATCCAGATTTATATTGTCTGGCCAGCTTGCAATAGGTTCGAAACGCTGAATCCCATAACCACCTCCACCTCTTCCATCTTGTATTCTATAAGCACCTGCACTATGCCATGCCATACGTATAAAAAATGGCCCATAATTTCCATAAGCAGCAGGCCACCATTCTTTAGAATCTGTCATAAGCATATACAAATCTACTTTTAATGCTTCATAATCTAGCTTATTAAATTCTTCTGCGTAATTAAGACATTTAGACATAGGATTGCTAAGTTCTGAGTTTTCATGAAGCATATCAAGATTCAAGGTGTCAACACATATGTTACCACTATTTCCTTTTTCTCTCATAGTATGTCCACTCATACCTGTTACCGGACATCTGCTTATTGTCACAATACATTCACCTCATACTTAATTCATCTACTTGCAAAATTCATATTTTGCACTTGTATTATACAAATATGAAAATAAACATATTACTTAGACTAAAAATTGTGTAACATTAGAATTGAAACCCATTTTTAGAGTTAAGTATCTAAATTCCATAAATATATTTCTTTCATAGGATTAGTTTTAGATAATCCAATCTTAGTTACTTTCCCATTAAAAATAGAAAATTCCTTTACTAATTCCTGAAAAGCTATTACTAACTGTTCATTATCTAGCTTTTTCCCAATAGTAGCATGAGGAAGCCATTGAAAAGGCAGATAAAATTTACTTATAGATATATTTTCTATTAAAGATATTTCTTCATGGATACTTACAGATAAATTATGTAGATATTTATTTAAAACTGGAGCAAGATATATAACAGATGACTTAAATACACCAATTGATGCAAATGTAATAGCTCCAATTTTAATACTATTAATTCTTTTATCTAGTACTTCTATAACTTTTCTTTCATCATCACTTTGAAATGCAGCTATAGTTATATGCGGTGGTACATTTCCATCAGTCATAAATATATTTCCACATTTATTAGACACTTTATTTATAAACCTTTGTATTTTCTTTGATGTACTATCATCAAAATATAAAGATACTAAATACATCTGTTATCCCTGCATAACCTTAACATAAAAATTTCTATTTCTTGGCCCATCAAATTCACAGAAATATACATCCTGCCAGCACCCCAATATTAACTTTCCTTCATTTATTATAAGAGTTTGAGAAGCTCCTATTGTTGAAGACTTCATATGCGCATGGGAATTACCTTCAAAATGTTTGTAATGTCTATCATCTGTTGGATATGCTTTTTCAAAACCATAAATTAAATCTCTTACTACATCAGGATCAGCATTTTCATTTATAGTAATCCCAGCAGTTGTATGTGGACAGTATATTATAGCTATTCCTTCTTTAACACCACTGTTCTTTACATCTTCTCTTATAGTTTCTGTAATATCAATCATTGTCTGTCTTTGTCCTATAGTTAATGAATGTTTGTATAATTTGCTCATACTATACCTCCATAAATATATCTTAATTAACTAATTACAATTTATTTTATTTATAATCTTAGCTTTCTATTTTAATGTTTACAATCCATATGTCATATAATACTCTTCTTCACAAATATCTTCATTTAATTTCTTACTGAAAATTTTAAAATCATTATTAAGATAAAAGTTAATTGCTTTTTCATTTTGGCTATGTTAGCTTTTTTCGTGATAAATAGGGAATAAAAATAGCCACACATTAGTATTTTCAATATATAAAATTCTAAGATGTGGTTATTTTTATAGATTACTTTAAATTGTTCGTACTTTATTAATATTACTAATTAATTGTATGCTGTAATTCAATTTAAGACAATATAGATGAACTCATATTGCTGTTCATAATTTGGGTAAATTAAAAAAATATAATTCTTTGCAACTCACCCCAACATTTATACTTTTAATTTATCGATTTGAGATTTTATTATTAATATAATATTGATACAATTGTTATTGCACTTAAAATATAAGACATAGAAAGCATAATATCATTGTATTTCTTCTCTTTTATACTAAAAACTAACTGTATAGAACTTAACACGCCTAGTATAACTAATAGTATAAAATTTGTAAACATACCAGCTATAAATATGGTTTCTAGCATATATAAGATAAAAGCAATAAAAGTCGCTAATCTTATTGTTTTAAATATATTTTTCTTCATTTTTTCTCCTTTCTATATATAGTGATTTATGTTGTATCATTTTTTCATCCTTATTTCTTCACAATATATAACATTTGTGAACTTTACTATATTATACATAATGTTAATTTACTTTCCAATAGTAAAACAATTTCATTAATTTAAAGTGTAGTATATTGTTTTAAGCTAGTTCAATAAGTCTACTTCTAATAGTGTCTCTTGTTATAAGTGTTTCTTTAGTAGCTACATTAACTAACATATCTTTGATTCGGTCAGATTTTTTATTCTTCTTGCTTAATTGAAGAAATTTAAACCAAGCTAAATAGTTGTTTATATATTTTGTAGAAACACCATTGAATGGCATTAGCCATCTTTTAAAGCTACTATGAAGGGCATTTATATGTTGTAAATGATAAACACTATCTATCATTGATTTACCTCTAGGAACTTGTTTTAATTCTACATTTAATTTATCTTTTATTCCTATATATGATTTATGTGAATCCACACAAAAAGTAACATCTTTGCATATTTTATTATCAAAGAAGTTAACTATTTGATTTGTTGTAATTCTTCCATTGCAAACAGCCCCCATAATGATATTTCCTTTTCTATCAATTGCTGTTTCTATACATATCTGTTGCTTTGAAATTCCTCTTTTCTTTTTATCATGTTTGCCTTTACCTCTTTTTCTAGGTTCTCTAGGCATCACAAACGTAGTGCTTTTAGAATGATTTCCTTTAAAAGACTCTTTGATAAAACATTCATCAGCTTCAACTATACCTTCAACTTTATCATTTTTAAGTGAAAGGTTTATTACATCAAGTATTCTATGACGCATGTAAAAAGATGTTTTAACACCTACGCCTACTTCTTCAGCACATTTTCTTATAGAAAGCCCTAATATCATTAATTCACAGTATTTTAGCCACTTATCTAAGCCTAATTTTGTATTAGAGAATGGAGACATAGTAAACTCATCAAAACTTGTGCGACAACGTTTACAGATATATCTTTGTCTTCCGTTAGATTTTCCATTTTTATTCACATCTTTACATTGACATTTTGGACATTCATAACCATTTGAAAATCTACTCTCTTTAACATTATCTCTAATTTCAGATGAATTAAACAAAGTACTTAGTACTTCTTGAGCTACTGAAATTAACTCTCTAAATTCGTTCTTTTCTAAATCTTTTATCATAGCTTTTATGTCTGTTTTTGGCATAATACTAGGCATCCTTTCTAAAATAGGTTGAAATATAGTTAATATCTATATTTTCTTATTTGTATTCTCACTATATATTTATATAATAACATAACTATAAGAAGTGAAATCTTTCTAATCTTCATAAATACTATCCTTGATTTTATTAGTTATTATATTTTTATTATATATAATGATTTATTCAAAAAAATAATTACCTTTACTACATATTTAAATTATAGCTAAATTACTTAAAATAGTATGGATAATTTCTAATTTATATAACAAAATACTTTTAGATAGTCATATAAATTCATTGAACTTAATATAAAAAAATGTTAAGCTATGAATATTAGACCTATAAAAAAGTCTTTATAATTTTTTTAATTACAATAGATAAAAAGTATTTTAAGGGCTTATTTTTTCATAAGCTCTTTTTTATTCATAAAGCGAGGTATTACTATGTTAAAAATTGAAAACTTGACTTATTCATTTCCTGAAAAGGATCTATATAAAAATGTTTCATTTACATTAGAAACTGATAAACATGCTGCTTTTATAGGAACTAATGGAAGTGGAAAAAGTACACTTATAGATATGATTATGGACCCTGAAAAATATTTATATGATGGAAAAATAGAAAAATCTCCAAATTGTAAAATTGGATATGTACGCCAATTCTCACAACAGGATAAAGCAAGAGAAATCACTGTTTTTGACTATATCTGCGAAGATTATAATAGAATTCAAAACGAAATAACTTCTATATGTACTGAAATGGAAACCTCTTCTGATATTGAACCCTTATTAGAAAAATATCAAGAAGCTTTAGATGCATTAGATGCTATTGGTGGAGATGAATTTGAAAATAACGTTAATAAGAAATTAAATCTTGCAGATTTAATGAAACATAAAGACTTAATGATATCTGAACTTAGTGGTGGTGAATTTAAGCTTGTTCAAGTAATGAAAGGAATGCTTAATAATCCAGATTTAATAATAATGGATGAACCAGATGTGTTCTTAGATTTTGAAAACCTTAATTCTCTTAAAAATTTAATTAATTCTCATAAAGGTACAATGCTTGTAATAACACATAACAGATATCTTCTTAACAATTGCTTTGATAAGATTATTCATCTTGAAAACATGGAAGTACAAGAGTTTAATGGAAATTATATAGATTATAACTTCTCATTACTTCAAACAAAAGTGGAATTACAAGAGCTTGCTGCTGAAGATACAGCTGAAATCGAAAGAAATGATAAATTAATAGAATACTTCAGAGAACTTGCAAGTGAAAATGCTGAACGTTTTAGAGGAAAAACACTTCGTGCCAGAGTTAAAATTCAAGAAAGATTAGAAGCTCGTAGAATTAAAGCACCATTCTTAGCAATAAAGGAACCAGATATAGATTTAAATACAACAAATGAAATTGATGAAGAAACTATTGCATTAAAACTTAAAAATTACAATGCTGCATTTAATGAAGTATTATTTGAAGATGTTAACTTTGAAGTTAAAGCTGGTGACAAAGTTGCAATCGTAGGTTCAAATGGTACTGGTAAAACCACTTTAATGCAAGATATATTCAGCAACCATAATACTAATGATTCTATTGAAGTAAATGAAAATATTGAAATGGCATATTTATCACAGCTTCAACATAAAACATTAAATGATTCTAATACAGTACGTGAAGAATTCATTGAAGTTGGCTTTAAAGATAATGATGAAATCATGGAACATATTTCAAAGTACAGTTTTGAAGATAGAGAAATACTTAAACAAGAAATAGGTTCTTTATCTGGTGGAGAACAAAACATGCTGCAACTTGCTAAGATTTCTACAAGCAATGCAAACATGTTACTTCTTGATGAACCAACTAGCCACTTGGATACATATTCACAAATAGCATTAGAAAAAGCTATAAAGAAATACAATGGTACAATACTTATGGTTTCACATGACTTCTACTCTATAGTAAACTGTATGGACTATATATTATTTGTTGAAGATAAGAAAATAAGAAGAATGAATATGAAAACATTCAAAAAGATGGTTTATGCAAATTACTTTGATAAAGACTATTTAGAAATTGAACATAACAAAAAAATGCTTGAAATACAAATAGAATTAGCTTTAAAGGATAATGATTTTGATACAGCAAAAGAATTATGTGAACAACTAGAAAAGCTTGTTAAACAACTTTCTCGTTAGTTTTTAATATGATAAAAAGCGTATGAATAAAAAACAATTCATACGCTTTTACAATAGTGATAATACGTAAATCAATATTATCAATTAAGTTTCATAATATATTATTTATAGATAAATAAAAAAATATCCCAATATGCCGTTCACTTATATATTCATAACCTGCGCCTCGCAGGTGGGTTCCACTCAACTTACTTTTATTATTTTCTGCTATAAACAATATAAATTATTATTTATAAATTACTGAAATCCAATATCCATAAATTTATTGCAGATCCCGAAAATGTAATGTAGGTTGAATATAATAAGCTACTTTTCCGTACATCTCAGGATTTCTATAGCTTTATTATATCACTTTTTGTCACTTTTTCAATCACTTATTTTTACCATAAGTTGATTTTGATTCATTTCCGTTGCTAGATTTTAATTCATCTCTAATTTCTTCTAATAACTTATTTGTTTTTTGTGTACTTTCTGCTTGTGCTTCATCTTTTGTCTTAATTTTTTCAGGATCTTTACCTATTAAAAGAATCAAACAAAATATACATAATGAAATTATTAAAAAGTTAAGTGCAACTTGCAGAAAGTTTCCATACGTAATAGCAACTTCTGAACGACTTTCAGTTGCTGAACTTAGAACCCACTTCAAATCTGAAAATGTAATTTTCCCTGCTAGCATTCCTATTGGGGGCATAAGAATATCATCAACAATACTCTTAATTACTCCTGAAAAAGCATCACCTATAACAACACCAACAGCTAAATCAATAACGCTTCCTCTCATAAAGAAAGCTTTGAATTTTCGAAAAATGCTACTATTACTTTTAATATCACTATTACTATCATTATTACTACTATTCATGTGTAATCACCTCTAGCCTATTTCTGTCATTAATTATGTCAAATTAATATTACTAGGCTAGTATAACCTCTTAATATAGAATCTATTCTTCATTTACACTTTCAATATTATATATAACTTATCTTTCACTTGCTAATATTCCATAATAACTTGCATCACAGATACCTTGATTATTATAATCTGCACTTCTCAAAGTACCTTCATATTTCATTCCACATTTTTTCATAACTTCTCCTGAATGTGAATTTCTTGGGTCATGTCTTGACTCTAAACGATTCATTCCTACCTCTTCAAATAAAAAATCTATAACACATTGTAAAGCTTCAAACATTATTCTCTTATGCCACCATTGGCTACTAAGACAATATCCTATATGCGCCATAGAAATAGTGTTATCACATGTATTTACGCCTATACTACCTATTGGTTCAGAACTGTTTTCCTTTAATATAATTGCCCATTGGTAATAGTCTTTTCGAGAATAATTTCCTATCCAATCTTTTATTACACTTTTACTTTTACCAACATAATTTATTAACACAAAAAAATATTATCTCAAATCATAATAATCTCTAAATACAAAAAAGACACTATTATAAAAATAGTACCTTTTCCATATAAAATATATTTAATTAACGAACAAAGTTAGTCCATGCTCTTTCTTCTCTTTCTGGTAATTGAATTCCTGCTTTCTTACCAGCTTCAATTGATTTTAATAACCATGCCATATTATTTCCTAAGATACGCATAGTCTGCATACCTTCTAAATCTTGTTTAACATCTTCTGGCTTAGATCCATGAACCATATTCCAATATTGAGATGAAACTATTGGCATATTACTTATTGTGAAATACTTATTTATTTGATCAAATGTAGCTGTAGTTCCAGCACGACGAGCACTTATTACTGCAGCTGCAGGTTTATTTTCAAATCTTCCTTGTTGAGCATAAAACACTCTATCCATAAATGAAGTAAGCATTCCAGATGCTGCTGCATAATGTACAGGTGAACCGAAAATAAATCCATCTGCCTCTGAAGATTTTTCTAAGAATTTATTTACTGGATCATCCATAAAGCATTCACCAGTTTTTCTACAGGAACCACAGCCTATACAGCCTGAAATAGGTTTTGCTCCTAATTGAAATATTTCTGTTTCTACGCCATTCTTTTCTAACGCTGATGCCACTTCACTTAAAGCTGTATATGTACATCCTCTTGGATGTGGACTTCCATTTACTAATATTACTTTCATAAAAAATATGCTCCTTAATTTATATAACTTTATAAATATCTATTGAAAAATATACTAGATATTATAGACTTATTTTAATACATTATAGTTACTGTAAGTCAAGAAAAAATAATATTTTTAAGGTATAATACATTAAATTTATTATACCTTAAGAATATTCATTTAAATTTATAGCTATATATTTTTGTTATTCAGTGTTTTGAACCATCTCAAAAACTCACTCATATAGCACTTTTGATTAAATCCATGACCTCCACTTTCAACAGAGATCTCTTTAATATTAACACCTTTTTTTCTAGCTACATTAATATAACTTTTAGCCCCATCTGAACCAACTATCAAATCATTAGTACCATAAGCAACTAGTTGTGGAATATCTTCTGAAGTTATATACTTCTTTAAATCCATTTCTTCTAATAATTCCATCCTTTTTTGCTTATTTCTAACTTCCTCACTATTAAATAAACTAAATAGCATAGGAACATTATTATAATAATCTAATACTGGATAAATCATTGCTGCATTAGCAATATTATCACTAACTTTATCTATTTCATCAATAATATATTCCTCTGGAAATAAATCTTTTCCTCTTATTTTGTTAATGAAGCATCCAACCTGAGTGCCTCCTGCTGAAAATCCAATTAACCCTATCTTATCTGGATTAATTCCGTAATCTAAGGAATGATATCTTAAATATCTTATTGCCCTTTGAACATCTAATTGTGGAATTGGATATTCATATGGATTTGATCGATAATGTAACACAAATGCATTTATTCCATTCTTATTTAAAGTATAAGCAACCTCCTTACCTTCTTGTGTACTACCGTCCATTGATTTATATCCATAGCCACCACCTGGAATTATAATAACTGATTCATCACTACTATCCACTAAATATGGAATTAAATATGGTTCATCCTCATAAGTCTCTTTTTCATATCCACCTTTAATTTCATAAAGATAAGTAAATGTATCAATTGTTTTTTCTTTATTAGAAAATTTATTCCCAACAATGGCCTTAGCAAATTCTTCATTAGAAACTAGTCTATTTTTATCAATATTCATATCATCTAGTTTGCTACGAGAACTGTTACCAGCTACATTCTCCCATATCTTAATCCTCTTATCATAATCCACACCACTTTTTACCTTTATACTAGATGCCTCAGTAACTTTACACATAAACATTCCTGATATAATAGTCAGACTAAAAAAAGCCAGTAAAAGAACTTTTAAAAATTTTAACGCTCTAAATTTTCTTTTCTTTATTAAATTTTTATTTTTAATAATTTTACCTCTATATATTATATTTTAAATTATTATATTACCCTTTAAGAGTTATATTAAAATACTATATGTATTATAATAACATTTATTACCTTAAAATCAAAATACAGTATTTACAATAATTATATTATTTATTAGAGGCGAAAAAGCATTTAGCATCAAATCTAATTAATTCTTTTTACACAATGATTTTACTGATCTTTTTACCACATCAAAAAAGCTTAAAGAACTTACAATACGGTTTGGATTAACATAATTTCTAACTGTACGAAGCACTCTTTTAGGATCTTTTGATGCAAAGGTATATGTTCCATTTTTTTTAGTTCTAATTGCATACCTTGGTATCCATTTTCCCTTAAACATAACAGATACAATTACATAATCAACTTCTTCCCAAGGAATTTGTATATAATTTTTAACATCACGAGAATCATAAAATTCAAACCCCTTATCACCCACCATAATTTTTCCATAACTTGTTATCCCATTAAATGATGTTGCATCAATTGTAAGGTCTACTTTTGTATTTAAAGATTGAATCATCTTACATACCTCCATTTTTTATACATAAATCCTTTATACATAGATTATATATAAACGATTTATATATAAAATCAATTTATATTTTTTAAAATCAAATTATCTTCACTGCTATACATTACTGATTTTTGAAACTCATAATTTATAAAAGCCTAGGCATAGTACCTAGGCTTTTATAAAGATTACATTAATCCAATTAAGTGGAATACAATTCCTATGATGAATAATCCAATTATAAGTATAATAGGAGAAACTTTCTTCTTAAGTAACCACATACAAATAAGTGTAATTATTAATCCAGCAAGTCCAGGAATTAAATCATCTAAGTTATTTTGTAATGTTGTAATTTTAATTGGACTTAAAGATAAACCTGCTGCTTGTTGTACTAATGCTTGTCTGATACCTTCTGCACCACTTGGTAAGCTGTTCCAATCAATATATGCTCCATTAGCTAAATTAACTGAAGATATAACCGGAGTAAATTTAACTTTTACCCATCTATTAACTAATGACCCTAGTATAAACATACCAAGTATAGATGCACCCTTTGTAATATCTTGTAGTAAACTTCCTGATAAGTCTTCACTTATACGAGAACCAGCTTTATAACCAAATTCTTGTGTATACCATGTAAATGCCATACGAATAGCATTCCAAGCCACGAAGAAAATAATAGGTCCAAGTATACTTCCTGTCATAGCAAGCGAAGCTCCTAATCCTCCTAATATTGGTCTAACTGTAAACCAGAATACTGGATCTCCAATACCAGCTAAAGGTCCCATCATACCAACCTTAACACCTTGTATTGTTGTATCATCTATTGCAGTACCATTTGCACGTTCTTCTTCTAATGCTAGTGTTACTCCTAGAATTGGTGAAGCAACATATGGATGTGTATTAAAGAATTCTAAGTGACGTTTTAATGCTGCTGATCTATCTTCTTTACTCTTATATAATTTCTTTATTGCTGGTATCATGGCATAAGCCCAACCACCATTTTGCATTCTTTCATAGTTCCAAGAACCTTGAAGAAAAGTTGAACGCCACCAAACAGAAAGACGATCTTTTTTAGTTAATCTCAATTTTTCATTTTCCATTTTACATTCGCCCCTTCCTTAGTACCTATCAATTATATCGCCTACAGGATCGCCAGTATTTGAACTTCCATCATTACCTGATCCGCCTTGTTTAGAAAGCTTTAAGTAAATAAGAGCTATAGATACACCAATTACTCCAAGTCCTATAAGTGTAAGATTAGTAATAGTTGCTAATACAAAACCAATTGCAAAGAATGGCCATACTTCTTTAGTTGCCATCATATTAATTACCATTGCATATCCTACAGCAACTACCATTCCACCACCTATTGATAAACCATCTGTAAGCCATGCTGGCATTAGAGCAAGTAATTCTCCAATAGGACCTGCACCAATAGCTATGATTAAAGCAGCTGGAATTGCTATACGTATACCTTGTAAGCAAACGCCTAACATATGCCACATTTCAACTTTTCCAATCTTTCCTTCATTTGCGGCTGCATCCATAAAATGTGCAAATGCTGTAGTAATAGTACGACAAATAATAGTTAATAATAATCCTGCAACAGCTAATGTAACTGCTATTGCAATTGCTGAAGTAACTCCTGCTTTTCCTTGTCCACTAAGAACTAAAATTAATGCAGATGCTACAGAAGCAAGAGCTGCATCTGGGGCTACTGCCGCACCAATGTTTGCCCATCCTAATGCCATCATTTGAAGTGTACCACCTAGAATTAAACATGGTACCAAATTACCTGTAACTAGTCCAATTAATGTACATGCAACTATTGGCTGATGAAATTGAAATTCATCTAAAACTCCTTCTACACCAGCTAAAAATGCTATTATAATTATTAATATAATTTGAATTATATTTAAAGTCATAATTACTCATCCTCCTTTAGTCAAATACTTAAATCTATTTTTGTTTGTTTAATTCCTCTTGGGCTTTTTTAAGTATTTCGTCCATATTGCCTTTTGAATCACTTGGTACTTTACGAACATCAAATTCAATACCAGCTTGTTTTAATTTCTTAAAAGTATCAATATCATTTTGATCAAATGCAAGAACCTTATTAGGTTGAACTTTTCCTGTAGAATGAGCCATAGATCCAACATTTATTGTTTTTAAAGGAACTCCACCTTCTATTGCTCTAAGTACATCTTGTGGATTTTCAAAAAGAAGAAGAGCACGTTGTCCACCAAAATGCTTATCATCTTGTGCTAGTTTAATCATATGCTCAACAGGAACGACATGAGCTTTAACACCTGGAGGTGCTGCTTGTTGAATCAATTGTTTACGAAGTTTATCTTTAGCGACATCGTCTGATACAACAATAATTCTTGTAGGCTGAGTTGCTTTTGTCCATCCAGTTGCAACTTGACCATGAAGCAAACGTGAGTCAATACGAGCTAAAACATACTCAAATTTTCCAGGCCTACCTGCATTAGAATTATCAGGTAAAGCTGATGAAGCTTCAGAAGCCTTTTCATCATTTGATGCTTCTAATTCCTCAGGCCTTACTTTAACTCCTTCTCTAGCTGGACTTAAAATATAAGCTGCAATTTCATGGGCTGTTTCCATTGATAAGCGTGCACCATAAGCTTCAATAAGCATTGGTAAATTCAAACCACTAACAATTGCCCATTTATCTTTGTGTTTTTCAAACAAAGAATTAGCTTGGTTAAATGGAGTACCACCCCAAAGATCCGCTAAGACTAGGACCTCATCTTGATTGGAAAAAGATGCTATTGCTTTTTCCATCTTTGCTCTAATATCATCAGGACCTTCACTTGGCATTAATGTGACTGCTGCTACATCTTCTTGTTCTCCAAAAATCATAGAACCAGATTGCAATATGCCTTTAGCAAATTCCCCGTGACTAGCAAGAATAATTCCTACCATTTTTGTACCTCCTATTTCTTATTTGTTACAAAAACTAAAGACATAACTCCTTCAAATATAATCATAAATAGAAAATATTTTAATTCATTCTATTAAATTGTAAAAATATATAAACTTCAAAATATTCTATTTATAATTACATTTCTATTGTAAATCCTTATATCTAATAGAATCAGTAACATAATAAACAATATTTTTAACATTGTAATCATACTGGAAACACCGCCCTAAGCTGACTACGTTTTCATTTTATCACTCCAATCCTTCTTTTGCAATATATTTTGAGTTATTTTGAGTTTTTTTGACAAAATTTGAATCGTTTTATCTTTTCATTTCATTTTAACAGCATATCCTATAGTATTTATAAAAATATGATAATAATTATTACTTATTTTTTATACTACAAATATATATTTTTCTTTATATTAAAAGAATATAATAAAAAACGTATAAGTCTTCTAGATTCATACGTTTTTTATATAAAATATTATTTAATTAAATTAACAAACAAAAAAACACTGGTTATAAATGATTTAAATTATACTTTTATTTCATATTATTCTTATTTGCTAATGCCTCATCTCTTATTTCACATATCATTTTACTTAATGCTTCTTCTCTTCTTACATTTTTTTCCTTCATATTTTGAATTTCATCAGGATTATCAGATTTTGCAATCATATCATTAGCAAGACTTATATTCTTCAAAGTATTATCAATATTTTCTTGAATTCTTTGAACATTATCCCTTCTATCATCTGGTTTTGGATTCATATTATCATCTCCTTAATCTTCAATATAATAATAGTGTCCCCAAAATAAAAAGTATCATTATAAATATTAAAATTTTATTTTTACAAAATTTGAACTGTCTGCAAAACCACGAAAACAGTTGCAGACAGTTCTCTTCTTTTATATCCACTATTATAATTTTTGTTTTGTTTAACCTAATATTTCATTCTTTTTTCTATGAAACATAGTAAATATGTACGATGCTAAAATTGAAACAATTGCTGCTACTAGTATAGATACCTTTGCTACATTAATTTCAACTTCTCTATTTGCAAAAGCAATTTCAGTTATAAATAATGACATTGTAAATCCTATACCTGCAATAACTGAAACTATAAAAATATCATACCATTTTGAGTTTTCTGGCTTTTTAGCTATATTAAGTAAATTACCTATATAACCAAAACCAACTATACCCAAAGGTTTTCCTACACATAGACCTAGTACTATTCCAATAAGCAGAGTCATATCATTACTAAAGTCTAAATTTCCTCCAAAAGCTATACCTGTATTTGTAAAGGCAAATAAAGGAAGAATTATAAAATTAGAAAAGCCTTCTAAGGCATGCTGTAATTTATAGTTTAAGTCTATATGTCTATTATACTCATCATGTACTGGTATACAGAAAGCCAGAATAACTCCACTAAGTGTTGAATGAATCCCACTATAAAGCATAGCTAACCATAACATCAATCCAACTATTAAATATGTATATAAATTATTTAACTTTTCTACTTTTCTGATACATAATAAAACTATTGTAAGTATTATAGCTGCTACTATTCCTGATATTCTAATATGAGAAGAATAAAAAACTCCTATAATTACTATTGATAATAAGTCATCTACTACTGCTAAAGTAAGTAAAAATATTTTTAAAGATTGATTTACTCTATCCTTTAATATAGCAAATATCCCAATTGCAAATGCAATATCTGTAGATAAAGGTATTCCAACCCCTACTTCTAAATTTGTGTTAAAATTAAATATTGAGAAAATTATTGCTGGAACAGCCATTCCACCAACTGCAGCTAATACAGGAAAAGCCGCCTGTTTAATACTTGATAATTTTCCATAGACTATTTCTCTTTTAATTTCACATCCTACTACTATAAAAAATATAGCCATTAAAAAATCATTTACTAAAAAATGAATATTAAATTCTTCACCAATTTTTAAATTATATACTACAGTATAATATATATTTTTTAAAGGTGTATTTGCAAATAATAAAGCTGCAACAGTTGCTACTAATAATAATATCCCTGGAGCTGCATCTGAATTTAATATACTCCCCTTTTCTTCTTTACTAGTGTTCATACTTAATCTTCTCCTTTGTTTTAAACTCCTATCTAAACTCATATAATTTAAAATATTCCATATAAAAAAGTTGTTTAACCACACCTCTTTTAGAATATAAATTTCAAAACCCACATAGTTCAAGAACTTAATATTATTTTTATTCAATGTTTTTAACCTATATTATTTTCTTATATCATTACAATAACATTGCGGATAGCAAACTAATTTCCATAATACAAATAGTATTTTTTTATAATACTAGCAAATAATAATATTGCGTGTCAACAAATTATTCAAATTTAGTAATTTTATCAAGCATTATACAAAAATTGTAGTTAAGTCTTCTAACAGTAGTATTTTAATCTTTATTTGCCTTACCTATTATATAATTCAAAAATCTTATTTATACAAATATTATATATATTCAAAATATTTTATATACATAGAATAAAACAACTGTTCTTCCTAACAATTCAATAGAGATTTTATAGACCTTTTCATAACATCAAAAAAGCTTAATGAATTAACCATACGATTTGGATCCACATAATTTCTAACAGTCCTAAGAACTTTTTTTGCATCTTTTGAAGCAAAAGTATATGTTCCATTCTTCTTTGTTCTAATTGCATATCTTGGTATCCACTTTCCTTTTAATATAACAGATACAATCACATAATCAACTTCATTCCAAGGAATCTGAATATACTTTCTATAATCACGAGAATCATAAAATTCAAAACCTTTATCACCAATCATAATTTTGCCATAATTAGTTACTCCATTAAAAGATGTTGCATTAATTGTAAGATTAACTTTTGTATTTAAAGATTGAACCATTTTTCTGCCTCCATTTCTTTTTATACATAAATCCTTAATACACAAAAATTATATGTAAACGATTTATGTATAAAAAAGCTTATTACATTTATTTTAATCCTATTACACTTTCCTCAAATTATTATTTTAGCAAAAGCCTAGGTGCAATACCTAGGCATAATAAATACTACATCAATCCAATTAAGTGAAATACAATACCAATCAAGAATAATCCAAGTATAATTATAATTGGTGAAACTTTTTTCTTTAAAAGCCACATACAAATAAGTGTAATTATTAATCCAGCAAATCCTGGAATTAATGAATCTAAATTATTTTGTAATGTTGTAACTTTATCAGGAGTTAATGACATACCAGATGCTTGTTGTAACAATGCCTCTTTAATACCTTCAGCTCCACTTGGAAGGTTGCCCCAGTCAATATATGCCCCTTCACTTAACTTAACAGAAGATACTATTGGAGTAAATTTAACAGATACCCATCTATTAACCAATGATCCTAGTATGAACATACCAAGTATAGATGCACCCTTTGTAATATCTTGCAATAAATCTCCTGATATATCATCACTTATACGAGAACCTGCTTTATAACCAAATTCCTGTGTATACCACATAAATGCCATACGAATAGCATTCCATACAAAGAAGAATATAATTGGTCCAAGTAAACTTCCTGTCATTGCTAGTGAAGCCGCTAATGCTCCTAATATTGGTCTAACTGTAAACCAAAATACTGGATCTCCAATACCAGCTAAAGGTCCCATCATACCAACCTTAACACCTTGTATTGTTTTATCATCAATCTGCGCGCCATTTGCACGTTCTTCTTCTAACGCTAATGTTACTCCAATAACTGGCGAAGCAACATATGGATGTGTATTAAAAAATTCTAAGTGACGCTTTAATGCAGACGCTCTATCTTCTTTACTCTTATATAGTCTTTTTATTGCTGGTATCATTGCATAAGCCCAACCACCATTCTGCATTCTTTCGTAGTTCCAAGAACCTTGAAGAAAAGTTGAACGCCACCAGATAGAAATACGATCTTTTTTAGTTAATTTCAATTGTTCATTAGCCATTCTACATCCCCCCTCTATTAGTATCTATCAATAATATCGCCTATAGGATCACCAGTATTTGTTCTTCCTCCATTACCTGATCCACCTTGTTTAGAAAGTGTTAGATAAATAAGAGCTAAAGCTACCCCAATTGCTCCAAGTCCTATAAGTGTAATGTTTGTTACAGTAGCTAATACAAAACCAATTGCAAAGAATGGCCATACTTCTTTAGTTGCCATCATATTAATTACCATTGCGTATCCTACAGCAACTACCATTCCACCACCTATTGCTAAACCATCTGTAAGCCATGCTGGTATAGAATTCAATAAGCTTCCAATTGGACCTTCTCCAATAGCTAAAATCAAAATTGCTGGAATAGCTATACGAACACCTTGTAAACATATACCCAATATATGCCACATTTCAACCGCTCTGATATTTCCATCCTTTGCAGCTGAATCCATAAAGTGTGCAAATGCTGTAGCTATAGTACGACAGGCAATTGTTAATAATAATCCTGCTACAGCTAATGGAACTGCTATAGCAATTGCTGAAGTCACTCCCGCTTTTCCTTGTCCGCTAAGAACTAAAATTATTGCAGAGGCTACAGCTGCAAGAGCCGCATCTGGAGCTACAGCAGCACCAATGTTTGCCCATCCTAATGCCATCATTTGAAGTGTACCACCTAAAATTAAACATGGTACTAAATTACCTGTGACTAATCCAATTAATGTACAAGCAACTATTGGCTGATGGAATTGAAATTCATCTAATACACCTTCTATACCTGCCAAGAATGCTACTAAAATAACTAACACAATTTGAATTATATTTAAAGTCATGATTGTTCATCCTCCTTTATTTACATAATTAATTTATTTTTGTTTATTTAATTCATCTTGAGCTTTCTTTAATATTTCATCCATATTTCCTTTTGAATCACTTGGTACTTTACGCACATCAAAATCTAAACCATATCGTTTTAATTTATTAAATGTATCAATATCATCTTGATCAAACGCAAGAACCTTGTTTGGCTGAACTTTACCTATAGAATGGGCCATTGATCCAACATTTATTGTTTTTAATGGCACTCCTCCCTCTACTGCTCTAAGCACATCTTGTGGATTTTCAAAAAGTAACATAGCACGTTGTCCTCCAAAATGCTCATTATCTTTTGCAAGTTTAATCATATGATCAACAGGTACAACATGAGCCTTAACCCCTGGAGGTGCTGCTTGTTGAATTAAATTCTTACGAAGCTTATCTTTAGCAACTCCATCTGATACAACAATAATTCTTGTAGGCTGCATTGTTTTAGTCCATGCAGTTGCTACTTGTCCATGTAGTAAACGGGAATCAATACGAGCTAAAACATATTCAAATTTTCCTGGCTTTCCCACATTGGAATTTTCAACTATATTTGCAGAATCATTTTTATTATTATCTGGTTCTAATTCTTCTGGTTTTACCTTAATTCCATCTCTAGCTGAATTTAAAATATAAGCTGCAATTTCATGAGAAGAATTCATAGATAAACGTGCACCATAAGCTTCTATAAGCATAGGTAAATTCAAACCACTAACAATTGCCCATTTATCTTTGTGCTTTTCAACTAGACTATTTGCCTGATTAAATGGTGTACCACCCCAAAGATCAGCTAAAATCAAAACCTCACCTTCATTGCCAAAAGTGGCAACTGCTTTTTCAATTTTTTTCCTAATATCATCAGGACCTTCACTAGGCATTAAAGTAACAGCTTTTACATTTTCTTGTTCCCCAAAAATCATTGAACCTGATTGTAATATACCCTTAGCAAATTCTCCATGACTAGCAAGAATAATTCCTACCATCTTTATCCCTCCTATTTTTTATTTGTTACAAAAACAAAAGGCATAAACATTCAAAAAATATAATGAATAACTAATATTTGAATTATGCCAAATACCTTTACATACAAAGTTAATTAAACTATTACGATAACTTTAAAAGTGTACACTACAAATGACATACCAAATATTAAATTATTAACTACATTTATATTTTCAATGCTTATGCCTGATTGAATCAGTAACACGCTAAATATAATGTTTTTATGCAATCATTTTTCCTTTATTTTCCTGACTACGTTTTCATAATAACATACTATTTTCTTTTTTTCAATATAATAACAAATATTTTTAAAATTATTTTATGTATACAATAAATAGAATGAGTAAATAATAAAGAATAAATTAATTATTACAAAAAGGATGTGCTATTAACTTTAATGATGAATAAATTAGCTATGATATTGCTATTACCAATTCTGTTTATAGTGGGTCGTGAGAATACCCCTTTATATACATCACATAATTCAATGTTATCAAGTAAATCAGACATAGAAAAATATATAACAAAAGACGAAGTAATAACTGATAGTAATGAAGCTCTTGAAAAACTTAAAGAAGGTAACAAAAGATTCATTAATGATAAGTCACAATTAATAAATGTTACAAGCGAAAGGCGGAATCAATTAGAAGAATCTCAAAACCCATATGCAGTTATAGTTTCATGTGCTGATTCAAGAGTTACTCCATCACTTATATTTAACTGTGGACTTGGTGAAATTTTCAACATATCTATAGCTGGAAATGTAATTGATGAGGATGCTTTAGGATCAATTGAATACGGTGCGGAACATCTGCATGCTCCCCTTCTCGTTATTATGGGACATGAAAATTGTGGTGCAGTAACTGCTGCATATGATAAATTAAAAAATGGAACTGAAGCCGAAGGAAACATAAATGCTATTGTTGATAAAATATTACCAAACATAAAATACTCTAAAAATTTAAATGATGCAATAAAAGATAATATTACTGGTGTTTATAATGAGGTCTTAGAAAATAAAATAGTAAAAAATCTTGTACAACAAGGTAAACTAAAAGTAGTAAAAGCATATTATGACCTTGATGGAACTGTTGAGTTTCAGTAAGAAATTTTAGTTTTTTAATTTTCTAGCATACACTGCAATAACTACTAATTAATAATTATTATTTTTTAATATTTTTTCTGAAATATTTCAAAAAATTTTTTTAGTGCAAACCTACTTATAGAGCCAAATCCCAACGTCTATTACACCTTGAAATCACTACAAAAATTACTAAATATTTTTTTTTTGGTATATATTTCGATTTAAATCTTCCGATAGTTCATATATAATATAAAAATGATAATACTATGTACGACTAAGGAGAAATATTATGCTAATTATAAAAAGAGACAAAAGCGTAGAAGATTTTAACCCTGATAAGATTAAAAACGCCATACTAAAGGCAATGAAATTTGGAATAGGAAATATTAATGAAGATATGGCTGAAGAAATATCTATAAATATATATAATGTTTTTAAAGATGAAAAACATCCTCCTACTGTAAAACAAGTTGAGAATTTAGTTTACTACGAATTAGTAAAAAATGGATTAGAAGGAGTAGCTAAAGCTTATGAAGGCTACAGAGCCGTTCAAGAATTTAAAAGACATGAAAATACTACAGATGAAGATATTATAAGCCTTTTAAATAGCACAAATGAAGATGTATTAAAGGAAAATTCAAACAAAGATGGAAATATAGCAGCAACTCAAAGAGATTTAATAGCTGGAGAAGTAAGTAAAGATATTGCTAGACGTAAAATTCTTCCTACAAATATAGTTCAAGCTCATGATGAAGGAATAATTCATTACCATGATATGGATTATGCAATACAAAGCATACATAACTGCTGTCTTATAAACTTAGAAGACATGTTTGAAAATGGAACTGTAATCAATGATAAGCTTGTTGAAACTCCAAAAAGCTTTAGCACTGCTTGTACAGTAGCAACTCAAATCATGGCACAAGTTTCTTCAAATCAGTACGGTGGTCAAAGTATAACTATAAGACATTTAGCACCATTTTTAAGAGTAAGCTTTGATAAATACTATAAAGCATACTTAGAAAAATGTGATGAAGCATTAGCTTATGAACTTGCAACTGATAGAATGATGGAAGAATTAAAAAGCGGTGTTCAAACAATTAGATACCAACTTTCAACACTTCAAACAACTAATGGTCAAAGTCCATTTGCAACTGTATATCTTGAAATTATTGATGGTGATGAATACGAAAAAGAGCAAGCTCTTATCTGTGAAGAGATGATAAAGCAACGTCTTGAAGGAATGAAAAATTATAAAGGTCAAGAAATAGGAGAAACTTTCCCTAAACTTGTTTATGTTCTTGATGAGCACAACTGTTTAGAAGGCGGAAAATATGACTATATCACAGAACTTTGTGCTGAATGTAATGTTAAGAGACTTGTTCCTGATTATCAATCTGCAAAGATAATGCGTAAAAATTATGAAGGATGTAACTTCCCTCCAATGGGATGTAGATCTCACCTTTCACCATACAAAGATGAAAATGGTGAATATAAATGGTATGGAAGATTCAATCAAGGTGTTATAAGCCTTAACCTTCCTCAAATAGCTATTATAGCTAATAAGGATATGGATATTTTCTGGTCATTATTAGATGAAAGATTAGAATTATGTAAAGAAGCATTACTTTACAGACATAAATTACTTTTAGGAACTAAATCTGATGTAAGTCCAATCCACTGGCAATACGGAGCTTTAGGACGTCTAAAAAAAGGTGAGCCAATAGATAAACTTCTTAAGAACAATTACTCTACTCTATCATTAGGATATGTTGGTGTATGCGAAATGACATATGCAATGCTTGGTGTAAGTCATACTACTAAAGAAGGAGAAAAATTTGCTTTAGATGTAATGAAATACATGAGAAAGAAATGTGATGAGTGGAAAGAAGAATATAACTTAGGATTTGGACTTTATGGAACTCCTGCTGAAAATCTTATATATAGATTTGCAAAATTAGATAAAAAGAAATTTGGTGAAATTAAAAATGTAACTGATAAAATGTACTACACTAACAGCTATCATGTTCATGTTACAGAAGAAATTGATGCTTTTGACAAGCTTACATTTGAAAGCCAATTCCATGAAATAAGTAGTGGTGGATGTATATCTTACGTTGAAGTTCCTAACTTAAGTAAGAACTTAGATGCAGTTAAATCAATAATTAACTTTATATATCACAATGTACAATATGCAGAAATAAATACAAGACCAGATGTATGTTACAAATGTGGATTTACTGGTGAAATACAAAATGATGACGATTTACACTGGTACTGTCCTAACTGCGGTAATAGAGATGAAAGCGAAATGCAAGTTATGAGAAGAACATGTGGATATATAGGTTCATCTTACTGGAGTAAAGGAAGAACTGCTGAAATCAAAGAAAGAGTTCTACATCTTTAAAGTTTATGCGTTGCCACTTTTGGCAACGCTATAAATATATATAAAGATAGGGAGATCAAAGTATATGTATTATTCAAAAATTAAAGTTAATGATGTTGCTAATGGACCAGGCCTAAGAATAAGTTTATTCACATCTGGATGTAATCATCACTGCAAAGGCTGTTTCCAGCCTGAAACTTGGTGTTTCACCAATGGAGAACCTTATACTCAAGAAGTTCAAAACAGTATAATTGAAAAAAGCCGTGGTAAATATATAGCTGGATTATCACTTCTTGGTGGTGATCCACTTGATAATGTAGATGGAATACTAGGATTATTAAAAGAATACAGAGATACTTTTGGTGATACTAAAACCATATGGCTATGGACTGGATATTTATTCGAGGAAGTCATAAATGATGAGCGTATGTCAAAAGTACTACCTTTTTTAGATGTTATTGTAGACGGTGAATTTATAGAAGCACAAAAGGATATTACTTTAAAATATATGGGTAGCGCTAATCAAAGAGTTATAGATGTACCAAAAACTTTGAAAACTGGTGAAATAATATTACTTGATTATTAATATATAAATTAAGGGCATTGATTAACTCAATGCCCTTTAGCTATTTATTGTATAAATATTCTCAATTACACATATACTAATTTATCTTTAAAGCGCTTGTCCTAATAACTACTATTTAAATAAATGCTTCTTAAAGAAATCAAAAACTTTTTGTAAGTAAGGTTTTTGAACATAATCCTTTTCAAAGTATATTTCATGTTTAGAATTTTCTACTTTTTCAAGTGTACAGTTTTTAGCATATTTAGCAAAGTCATTTTGTCCCTTTGGTCTTACTAAATCATCTCTATCTGCTTGAAATAATAATACTGGTGTTTTAACTTTAGAAGCCTTTTTCTTACTTGTGATTTCTCTTGTCGCACTTAGGCTTTCAGCTAACCATTTATAACTTCCGCCCCCCTTTTGGAATTCAGTATTTTCTTTCTTTATTTCACTTATATAATTATAACGATTTTCACATGATGTTGATGCAGATTCAAATCCATGTTTATCGTTATAAGGTTCTTGACCTGCTGCATATTTACCACCTTGTCCAAATAGAACTGCTACCTTTGAAATTACTAGTGCTAAATCTTCTGGAATATTTCCTGTATTAATTTGAAGCATTGGACTGCTTAAAACTGCTGAATCAAAATATTTTGGGTTATCTTCTAAGAACTTAGCTCCAATTCCTCCCCCCATTGAGTGAGCATATAAGAATACTTTCTTGCCATCAGAATTTGGCATTACAATTTTATTCATGAAAGTTTTTAAATCCTTAACATAATCATTAAAATCATTTACGTGAATTTGACTTGGATCTTTTACTCCAAGAGAACCAGATCTTCCGTGACCTCTATGTTCAATTCCAAATACATTGTATCCATTCTTTAAGAAATAATAAATCATTTCATTATATTTTTCTAAGTTTTCAGTAAATCCATGACTAATAACTATATTTCCAACATCATCAGAATTATAGTATTTTTCATAATATAATTGTGCATTATCAACACCAGTTATGTATCCTGTTTCTTTTCTGCTATCTATATACGGTTCTACTATATTTTTCATATCTTCTACATAGTTATCTTCTGATATATGTATATCATCTAAGTTTATGTTTAAATAATCTACATTAGAATCAATATTTACAGAAACTGCTGCTTGAGTAGTAACATAGTCATCTACTTCCTCCATTACTGAAGCAACTTCTTCTTCTGAATCATAATTTTCATATTCTAAATTGATGTTGTTCATACCTTTTATTATTTCATTAAGCATTTCTTTTTCGCTTAATGATAGTACTTCATCATTATCAATTTGTTCAATAATTTGTTCAATCGAAACATTTTCTCCTAATTCAGCTGCATTTACTTTTTCTACTAATGAGAAAGTTGAAGGACCAAATAACTGAGAAGATACAACAGCACCAGCTATTAATAATCTAATTTTGTTTTTTTTCATTTTAGCTTCCACCCTATTACATTTTTTATAATTTAATTACAATATTACCAAATAAGTATAATGTAACAACAAAAAATCAACATTTTTTACTAAAAATATATATTTTTTCAATAATTTATAACAAAATCAAATTTTAGTCCTTATCTTTTTCATTTTATTATAAATATATACAATCAATTAGCATTTTCATAATTATTCAAAGCCATATATCACTTTAAGATATCAGTTTTAATTATATCTTCCATTTTTTCAGGTTCTTCAAACAATGGACTATGTGTAGAATTTTTACATAAATCAATTTAATTGTAGTCTTTTTTGTTCATTATATAGCCTGCTACAGCACCTACTATACCACCTAATATATGAGTTAAATTAGCTACATTATCATTTATAAATATGCCATCATATATTTGTCCTCCTATATATATGACTGCCACAAAAATTAAAGTAAGCGGAACTTCTCCTTCTTTAATTCTTGTAAAAGAAGATAATAAAATTAATGCAAATACTATTCCACTTGCACCAAGAAGCCTTGTATAAGGGAAAAATACATAATTTACAATTCCAGTAACAATAGCTGTTGATGCAATTACAATGCTCATATTAAGTGAACCATATTTTTCTTCTAATAATGGCCCAACTATTAATATCAATGTTATATTTCCTATAAAGTGATCCCACCCTGCATGACCAAAAACATGACCGATGAATCGTACATATGTAAATAAACTTCCTAATGATGACCTATAGACACTAAACAATAAATAATTAGTTAATCCTCTTGTGATTATATTTAATATATATGCTACAAAGCAGATTATAGAAAATGTTAAAATCACAGGTGAATTAAAAGATATTTTTATCTTTCTACTCACAACCTTATCCTCCTAATTTTTTTATTTTATTATACCATTTATTTTTAAAACCTTAATATTTTTACATGCAATACTTATAAATAATCATCCTAAAAAGTAAAAAAACCTATGCAAATCATATTATTATGATTCCATAGGTTCTTTAGAATATTTGAATTCTTTAAATAACTAATAATATTTATTTTAACCTTAGTATCTTCCAGTATAGCATACCTCTTCAGGTACTAGCTTTTCTCCACATTTTTCTTTAATATATTCCTTTAACTTAATAATATCTGGCTCAGCTTTACCTTTAACATTACATTTTAAACTCATTTCATTTTTTGAAGGATCATATACCATATAAGCATCTGCTTTACTAATACCTTCGAAATCATCCAATGTCCTTTCTAATTTTCCTAAATCATAATAAATACGCCCATGACTTCCATCAGTAAGAACTGTTCTTCCGTCATTTTCTAAAAAGTCTAATGTACCATCTGGCAATATTCTTGCTATTTTATCTGTACGATACAATGTTCCTGGTCCATATGGATTTTCTATTGAATCACTATAGAAGTTTGGTCTATGATTCATAATATATAATGGTCCCCATGCTCCATATGGTTTTTTATTATAACCTTCATCAAGTATATAAGCTTTAACTCTCTCTCTATTTTCTAACCCTGGAAGCATTTCATATCCTGCCTCATTATTTACTTCCTGTCCATCAACAAAATAATGCTTTGGATATACACTTTCAGGTAGATGCTTTTTAAGTCTTCTTACTGATCTTTCTTCTAGCATTGCATTTAATATACTCTCATAACAGTTTAAGAATATTTCAAGTTGACTTCTATCAAATCTGTTTTCCCAATAACGTAATTCATAATAATATCCCTTATTATCATACATAACTTGTAAATGGAATGGTAAAGAATCAAGTTGTAATCTTATTCTTTCTGCCTTTGCATCACCAATCTTATTTATATCTATTATATCACCTTGGAATTGGAAGAACATTTCTCCCTCACGTGGTGTAGATACAAAACATCTCATTGTATTCATTATCTGCTTACTTGACTTGTGTAAAAGTTCAGATACTCTTTCATGCGGAACTTGAGTAAATCTAAAATAATAAGTTAAGAATAAAGGACCTGCAAGTCTTGCCCATCTATTATCAGTTCTTCCTCCATGGATACTTGTACAAAATACATCTTTCTCATCACTAAATAATCCAATACAATAATTAAATGCAGTCAAAAATATTGTATTTTCTGATATTCCATTTTCTTTACAGTAATATAAAATTTTCTTTCTTACTGTATTATCAAATCTCTTTCTAATGAATGCATTTACTCCAGATGTACAATCTTCTTTTTCCTTTTTATTTAATATGCTTCTTCTCATCTTTAGACCATCCATAAGATTATCAAAGTAAGCTGCATCTTTAGCTCTTATTCCTAGTTCCTCACGCATTTGATCATCTAATATATATTCATAAAATGTATATGATTCCTTTTCTACTGGCTCATTGCAGTAAAATTTATTTACATCTTCTATTAAAATATTCATTGTAATTCCATCAGCTGCAATATGAGCTACATCAAACAATAAATATTTTGAAGTTTCAGTTTTGAATATAGCAATATGAAATAAATTATCATCAGCAGTATACTCAAATGGTACTAATATTTCTTTTTTTCTTAATTCCCATTCTTCATCACTAAGATTTATTATTGGAATATCAATTTTTCTTGAGTCATCTCTAAATACCTTATATATCCCATCTTCTTTTTTGATAATTGCTTTTAATCCTGGATGGGCATCAATTGTATCTTCAATTGCTTTTTTCAGCCTAACAAGATCAATACTATTGTCTAACTTAAATGTAAAAGGTAGATTTCCAGTTGTATTACCTTTTATAATATAAGCAAAATATTTCTGCATATTAGTAAGTGGATATACTTTTCTTATACTATAATCAACTTTACATTCTTCCTTTTTACCATTTAGGAATTCTTCAAGTTTTAATACTGTATTGTTTTCCATTAAATCATTAAAGGTTATAGTCTTTTCAAACTTATCATGAAGCTCCTCTATAAGCATTACACTACCAAAAGAATCTAGTCCACATTCATAAAGATTGCTGTCTATACCAAACTTACTATTTCCAATCACTTCTGCAACACTATCATAAATTTTTTGCTGAATATCATTTTCAGGCATATGAAGGCTACTTGCGATTTCCTCTTCTACTTTTTTATTATCAAAATATTTTTCACGTATTATCTTTTTTGATGATGTCTTTTCAAACGGATTCTTTCTAACTGTACATCTTACTATTTTTTTATAAGAAGGAACTCCAATATTATGCCTGCTTATAATTTTTTGTATTTCTCCTTCAATATCATTTATCCCTTGAACTAAAGCATATTCAAAATTAGGATAAACTTCAGCCGCTATTATATCATCTGTACCATAAACTAAAATATCTCCAATAAGTTCTTCATCAGCAAAGTCATTTTCTATTAATTCCGGAGATACATTTTCACCATTGCTTAAAATAATCAGATTCTTTTTACGTCCAGTTAAATAAAGAAAGTTTTCATCATCTACATACCCAATATCTCCTGTTTTTAAATATCCATCTTCAGTTATAGCTTCTGCAGTTTTTTCTGGTTCCTTATAATATCCCATCATAACAGAAGGACTTTTAACTTGTATTTCTCCATCAACGATCCTTACATCACATCCATCAACAACTTTTCCAACTGAATCTATCTTATCAGGTCTACTAAATACTGGTGCTGAAATCTTAGGTGAACATTCTGACATTCCATACCCCTGTCCAATAGAAATACCTAATTTTAAAAATTTATCTGCTAATGTTTTAGGAAGATATCCTCCTCCACTTACAATTCTATGTAATCTACTTCCTAAAACACTTTCCTTTATTTCTTCCATTGATTTTTCTGGATTTTTTGTAGCTGTTATTGAAATTTTATTGTAAAGAACTTTTGCCATCATTGGTACCATTCTTATTTCTGTAGGCTGAAATAATTGAATATTATGAAACATTTTTGACAATGGGCCATTTAGACATACTGTCATCCCATACCGCATACTTATTAAAATATCACCATTTAAACAGAAAACATGATGCATAGGTAATACATTCAAACAAACTTCATTATTGTTTGGATTTTCTTCAGTAGTACAGAATGTATTATCAATAAGATTTCCATGGGAAAGCATTACCCCTTTGCCCCTACCTGTTGTACCAGATGTAAATATAATTATTGCACAATCTTCTGGTTTTGCATCTGATATAAAAATGTTATCTGAACATTTATCTAAAATATTTTGAACACACTCTACATGCTCTCTATGCTGAATACATATAAATTGCTTAATATTTTTACATTTTTGCCTTATAACACTTACTTGTGAAATAAAGTCCCAATCATAAAATATAATATCTACATCTGATCGGTCTAAATGATCAGCTAAATCTTCTTTACTAAGATTAACATCCAAAAGAGCTGCAACTCCACCAGCACTAACTGTTCCCATTAAAGTAGTAAGATATAAATAGCTACTAGTTCCTAAAATACCTACATGAACTCTATGTCCAATTTCTTTATTTTTCTTTTCTATCCATGTTGACATAGCATCACATTCCAATGCAAACTCCGCATAACTTTTTTCATATATAAGATCATCTTTTTCATATCTTAATAAAGCTCTATCACCATATTCTATTGCGCAATTTTGTACTAAATCATAAAGTGTTTTTGTATTTTCTGATGTAATCATAACTCTCTACCTCTTTTACATTAATTTTATTAATATTCATTTAATTCGCAATACGAAATATAAATGCAAAATTTTAATTCGCAATACGAAATATGTATCAAAATTTATTTTGCATTACGAAATATTTATCTAAAAAAAAATTCTTGTTTCGTAATGCGAAATATTTAATTATATATATGTCATTAGTAAAATATACAAAAAATCACTATATCTTATAACTTTTAAAATAACTTAAATATCAGTACTGTTGGAATATGATAATACTATCTTTAATAATCTTATTAATTCCTTAGTATCTTCTTTGCTTAAAATTTTAAATAGACCTTTATATTCACTTTCAATATAATTTCTCTTTTCTTCAGCTTCACTTCTGCCTGTATCTGTTATAGACACATAAACCCTTCTTTTATCTTCTTCATCTCTGTATCTTGTTATAAACTTTTTATTTTCAAGGCTCTTAAGTATATCTGTCATTCTCCCTGGTACTACATGAAGTTGTTCTGAAAGCATTCCTGCGGTTACATTATCTTGTATAAATTCAAGGTACCTCAAAACACCATACTCCCCTCTTATGCTGTCTTGAACTGTACGATTGATTCTTCTGTTTAAAAATTCTGCAAGAAGGTCGTAAAGTTCATCACCTAAATCTTCGTATTTCATTTCATCCTCCAAAATGGAATTTTTATATTCTTATTATAACTAATAATATTATTTTTACCTTTTTTTGTCAACAGGAATTTATTATAGAAATAAAAATAGTATAGTAACTACTAAAACAACATAATTACTATACCAAATCTACTATACATATCTTTTTATTTTTCTTCTCCTGGAAAAACTAATCCACATTTTTTTCTAGCAGTATCCTGAACTTCTGTAACTATAAGACTATGATCAAGCATCTTATAACACTTTTCATAATCTTTTTTATTAATCATATCTACAAATTCTATAAATTCATTAATCATTCTATGATTATGATTATTTTCATTTATGATTTCTGTTTTACCGTAATTCATAATTAATTCAAATTCATCACACGAGTTTGCAGGATATTTTTGATGTATGCAACCTTTATTCCCTTGAATATTATAAGCTATAGGAGCTTTACAATCCTTAGCCCCTATACATATGCATTTCGTATTATCATATTCTAATATTAAAATTCCCGATGTATCTATACCTCTTTCAATATTAGGATAATACTCAACATTTTTAGGTTTTCCAAATAATCCAACAACATAATGAATATTATATATATTTAAATCCATAAGTGCCCCACCTGCATATTCCGGACTAAATACTGGAAATTTTTCTCCTGCTTTAAATCTATCATATCTGCTTGAATACTGTGAGAAATTACATTGAACTATCTTTATATCACCAAGTTTAGGTATAAGCTCTTTTATCTTTTTATAGTTAGGTAAATATTCTGTAGTTATTGCTTCAAATATAAACAATTTCTTTTGTCTTGCAATTGCACTTAACTCTAAAGCTTCTTTATATGTAGTTGTTATAGGTTTTTCAATTATTACATTTTTACCTGCTTCTAATGCCTTTTTAGCAAACTCATAGTGAAGATTATTTGGCACTGCTACATATATAGTATCAACATCACTATTTATCATTTCATCATTATCAAAGTAAAAATTTTTTATACCATATTTTTCTTGAAACTCTTTAAACAACTCTCTGTTATGCTCTCTTCCTGTAATTGCTGTTAATTCAAGTCCTTCAATCTCATGTGCTATTGTTAAGAATTCTTTTACAATCATTCCTGCTCCAATTATGCCTAGTTTCATCTTTATTCCTCCATAATAAACATATTGTATTAAGATTATTATAATAGTATTTATTTCTTTTCTACAACATAAAATAAAAAAGTCCCTTGGATTATATCTATATCCAAAGGACTTGATTTATTTATTTATTACAAACAATTTAATATTTAAATTATATATTATTTAATTTCAATAAGTTCGTTATTTAATAAAATGTTGTCATCTTTACTTAATTGTTTATAATTTGATTCTATAACAGCTTTTTTCAAAGAAAGTTCTATTATTTTTTCATCATATAATTTTTTAATAATTTCATTCACTACTTTAGCTATACATGATACTACAATAATAGTAACAATACATACTACTACATCAACAATAATATTATTAATTGCCCTTCCACTTAATACTCCATTTGTTACTTGTGGACTTATTTTAGTAAATGCAGAATATAAAGAAAAAAGAATTATTAATACCTTTATGACTTTAACTATTTTAGATGAAATGTTATTTTCCCTTTCTTCTTTAGCCTTACCCATAAGAATATCACATGTTTTTCCTAGGCTGTCTAATCTTATAATCTTTTGATTTACATCTTTATATTCTTGTAAATCAAAATTAATATCTTGTTGCATATCCTTTACCTTATTCCCATATTCATTATACTGAGAATCAGTATGCTCCATAACACTTTTTGCAAAAATATTCATTTTCTTTCCCTCCAAGTACAAAAATTATGTCATTATTTGCACTTATAAGTATAACACTTTTTTTTAAATTATCACTATACTATTAGTATATTTTTTAAATATATATATTATGACTTATTTATAAACCCTTATATGATAATTTTTTTATAGAAATTATAAAATATAAAATATCATCGTTACCACTAATGGCAATGATGATATTTAATAATTTTCACTATTATTAATATAATAAATATATGCTATTCTGGATAAATTAATCTCTCATCTGAGATATTTTCAAGCACTTCATCTATATATTTTTTAGCAATATAACGTGCCATTGGTAAATTCATATCTAAGTAATTTCCACAGTCTTTTGCTGATGCCCCTGGTACTTCACCTTCAAAAGTAGATATAAATTTATACATTCTCTTAATAAGAGATATTATATCTTTAGATTCATAATCTCCTGCAAGTACTAAATAAAATCCTGTTCTGCAACCCATAGGTCCAAAGTATATTACTCTATCTTTATACTCTTCATCATTTCTTAAAAATGTTGCTCCAAGATGTTCTACAGTATGCACTTCTGCAGTATTCATCACTGGCTCACGATTAGGTGCTGTCATACGTAAGTCAAATGTTGTAATTATGTTACCACTAACATTATCCTTTCTTGAAACATATACCCCTGGTAATAATTTTATATGATCTATTGTAAAACTAGCTATTTTTTTCACTTCTGACTACATCTCCTTTATTATTTTTTTATTGCTTTTTAATATTCATTGCTTAATAAATTTACAATTTATTACCATTATAAATTTATTACATATAAAAATCTATAAAATAATCAATTTTTTTCTAAAAAAATCCCATCTCATATTATTATGAGATGGAATTCATTATTTATTTCTTTTTATTCTTAAAATAAAATATAGAGGCTACTGCTGCACATAAAGTTAATATACTACATACAAATAATCCTATTTTTTTATCTTTTACAGATTGTTCATTATCGTTTTGTAATTCTAAAACATGTGAATCATTCTTTTTGTTTGCATTTTCTATATCTGTTGCATTTTTATCTTCAATATCTTTATCTGCATCAGAAGCTTCAGCTAAATTATTTTCATCAGTTTCTTGTTCCTTAATCTCTGAATTACCAGAATTATTATTATTTATTTTATCATCTGAAATTACATTATTACTTTCTTGACTATTATTAGATCCACCAAATATATTATTAATAGTATTTGTAATCTTATCTATAAAACTTCCACCAGATGAACTTTCTGATGATACTTCTCCATTATTAGTTATATCTTGTGATGGCATGTTATTATCACCTGCAGAATTATCTAAATCACTTGAATCTCCACTGTTATTGTTATTATTACCAACGTTATTATTTGAATTATCTATGTAATTATTCATAACATTTAATAATTCAACTTTAGACTTGTCAATTCTTATTGATATATAGTACTCATTTTCTCTATTACTATTAAACATTCTAGTAATTCTTGCAGACTTTTTACCTAACTTAAATGTAAAAACTTTATAAGTATCATATTCTTCTACTTTTGTTTCTTTTATTCCAAGAGTCTCTATATTGTCAAGAAATTCTTTAAACTCTACTGGAGATATATCTTTAACTTCAACTAATAAAGGTTTTTCACTTGTTCCTTCACCACTTATAGGTGTAACAACTTCTTTATCTATAATACTCTCTATTACTTCTGGAAGTATAAAATCTTTATCTCCTGAATTATCACTTCCATTATTATCACTACTACTATTATTGTTACTACTTCCACTACTGCTATTGTTGTTATTTACATCACCAGTATTACCATTGTTACTACTATCACCGTTATTACTATTATTATCGTTATTATTATCTTTAATATCTAAATTATTTTGTTCTATATAAGTATTTAAAATATTTAATAGTTCAACTTTAGATTTATCAACTCTTACTGACATATAATACTCATTTTCAATATTTTCATCAACCATTGAAGTAGTTCTTAAAGATTTTTTACCTAGTTTAAGTGTAAGAGTCTTATAAGTATCGTCCTCTTTTACTTTGCCTTCTTTTACTTCAAGACCTTTTTCATCTATACTATTAAGAAATCTTACAAACTGCTCTGAATTTACATCCTTAACTTCAACCAATAAAGGTGCAGTACTTGTCCCGTTCCCACTTATAGTTGTAACTACTTCCTTATCTACAATGCTTTCTATTATTTCTGGAATTGTATAATCTTTATCTCCTGAACCATCTGGAACTATAGGATTATTGTTTCCTGGATTATCTGGTTGGTCAGGCTTAGAATCATCTTCTTCGATCTTTTCATTAACTATTAATTTTCTCTCTGCTGTAACAGTATTATTAAATCTATCTGTAGCAGAATAAATTATAGTATATTCTCCAGCTGTATTAATATCATATTCACCATAAATATTAAGCTTTAGATTTCTTCCCATATAATCTTTTGCGGTAATTCCTTCTTCAAGATTAAATTCTTCACCTATAAAGATTTCAATAGGAGTTTCAGTTCCATATATAACAGGCTGAGATATATCTTCATTTGTAATCTGTTCAACTACAACAACTGTTTCAAGTTTAGTAGTTATTCCTGATGAATCAGTTGCAGTACATACTATTTTATATGAACCAGCTTTCTTATTATCAATTTCCCCTGTATATTCTATTTTTTCAATTTCATTTCCATCTGCATCAAATGCTTCAACATAATCATTTATGTTGAATACAGTTCCTTTTGATATTATTATCTGATTATTAACTACTGAAGAGATATCCTTAAATTTTATAATAGGCTCATCTTTTATAGAAAGCTTCTCATCACTTGGATTTACTATATTTTCGCCAGCCACTCTCTTGTTTGTAGAATAAGTTACATAGCTATAAGCTTCTCCATCTACTACGTTTGGTACAACTGTATATGTTCCATCATTTGATTTAAATATCCTATCTAAAATAGATTCGTCCTTTGATACATCAATTTCACATAATTCTATTCTTCCACCATCAGAATTAAGAGCCTCTTTTGATACAATAAATAAATCTAATACTTTACCACTGCTATCAATTTTATAGTTTGTCTGTATTTTGTTTGATCCATTTTCATCATTATTTTCTGACCCAATTAACCACTTAATTGAATCTTTTTCAAACTTCACATTTCCTTTATCTATCTTCACACTTAATTGAAGTGATTTTGCTAAATCACCAAAATTACTTAAATATATTTTAACCGTATCTCTATCCTGCTTTTCAACATTAAGTTCTATAGAATTTCCATCTACATTCCTATGCTGTTTAGCATTTGTAACATATAAAGTTCCTCCTGCAATAGTCATTGATACTATTGCCATTGACGCAAGTATCTTAACTTTTAATTTTACCTTTTTCATTTGCTGCTCCTTTATGCTTTTTTAATATTAAGCGTAATAATTATGATTATGAAAAAACATAATATTACACTTAATATTCATACACTTACTAAAATCAATTGAATTTGTAACTTATATTTGTTATCTGTTATAACTTACTTTATCTATTAAATCTTTGTTGATTTTCATTGTTTTTAAATTGTTTGATGCCCTGTATCCTTTAGTTTTGCTTAATGATATTTCAGGTAGTTTTTCCGGCACATCTATTATGAATGTATCACTTACAAGTCTTTGTCCACCTTCTGAAGCATCTGCTGAATCAGTTCTATACAATTCAGCAAATATCTTTTTATTTTCCTTTAAAAATGAATCTACATATTCTGGCTCTACCCAGTACACCCAGTTTCCTTCAGCAATTTCTTTTAAATCACCAGTATCAGGTACGTCCGCAAATAATAAACCATTATATTTATCTGCTATATGTTTTTCATCTTGATTTAGTACTAAAGGAACATTAAAAGCTGGATTTCCACGATATTCTCCTGTTATAATAACTGAACCCTTTGGAATCGCTCTAAATTCATTTTCATCAGTATCTGGATTATCTAACTGATAAGCATAATCTTCTTTAAGTATTCCTATTCCATTTTTATAATTAATATTATCATCAGCAACACCTATTTCAATGTTATCGCCTGGAGGAGTTATAAGTTCGATTTCTGCTGCTGAAATCACCTTAGTATTTAAAGCAGTTATCCTAACATATCTAGCATTATATGATGCCAGTTGTTTTCCACCAGTAGTACCATCTGCATCAAAATAAATTGTAGCTGTTGGATTTTCAGGAGTTACACTTAATGTACCTGTTTTTGCTGTCATCCACTCTGTACCATCTTTACTTACTTCTATCTTATAATCCTTTAATGCACTATCTAAAATTTGTGACTTCTTAAATATGAAGCCTGCATTCTCAACTGGTGCTGTATACTTTATTCCAACAAGAGTCTTAATTTCCGTTGTATCAAGAACTATGTATGGGTTATTTCCTGGCTTCATTTCTTCACCATGTAAAGATGAATTATATTCACCATTCTTAAGCATTCTTCCTTCATAATAAGTATTATCATCATTATCTAATGCCATTTTTAAATCTTCATTTGCACAGCTTCCATGAATATTATTCTTTTCTTCATTTACACTTATAGTACTTGAAGTTATTTCAATACTCTTTTTATCAACTCCACCTTCATGACGAATTTTAATTGTTCCAAGCTCAACTTCCTCTGTTGCCTTTAAATTATAGTCATATGCTACAGCTTTATATGTAACAACTCTATTGTTCATACTTTCAAGAGTATCCGTAAATACCGTTTCTGAATTTAATTTATCTCTTTCAATAAATCCGCATGGAAGACCATTTCTATAAATTTCGTATCCAAGAATTCTATCATTACTCTTATTTACAGAAAGATTTATTTTAACTTCTTTAGAATCCACATATGAACCATCAGTTATTTTATTTCCTTTTGAATCATTTCCAAACTCTGCAGTTAATGTTGTTCCATTTTCCATATCTGCTTTTCCTGCTAATCTCATTCTTCTAGCTTCATCATTTATATATTGTATAGGTCTTTCTTCTTTATCAAACTTAGATACATACTTTAATGTTTGCGTATTTGGAATAATACCATGTGCAATATAGAAATCACTTAAATTTTTCCCTGTCACCTTAGATGTCATTCTTATTAAATACTGATCTCTATCACCATTTAACTTTTCCTCATCACTCATTTCTCTATATGCTCTATTAAGCTTTGCAAAGTATGAATCATTAGAAATATCTTTATCAAAATCAGTGAATAGCATCTTATATGTATCATTATCTTCATATGCTAAATATGGCTGCCATAACATTCCAAGAACAACGCTTCTATTAGTAGAAAGTCCTATTGTATTTGAAGTAACTTTATTGTATAGCTCCTTCATTGCACCTGAAGTTTGAGGATTATCTTCATTAAGCATTGTATTGGTAATAGATGCAAGTAAGTTATTACTTGTTTCTGGATAAATTCTATCTGAAATATCCATAGCATGTCCTATTTCATGTCCCATAAGAGTTCCATATAACTTAGCTTCATCTCTATTTATTACATTACCATTTTCATCAAATTTGTAAGGCACACCTTGAATGTAGGATGATGCTCCAAATCCTACACCTATATGATGTGATGACGCATATGCAGCTGCCCCCATCATCATTCTTTGATACTTAACATTTAATCTTGTTAGAGGAGCTTTATGTTTATTGAAATATCCTCTATCCTCATCATCAATTTCACCATTATTATTAAAATCTTGAACTTCTTCAAATACACCTTTCTTAGCAAAACTCACTTCCATTTCTTGTTCCCATGCTAAAAGCGCATCATAAACTCTATTTACTTCTAATTCTTCATTTCCATTTAGATTTTCTTCAATTCCTGCAAGAATTTCTGTTGCTGGTAAAGTAAGAGTAAATCTATCACCTTCAATATCTGTTGTATTTAATACTGAAGTTGTCTTTTCATATGTATATATATTATTTTCTTTATCAGTGGCACTTACTTCATCTGGATATTTTGAAGGTAATTCATTTACATAAGCCTTTAATTGTCTTATATATGTTCTTATTCTTTCTTTTACTTCCTCTTTCTTAGTTACATCATTAATAATATTATTTACATTTAAATGTGGTATTTCCTCTACTCCACTTAAACGTATTTTTACATCAGCATTAGTACTTCCCCCTGTAACTCTTGCCATTACCTGACCACCTTTTTCTACATCAGCACTAAAGATAGTAGGTATTTCTATTTCAGTTACTCCAGGTCTTATAGTTGTAACTCTCGATATATATTCTCCTGGTTGTCCATAATTTTGAATAAATGCTATATCTACAGTAGTATTTTTATCGCTAGACCCCATATAAACTACTATTTTCTTTTTCTTTTCTGCATTTATAGCATTAGGTCTTGCTACTGCCCCTAAAGCTTGATATGAGTTTTCCATTCCAAGAGATGGTCCAACATTATCTGTTCTTATACTTGCATCAAGAGGTTTAATATTTACAGAAACATCTTTATCATCAAATAATTTCTGTGCATTTTCTAATTCCTTTAATAAAGTATCTCTATCTGGATGATATTCATTACTTCCAGCATCTTTAGTATTTACTCTATCAACTAATGTATTTATCTTTTCTTGAGTCACATCATCTTTTAGCTTTAATCTTAATGGATCTACATATAAATCTTTAATATCATCTTCTATACTGTCATATTCATAGAACATAAGCTCAGAGATAGTCTGCCAACCACCTCCACCAGTTTCTACTTTTATTTTCTTAGCATTAATTGGAGTTTCAAGCTTCATTTCATGATATTGTTGTCCATTAGAAGTTTTAGTATTAATTGATTCAGTAATAGCCACATTCTTGTTTCCTTCTTCATCCCAATATGTAATCTTAACTCTTCCGAACCAGCCACCAAAGCCTTGTTCATAGCACTTAGTAAGTATAACTTTTCCTATTTTATATTCTTTATCAAATGTTATTTCAGATCCTCTGTTAGCACCGTAATATGCTCCCATATCCCAATCATCACATTTTAATGAAGTAGAAAAATCACCATCAACAACTGCATATTTTGAATCTACAGTTAATCTAGTGTCATTTACATCCCATCCACCATCTGCATCAGTTTTATTAACAACATCTATAATATGTTCTACACCAATCTTATTTTCTGAAGTTGGCTTATTTATTAATTTATGTTTATAAACATTAGGTTCTTGCATTGAAACTGTGCTTGCAAGATAAGTTTGAGACATTTTACTAGTTCCCAAATGATTTGTTGCTGTAACACGTACTTCATATGTTGTATTATCTTCTAGCTTATTTACTACATAGCTATGAGAGCGAACTAAAGTATCTTTATTTGGATTTGTAACTTGACTGCTATTTTCTGATACTACAAGTCTTTCACCATTTTCATCTGTCTCATTTGCCTTAATCCAATCAGATTCCCCTACTTTTCTATAATAAACATCAAATTCTCTAGCCTGTCTATGGTCTTCCCAGCTTACAGTAAATGATTTATATCCTGAAACAGTTGTTAAGTTTCTAGGTTGCTCTGGACTTCTTTGAGGTATTACTTGAATTTCTGTAACTTTCCCTTTATCACCTTTGTAATAGCTTTCTATTGGGTTATAATTGGAATCAACATTGTCAGGTTTTCCGTCATATCCATTATGACCTGAAGTTTCTTCCTCATATCCACTTTCCCACTCACCATTTATAGACTGTATACTTACTCTGTATATATCATATGGTTTTATATCTTTATCTAATATATTTAAATTTGTTTTATTAGTCTGAAGCTTTTTAGATTTAATTACTTGACCATTTTCATTTAATTTATCATATTTAACTTCATAGCTTGTAACGTTTGCCTCTGGTTCCCATGAAATCGTAATTCTTTCGTCATGCATCTCTGTTGACGTTTCTACTGTCTTAATTTCAGGAATATTCATATCTGGCTTTGGAACTTCTTTATATACATTATTTAAAAACTCAATTTTAGCTATTTGAGATATTGCTTTATTTCCTCTGTTAGCTGTAACATTTATTGAAATCTGTTTTACTGCAACCTGCTTTCCTAAATCAATAACAATATCATTTGATGAACTTCTTTTCTTGTTTTTTACTCTGCTATCTTCTGAATCTTCATCATTTGAATTATCTGCACTAAATTTAACTTCTTGTTTTACTCCATTTTCATCAATATATGTTATATATCCTTCTTCAGGCGAAGATGCATTCTCACTTTCTTTTGTTGGAGCTTTTATTACAATTTGCTCCATTTCAATACCAGAATTATTACTTTTCTTTTTAGATGATCCAAATGCTGATTCAAGGTCAAAAGATAAAGTAAGTGGTTTCTCTTTACTTGGAAGTTCAATCTCACCTTCTTCATTTTTAATACCTAATTGAACCACTGAATTATCCTTTAATAATATGTCTTCAATTACTTCTCTTTCAGAACTTCCATTAAAATCAGCATTACTTTCTAATTTTACTTCACTCACATCTATTATTTTATTTGTATTTTCTATTTGTGCCTCTTCTTTAGACTGTCCTAAATTTTCATATATAATAGATAAATCAGCTACATCTATTTTTCCATCTCTATTTAAATCATATTTCTTTAAATCAGACTTTTTATTTTTACTACCTATCTTATCAAAGACTATTTGATAATCCTGCATAGTTATCTTACCATCATTATCTACATCTCCACCTAAGAAAGTATTTTTATAGCCTGTAGACTCTTCTGAAGCACTACCACTTCCAATTTTTACTCTCTTTGAATAGTCTATAATATTAATATCTTCAACATTAATCTCTGAATATCCTGAACCAGAAACCTTTAATCCATAAACATCTTTTTCAAGATTTTCAAAAGTTACTTTAACATAATATATACTTTCATCATTATTGTTTATATGCTCTCTTTTATAATTGAATTTTTCTATTTTATATGTTATTCCAAAGTTTAGTTCTTTACTTCTACTTTTAGTATTTTCATTTTCATCTATATCAGAATTTTTATCTGTATCTAAATCTGATGTTATAACTCCCTTTGATAAATCTAAAATTCCTACCTCTTCATTATCTTTTAATAACTCAATTTGAATATCCAAATCATTATTATCAATCAATGGCATCGTGAAATTCATATCCACTTCTAGTTTACCTACAGATTTTGCTTCTGATTCGTCTATCTCTTCATCTTGAAAATCAACATCTTCTAATACTTCATCTTCTTCTATTATCTCTTCATTCTTATCCGTTGCTATTTCACTATCTTCATCTGGTTGTTCACCTTCATCTGATGATGAATCCTCATTTATATTTCCAATTTCATCAACTACTGTATCTTCTTCAGTATTATTCACATCTGATTCTGAATCTTCTTTATCAATGATACTATCTTCACTGCTATCTTCTTTTGAATCATTTTCATCAAAATCATTATTTATTTCTTCGTTCTCATCATACTCATTTTTAGTTTCCTCATCTGGTGTTTGTTCTTCTGATGAGTCTGAATTTATATTATCTTGTTCTGAATTATCATTAGATAAATCATCATCCTTAATTCCTTCATTATCTAAATCAATATTGTCATTTTCTATATTTTCAATTTCAACACTTACATTTTTATTAACTGCTGAATCATTATTTTCTAAAGCTTTTGCTTCACTAGGATTAACTGCTACAAAACTTGTACCTGTTATGGAAGCAACTAATGTACATGATATTATTTTTTTCACTATCTCTTCCTCTTTTACCTATTTTTATGTAATAATAACTATCCTGTATATTTTTCGACCTTTTATCTAAAATATTTAGTTCATTTAATAAAATTAGTATTTTGTATTTGTTGATTTTAATTCTACATTTTAAATTTGATTATATATTCCTTATTTATTCTTTAAAACTCATATTTAATAACAGTTTAGAATCTATAATTATCTAAAAAAACTCCATTCCATGCACTATACATGAAATGAAGTTTTGATTATTACTGTACTTTATTAATAGTATCCGTAAACTTAGAATCAGCATTATTCTTCACATTAGAATTCTGATTTTTGCTATTTGAGTTATTTTTGCTAGTATTATTTTTTTCATCTTCGCTTGACTTGCTTGTACTTTGTTTTTCTTCAATATTTGTATTGTTATTAGAATTAGTTATAGTATTCTTAGCAGCACTAGCATTAGTATTATTAGTAGTATTATTAGTAGTATCATTAGTATTTTCATTTTCTTTTATTGCTTCATTTGCTTCTTGTACTGATACATTATCTTTTGTTTTATTATCTTCCACTGTACTTGAAGTATCTTTTTCTTTAGAAGTATTAGCTTTATTTTGAGTTTGAGTTTTTTTCTCTACTTGTACCTGCTCATTTACTTTATTTTTATTATTGTCATTTGAAGTTGCTGATGGGCTTTCAGTGCTCTTCTGCTGACTTTGTGTGCTAACTGCTTTACCTATAGAGCCTATTTTTGCACTATCATCCTTAACTTTTTCCATTCCCAAAATGCCTATGTACACAAGTACTAATATTCCTATAACTGCAAGAATTATTTTCCTTGATATAAATGTTTTTATACCTTTAGTACTATGATGCTTCTTATCACAATTTGCTTTTGTCAAATCACTTCTATCAAGAATAGCAGTTTCATCTATGCCATTGCTACCTTCATGTGAATTACTATTAAAAGATGACTTAGAAGATGATTTCTTATTACTCTTTATTTCTTTATATGTTTTTCTAAATTTTTCTGGAGAACGTAATGCAACATAAGGCTTATTTCCCTTAGTTTCTTCAACTATTATTGTCGCAATAAATTCATCATTTTCACTTAAAAATGGCACAGTTATATTATATTCATTAAATTCTTTATTTAAATTAAACCTTAATCCCTTTTTTATCCTTGTATCTTTAACAACAATACTTTCAAGTTCATCCTGTATATTAATATTTAAATCATGTAAAGTTTTCCTTGAAGCATTTTTCAGAGTAAGGTTATATTCCCTATAAGATTTGCCATTCATATTTTTCAATGTACCTTTTCCAAGTGTACATATGATTTTAGGTGCTAAATTCTTATATGTATCAAGAAGAACACCAGATATAAATGATATTATTATTGTTATTATTGCCGTTTTAATAACACTTAACATATATATTATTCACTTCCTATTTATTTGTTTTTATCTAATCAATTATAGTTTTTCTCTCTAATTACTGTCAATTTAGATAATGTACTAAATATTTCTCTAAACAATAGTACAATTATTAAACACATACATTTACTAATTATATTCCTATATACATAGATTTTTTATTTATTTTTATTTTTATTTTTTTATCTATAATACAGATTAGTAATTAAAAAAATTGCACTATAAATTATAGTACAATTTTTTAGTTCGTATTTTAATATATCCAATTTTTAATATATTCTGCAATATCAGGTTTAGTTTCCTTAAGAATTTCATATTGCTTTCTTCTATGGTCCATAATATACTTATACAATTTGGGATTTTCTTTTTCAAGTAACTTTTCATACTTTTCTCGTTTTGCAACATATCTATTATAAAATACTCTGTTTTCTTGCTGCATCTTTTCTGCAAGCTTAATTCTATGTTCCATAATATTTGCTTCAACTGCATCAACTGGCTGACCTAGTCTTGCTGCTATTTCATTTAAGTGTCTTTCAAGATGTTCTAGAAGCTTATCCTGATCCCAAGTTCCAAGATGTTTCCAAGCATGTGTCTTCCAATCTATATCTGCTTCTGGAGTAAATTCTGCTGTAAACTTTGTTATATTCTTTATTATTTCTTCTGCATGTTTCTCCATCTGCTCTTCTGCATCATCACCAAATGCCCATTCAAACTCTTCAAGGATTTCTTCTTGTATTGTAAGACATCCATTCTGTTCATTATCTAATTCTCCATCATGTATGCCTTCTATTGGATAAGGCGATTTCATACCTGCTTCACGTAAAGCAGCTTTTATAGTTCTACGAACAACACCTTCTTCTATAAGATGACCTAATTCATATTTTCTCATTTCATCATTAAGCTCACCAATATGTTCTGTTATATAAAATTGTATTCCTCTTTCTTCAAGACTTTTATGAAGTATTTCAAGTCTTTCTGCCGCAGTAAAATCTATGCTTCCAATACCACCTGCATCTACTATTACAATTTTAGTATCATCTTGTATTGCTTCTTCAATATCATCCTGAAATGCATTAATATTTCCAAAGAAAAGACTACCGCTAAATCTATAAATAATAGTATTTGATATGGGTTGGGCATCACGATTTCTATTTAAATCATAGAATCCGTCCTTACCTGGAATAATCCCTAAAAAGCTTCTAGGTGGAACTGATGATTTTAGTACCATTACAGCAAATGATAAAACAAGTCCAACTATAACTCCATATATAGTACCAAAAATAAGTACAGCTACAAAAGCTCCTACAAATATCAAAAACTCTTTTTTGTTCACTTTATATAACTTTACAGCTACATGAAATTCTAAAACACCTATAAGTGCTGAAATTACTATTGCAGTTAATACTGGTACAGGAATATAGCCTATAAAACCAGTAGCTGATACTAAAACAATAGCCATAACTATTGATGCTGTAATAGATACTACCTTACTCTTTCCACCATACTGCTCACTCATAACTGTTCTAGATACGCTTCCATTTACAGGACAGCATCCAGTTAGTGCTGATGCAAAATTACTTATTGAAAATGCTAATATTTCTCTATTCTCATTTATCTTATACTTATTCTTTATAGAAAAACTACTTTCTGCTAAAAGTGATTCTGCAAGAATAACAATTGCAATTGGAAGACTTAATATAAATCCACTACTAAAATGAACTAGTGAAAAATCTGGAATAATAATCTTAGGAAGTCCTTTATCAACTTGTGAAAGTAGTACAACTCCATATTCATCAACATGGAAAAATATTGTAGATAATGCTCCTAATATCATTACTACAAGACTCATAGGAAATTTAGGTGATATTCTCTTTGAAATCAATATAATAGCTAGTGAAGCAATTCCCATTGCCAATGATAAATAATTAATATGAAATAATGACTCTACTAAATGCTCTACAAGTTCAATAAGCTCACCACTTCCTGATTGTGATCCCATTAGTTTAGGAATCTGCATTAGTATAATTGTGGTTCCAATTCCTGTGATAAATCCAGCCATAACTGGAGTAGAAATATAATTAACAAGCCTTCCTGCCTTAAATATATAAAACAATATAAGCCATATTGCTGTATATACAGTAAATATCGGAACTATACTCATAGCTTCTGCACTTCCAAATTTAACACCCATAGAAATTAAAACTCCTCCTATAAGTGCTGCTGGTGCTGCATCTACCCCAAATATAAATTGAGGCGACGAAGATATTAGCGTAAATACCAAAATTGGTAACACTGATCCATATAAACCATATACAGCTGGAAGTCCTGCAATCTGCGCATATCCCATACTAATAGGAATAGATATTGCAGCAATCATTATTCCTACAAAAATATCCCGTCCTAATGTTCTTGCGCTTAGTCCTTTAATCATTCTATTCCTCTTCCCTTCTGATATTTTTTTACAAGAGATATTATAAAATACATAGAAAATAAATTGCATATTAAACAGTTTTTGATATTAATTGATAAACAATCTATTAACCTATAATATATCCTTATTATAATTTTGACCAGTAATATTTTTCTATTTTATTTTTTAATTTTCTTGAATTTCATAGAATATATAATTATTATTTATATTTTTAATATCTACATATAAATTCTATTTTATTCTAATGTTTTTCAATTTACTTCTTATCTTAATACAAAAAAAGGCTATTGCATTAGCGCAATAACCTTTTTTCTACTTTTCCATTTAAAATTATTCTATATAATAGCTTTCTTCTGGTCCAAAATATGACTCTGGTAATTCACCTCTACTCAATGCAAGCTTTTGAAGTACAACTCCTGCATCTACTGCATAAAATCTCAATTTATGAACTCCTTGAGTTAATTTATGATTAGTTTTTGATATATGGATATTATCAAGTACAGATACACACCAGTGCATACTATTGTAATCTCCAGCTATAAATTCCTTAGAAAGTGTATCATTTATAATTGGTTCTTCATCATCAAAGGCTACTGCATATCTTAATCTAGCATCATTTTGAAGATTATTAGTTGGTGCAGTATAAACTGTTAATATATAATCTGCTTCTTCTTCCACTCTTAATAAGTATTCTAAATATGGCGACTCTTCAATTTTTTCAAAAGAAACACCAACTGGAAGAACCTTAACACTTGATAAAGTACGTCCGTAATTCTTAAGTACTGTCCACTCATTTCCATTTTTTGCAACGCTCTTACTCATATGTTCTGCTTCAATTGAAACCACATTGTGAGCTTCTACAAATGTCATAGGACTTAAATTATTTGTATTTACTATTTTAGCATTAACCTCTACTTTTACTACCTTATCTGCCCCAGTAATAGTTATCATTCCATGTAATGATTTAGAAACTTTATCCCAATCTATTGAAACTCTAATACGATTTCCATCCCTAACGATTCCAGCTTTTTCATCAACTAATATCCAATCTGCACTTGTCTCAATATTATAATTAAATTCATTATTTCCACCATTGCTTATGATTAATGTATAAGTTTCTTTCTTTGTATTTGTAAAGTGTGGTAGTACCAAATCACCATTATCACAATTACTATAACCTTCTACATTAACAATCATTACACTTTCATCACTTAAATGTAATTTACATGTCTCAGGGTATGTCCAACTATCTGGTTCCCATTGTCTATATCCTATATGAGGTGAACTCATCATTCCCTTCCACTTACCATCTGACATTGTTTCATTATAATATTTCTGCATTTTAATATCTTTAGCTTTACATTCTTCCACTAATTCATAATAAATATTTGCAAGTACACTTTTACGTTTATAATATAAATTATTAAATCCTGCATATATCTGCATTTTTACAACATTTGCTGTAGCTGCTGCTGGATAATAAACAAGCTAGTAAAATGAATCCTTATACTTATCTGAAGCTGATTCATAATATTTTTGAGCTTCACTTTCTAATTTATCTGCCATATCTAACACTCTTTGAGCCTCATTATAATTTGAATAACTGTATGTTGTCGTATAAGTTACTTCTGGTTTTCTAAATCCACTCATTTTTGTATATCCCTCAAGTACGTCTGCAATTCCATTTATAATCTCATCTTTATTATCTGAGATAAAATCTCCAAACTGCTGTTTAACCCACCTTTTAGTATATTCATCAGTTTTATTTAACCCATTTGTTCCCCATTTATCAAAATCATATGCAAGGTCCATAAAATATGAAAGTGGAAATTCCATTGGTTTTAAATCTCCAACATTAACAATCCATATATCTCGTACACCATATTCATATGCCATTGTCATCTGTTCCCATATTTTTTCTAATGGCGTTGTATTTACCCATTCATAAGAAATTGGTCCTCCATGATAATCAAAATGATAATACATTCCCCAACCTGCTTTTCTATCCTTTTCTCTTGGTGCTGGAAGAGTACGTACATTAGCAAAGTTATCATCTGCAAGCATTATAGTAACATCATTAAGTACATCCCAATTTCTAAGACCATTTGTATCATTAGTTCCATACCAGTATTTTTCTACTTCCTTATATATAGTTAAAACTTGTGGTGCATTTCCTAAACCTTGATTTTTTAACATTTCCTTTTGAGTTAAAATAATCTTCTTTAAAAGTTCAATATTTTCTTCTTGTGTTCCTTCTAATGCAGAATCCTGCTCTCCTCTCATTCCAACAGTAATAAGACTTTCAAAATTCTTATTACGCTTTAATCCATCTTCCCAAAATTTTGAAATAGCATCACTATTACTTCTAAAATCCCATGCTTTATTATCTCCATATGTATTACATATGTTTTTCCATTCTTCCCCTGCTCTAAACATAGATTCATGATGTGATGTTCCCATAACTATTCCATAGTCATTTGCCAACTCAGCATTGGCTAAAGGATTGCTCTTTCCATTTTCACTGAATACAGCACTCCACATAGCTGGCCACATGAAATTTCCCTTTAATCTTAAAATAAGCTGAAATACCTTATCATAAAATAATTCGTTAAAATCTCCAAAGGTATTAGTTACCCATGATCCTAAAGAAGGCCATTCATCATTCAAGAAAAATCCTCTATATTTTACAGATGGCTCTTTTGATGTTTTATTTAATTCAGATTTATCAAATATAATTTCATCTCTCTTTTTAGGCATAACGTCTGCAAAATAAACCCATGGACTTACCCCCATAAGCTCAGAAATATTATAAATCCCATAAATAGAACCTCTTTTATCACTACCTATAACAACTACTGCTCTCTTTATATTTTCAATAGGCTTATCCACCACTTCTATTTTGTAACATTCACGTTTACCTTTAATTTCAGATACATCAATAACTTTATTTTTAATTAACAAATCAATAACTTCATTGTTTCCTATTGAGCCTGCAATAATAACTGGAGTATCAATTATCATATATTTTAAATTATTTATGTCTGTAACCACATCACATTTAATTCCTGAAACAAGGTTAACATCCTCTGCAAAAGAATCTGCTACAAGCTTTAATCCTTTATAATCTTTACCTTTATTATCTATTATAATTGGTGCAGCTTTTCCATCTGCCACCAACCTTATTTTAAATTCTTCATCTTCTTTTACATTAAATTTAATATTTTTATCTTTATTGTTATTTATCATTTTACTAACCTCCTACTTTAATCAAATACATTTTTTAGTTTCATTTATATAAAACTTAAGAACTCTAAATACTGAGTTCTTAAGTCTTTCAAATCTATTAACTTTTAATTATATCCAAATCCAAGTATTGTAAATAACTTATCTGTACTATCTTCAGCCATCTTTATTTCCACCTTATGTTCCTTACATATTTCTTCTTGATATAAAATGATAGCATTACAATGTGTCCATCCCACTTCTTTAGGGTCTAATGTAATTTTTAAATTTCCATCAACAAAAACATCAGCCTTGCCGTATTCTTCACTACCAGAGTCCTTAAATACTAATAAAAGACTTCTACTATTTATTCTTAATTTAAATCTTTCATCTCCTGAGTTTTTTCCATGCATCCAGTTATATGGGAACTGCATTGTACCTAAGAAATTTGTATCCATTTCTACACATTGAAGATCTTTATCAGTTTCATCAAAGCTGCCATATTCTATTTCTGCATTGCAATTATTGTCCTTTTTATCTATAAGATGAATATTCATAAAATCAGCTCCTATAGCTGGCTTTTTATCTAATGATATATCTTCTGCATCATAAGGATTTTTAGCTGCTTCTTCAAATAAATATGCAATACAATCTGCCATAATAGTATGTCCATCATTAGTAGGATGGAAAACATCATAAAAATATTGTCTCTTTGTTATAACATTTCCTTCTTCTCTCGATAACTTGAATTGGTCTACAACTGCATCTGATACACTTACCATAGGTAAATTATATAATCTACCAACTGGTGAAAGTCTCTCTTGAAGATTCCAATCATCATAGAATACTGCAAATAACAATATTACTGCTGGATTATTATCTGCACTAAGAATTGTCTTAATTAAACTTTCATAACAATTCCCCTTAGTTTCATCACCTTCATCATTTACAGCAAATTCGACTATTACTAAATCTGGTTTTACTGTGCCATCTCTAAGAACGTCTCTGTCATAACGTATCATTCCAAGTTCTGAAGGAGTTCCACCTACTCCAGCCTTAATAAAATGAACATTATCTCCATTACCTTTTCCAAACATATCTTTAAACTTTTCATATGATTTATGAGCATAACAGTTAACATTTATAGGCTTTGCTCCTGCTCCCTGAGTTATAGACCCTCCAATATATGCTATAGTTACATCTTCCCCTCTTTGTGCTTTGTCTATGGCAGCTTTAAGCCTTCTGTTATTTTCAATATTTAACAAAGATTTAGAAATCATATTTTTGTAGTTTTCACTATTAAAATCTACTGGTGGATCGATTTCAATTTCAGGTACTTCATATCCATCATTAAGATAAATCTTTACTGTTGTTTGCGCACAAAGTCCTGGTTTTTCAAACTCAAATGCAAACATTCCTACTACATCATCATTATCTGACCATTCATAATCATCTAAATTTATTACAGTTTCAACTCCATCGTTAGTGCAAGGTACTTTAATTATAGTACCTCCACCATATGCATCCTTTTTTCCATAGTTATGAAATACAAAATCTATACGACCAGTTTCTTCTGATGCATTTACGCATATGCCGACACTATGAACAATCTTTCTTACTCCATCCCAACTATTTAAATACTCTAATATTTCCTTATTCTCAACTCCACCAATGAAATTAGCATTAGAAGCTAATCTTCCTTGATCAAGATAAACATCTTGAGAAGGTTTACCATTGTTACGTGCAGTAGCTTCTATCATTTTATCAATCATTATATAAAATCCACTTCTCTTCTTTTGTGGATCCTTTGGTGCTTTCGGTCCGCCTTGTACATTATTACTCATAATTATGCCTCCTACATCCATAATGGGCTTAATAATTGAAAATTATCTTATATATTTAGGTTATATTATATCCATACTTATATCTTACCTTTTTTGGTAAAATAAAATGGTAAAATTTTAATACAATATAGACAAAATTAATCATAATACAATTTTTAATAATCTTTATATTTTTCTTTAATTTTGCAATTAATATATTTATAGAAATATATTAATATATACTATACATAATAATTTTACAATTTTTACTAAAATTTTAAATACAAATAGTTTTCCCATTATAAACTATTGAAAAAATACCAATAAGAAATTATTATATTAAATATAGAAGAAATAATGATTAATGAGGTTACTTAACAATGAATACTAATTACAATGAAATTTTAAATAGATATAAAGATAGATGTAAAGTAAATGAAGATTTATCTAAATATCATACTTTTAGAATAAAAGGCTCTGCTGATATTGTACTTTTACCAGAAAGTAAAGATGAATTAGTAGATATGCTTCACTTTTGTAGATTAAACAATTACAAATATACTATTATTGGTAACGGCAGTAATATTATATTTAATAATGGTATATACTCTGGAATTCTTATTACAACTAAGAATATGAAAAATATAATAATATATGAAAATAATATCTATTGCGAATGTGGTGCCCCACTTCCTCTAGTTGCTATGAAAGCATTAAATGCAGAACTTTCTGGATTAGAAAAATTAAGTGGCATACCTGCTACATTAGGTGGAGCTATAGTTATGAATGCTGGTGCTTATGGTTCAGAAATAAAAGATGTTTTAGTTTCTGCATGTGTATGTGATAAAGATAATAACATATATGATTTATCAAAAAATGAATTAGACATGTCTTACAGACATTCAATTATTAAAGATAAAGAACTTATAGTATTATCATGTGTCTTAAAACTACACAAGGGTGATCGTGAAAAAATGAAAGAAACTATGGATATGTGCAAAAGTAAAAGACTTTCTTCGCAACCTCTTGAATATCCTTCTGCAGGTAGCATCTTTAAGAGGGATGAAGAATATTTTCCTGGAAAGCTTATAGATGATTTAGGACTAAAAGGTTTTTCAATTGGTGGTGCAGCTATTTCTGAAAAGCATGCAAACTTTTTAATAAATAAAAATAACGCAACTGCTGAAGATTTAAAAAACCTAATACTATATATTCAAAAAGAAGTCTACGATAAATATAAAGTAAATTTAAAAACAGAAGTTGAATTTATATAATTACTCTTAACACACACTTATATAGAAATAAAAATCTCCATGTAATCTTTAATTTGAAAGTACATGGAGTTTTATTATTAATCAAATAATATACTTTATTACTACTGCAAATCCTTCTTCTATCAACTAATACAAAAAATAAGAATTCAATTCTTCTTACAAAAATTAAATTCCTAATTAATATATAATTAATATTTATTTAAACATATAAATTTAACATTCTATTATACTCATTTAAAACTATATCAAGTTCTTGACTTATTTCTATAACTCTCCAATGCAGTAAATTTTCTTCTATTTCAATGACTTCATGCATTAATCTTCTTAAATTTTCTATTTTTATTCTCAGTCGTATTCTCTTACTCACTTCATACGCCCCCTTACACATAATAATACACTAACAACAATTTTTGTATATCCAAAAGATCTAAACAACCATTAATAATATTCATTATTTTTAAATATTTTTTATAATTTGTTCATTAATATTAATAATTAATTAATTTTTCGTTATTCTATTCCTAATTTTCATAATAATATATATTTTGTTATATTTTATATATTGTATATCGGTATTTTATAACAAAAATTTAATCCTTAAATTTTTTATTAATGCTATTTAAATGTACTTTTTATTGATTCGACATAAAATTTTCTCTTTATCATTATAAATATTACTTGCAATTATATAGCTAATAATACTAAAATTTATTTTGTTGTTCTTTAAATATATTAAAATAAGGAGTTAAATTATGGATAAAACAAATACAAACAAAGCAATGGCTGCAGCATTTATGGCGAATTTTATCTTTGGTTTCAGTTTTATATTCTCTAAAATGGGACTGAGCGCTGCTTCTCCATCAATACTATTAGCATACAGATTTATTACTGCTGTAGTAGTTATGACTTTGCTTATTGCTACAAAAAAAGTTAAATTTAATATTAAAGGAAAAAATATAATGCCTCTTTTATTAATAGGGTTATTTCAGCCAGTAATATATTTTATATGTGAAAGCTATGGACTTATATATACTACTGCAACATTTTCAGCAGTTATGATTGCCCTTGTTCCTATTGCTTCTTTAGCATTTGGTGCACTATTTCTTGGTGAAATTCCAAGTTTCATGCAAGTTGTATTTAGTATTCTATCAATTGCAGGTGTAGTTCTTATGGCATTTCAAGAAAGCAGTACAGGAAGTGTTCAGTTAATAGGTATATTTATATTAATAGGAGCTATACTTTCTGCAGTAGGCTTTAATGTTACAAGTAGAAAGTATTCATCACAATTCTCAGCATTTGAGCGTACATATTTTATGTTTGTTCTAGGTGGAATATTCTTTAGTGGAATGGCTCTTATAGAAAATTATGGTCATTTTGAAAGATTTATAGAACCTCTTAGTTCTCCAACATTCTTAGTATCAATTTTCTACCTTTCAATACTTTCATCTATAGCAGCATTCTTAATGATGAATTACTCTACTACATATCTTCCAGTAGCAAGAACAACAGCATTTTCAAACATAATTACTGTTGTATCTGTTTTTGCTGGAATAGTCTTCTTACATGAAGGCGCTGACCTTGTTTCAATAATATCTTCTATTATGATAATTATTGGAGTATGGGGAGTTCAAAAAATGGGATTAAATAAACAATAACAAAATAAATAGCCCTACAGATTATTTATCTTACAGTATACTTTGTAAGTAAACCTTAATTAATCTGTTAGGGTTATTTTTTATATTTTATACTAAAAATGAATTTAATTAATAAAATTATAATTTCAAATATACTTTAGCCTTTTAAAGCTCATAATATTTATTAAAAAATCAAATCACTTAGAATACTTTCCATTTTAGATTCGGCTTTTCTTATAGCGCTTTCTTTTTCCTCCTGTGTTGTTCCTGTACCATCAACCTTTAATTCTATAACATCTCTTATCCCTATTGTTCGCATTATACTTGATACATAATTTTCACCCTTATCCATTACAGGATCAAGAATCCATGGTATATTTCCACCTGATGACTGTACATAAACAAGACCTCTATAAACATTATCCAAAAGTCCTTTAGGCTTTTTTCCTGCCTTTAAATCTATAGTCATATGGTTTTGAACTATACAATCTATATATTCTTTTAACGGTGCTGGAAATGATAAGCTCCACATAGGTGCAGCTATTACATACATTTGAGCACTCATAAACTGCTCACATAATTCACGTATTCTTGCAACTTCCTTTTGATCTTTTTCTGGAAGTTTTTTAGCATCCTCTTCACTGATAACACAATTTCTATCTTGAAAATATTCATATTGAAGTCTAGGTATATGTTCTTTATATAAATCTATTTCTTCTAATTGAAAATCCTTATTGTACTCTAAAAATTTATTTATAAATGTTCTTGCTACAGTTTTTGAAGATGATAAATTCTCCGGCTTTGAATTCACACTTATATATAATAATTTTTTTGTCATAGGACACCTCATTTTCTATAATTATTGCAATAATCTTTATCATAAAAATATCACATATAATTTTAATTTTAGTTATTTTATGCCATTCTATATGATTTTATACTTCATTGCTAACACTATTCACACTTTTCAATAGATTCTAACCTTTGCACAACTAGCACTTCATCAATCACCCTAGAGTAATTTTCATTAAAGTTTTTTATAAAAAACAATAACTCCCATTATTTTAATGAGAGCTATTATTTAAATTTTATATGACTATTTATTAATGAAAAATTAAATAAATTAATTATATGAAGTTCATGACAATTCTATCTATACCACTATTTATATAATACTCAAGCTTATTTTTATCCTTTAAAAGAGTATCATCAAAAGCAAATAAAGAATTATATCTTCCTACCATCTTTAAGTGCTTAGGATATGAAAACACATAATCTTTACAGTACTTTGGGCAATTCGTGACAAGCTCCTGCTTTCCTCTATTTTGATGTTTACACATGGCATAAAGAGGACAATACTGTGATGTATTTGTAACATAAAAAGGTATATGCATACTGTGATTTCCCTCTGCAATATCCATTCTGTATCCACAGTTTTCATACTCATAGCGCTCAATTTTGTTATCCTTTAAAAATCCTCTAAAAACAGTACTATTTAAGCTATTTTCAGCTATTAGGTTTTTATTCTCCTTATAGCCTTTTTTATACATATATCTAGGATCTTTTTTTCTTTTATTCAAAAGTACACCTAAACATATGTTTATATAATCTTGCTTATCTTTTAATAATTCAATCATTCCCCAATCGTTTATTACTATCTCAATTTGCTTCTTATTCTCTTTACACCAGTTATACACCTTATCTATTATTTCTTCTGTCTTTTCAATAAGGCTATCTCTCAAATAAGTAAAGCATAATGTAATATTTAAATTATTACTTTCTGCTTTATCCATCATCTTTATAAGAAGATTAACTTCAGGGAATAAGTTATGGCAAAATTCATTTCCTATATATACTCTATCTATATCTTTACTAAATATCTTATGATTTTCTATATGATTTTCACGCAAATAATAATCTTTAAATGACTGAATATTTAGTTCAATAAACTTCTTATATAAATTATCATCATGAAGACTTACAGCAAGTTCTACATTTTCTAAAGAATCTATAGAATAATCTAATTCAGACATCCATTCTTTCTTTTGAGTAGAATAAAAATCATAGAAATCATAATCCTCTTCTGCTGGATATCCTACCATTTCTTCAGAATATTCATTATCTATTCCATAATTCTTAAGTCTTACATAACTTGAATAATCTCTAAAAATTCTATTTACATTCTCTTTATATTCTTGATTATTTATTAAAAAACCATAAGTCACATAAAATTCTTTTTCTTCTCTAGACACAATTTCATAATCATTGATTATTATTTCTTCATATTTATATTTATCAAAATTATAAAAAACTGCCTTTAAAGAAAATTTCTCTTTTATTAATTGAGAATACTCTGTATTATTAGCATTCCCAGCTATTTTTCTAAACTCTTCAATATCCTCACATAATCGTACAGTTAATTTTCTAGGAGATAATTTAACTACAGTTACCTCATTATTATTAATAAGGCACGTCACCAGTCCTCCTGGTAATAAATCACTTTCTTCTCTATCCATTTTGTATTCCTCCAAAGGTTAAGTATCTAAATTTCTGTCAATGGACAATATTAATATCTATTTTTCAAGTTTAATACTTAAACCTCTTTAATTATACTATTTTTTCTAGTATGCTTCATCATAACTTTCAAGATACTCTTTAAAATTTTATTCTATAATAGATTTTAAGTTACTCATTCTAAAGTTTTACATATAATAAATTAAGAAAATTCTATTTATTAAACATTATGAATCATCAACTCTGAATATTTTCTCAATTAAAACCTTCTAAAAATATTAAAAAGGAGGCATTAATATGAATATTAATTGGAAAGACAGATTGTTTTTAAAATTAACTAGTGGCAGATTCCTAATTTCTATTGCCATTACTATAGGTTTCGTAATATTATCAGTTGAAGGCAAACTCTCTTCTGATTACACTAATATCTTCTTAATTATTGTTACATTTTATTTCAGCAAAGAATCACAAAGAAGGTCAGATAATTCAAAAAATGATTAACAAGAATCTAAGTTTATCATTTTAAATATCCTTAATTCACTGATACAATTTAATACTCTTACTTAACTAATCAACTTATAAAAATATAACGCCTCAAATTTTAACAACTTGAGGCGTTTACTTATATATTACTATGAATTATTTTACATATGAAATGTTAAATATCAATATAATTTTCATCAGGTCCATATTCATAGTAAGTAAATTTATTAAATTCACTTCTTAATTTGAAGTTCATTGCCAAAAGTGGCAACTCTGGAAGTCCCTCTACACCATTATATTTAACAGTAACATTAATTACTCCATCTTCCTTAACCACATAAGTAATGTTTACTTTAGTAGCAGGAATTGTAGGAAGTTCATAAGTATAGTGAAGTTCTAAATAGTTTTCTTTTTCAACCACATTAAAATCGCAGTATCTTTGACCTATACTTGCCCCAAACCATTGTGCACATCTGAATCCGTACTTATTTCCTCTATCATTATCTGTTTCTGCACGATAATAATATGTTTTAGGTACACTTGTAATATACTCTTTATCAGAATATCTAAGAGATACTATTCCACCTTCCTGCTTAGAGAATATAACTTTAAAGTTTCTTCCATGGACAGCTACATTTACATCACCGTGGACTATTTTAAATTTAGAATCATGTGATTCTTCATTATTTTTTTCTATATTTTGTTCAAATACATATTGTCCATATGATAATTCAAATCCTTTTTGTGCATATAAAGTATCATCCTTTAGCTTCATAGAAACATTGTATATATATTCTCCATTTTCAGTAAAGTTCTTCATAATATCATCAAATGGAATTTCCATATATTTTTCTTTACCTGGAGCTATATCCACATGAACTTTTCCTTCAGATAATACATTTCCATCTTTTTCGATATTATAATAAAAGTCATATTCTGATGTGCTTATAAATAAGTTTTCATTTTTAACTAATACCCCATTTTCATCTACTCAAATTTTCTAAATCCAGTTTTAGTTGTTGCAACTTCTACTAATTGTCCATTTTTATCAAATATCTTTACATATACATTATAAAGATTAGGTTCTTCTGCACTCCATAATTTAATATTACTGCAACTTCTTAAATCAATATTTACAGAAAGGTTTTCTTCTAATTTTACACAATCGGTTTTAGCCACAACATTTAATAAATTATCTAAAATAGATACTTGGACATTTCCATCCATAATACCATTTATTTTTAAATCACATTCAATAGCTTCTGCTTTATAGTTGCTATCTAATATTGTTTTTACAAATATATCTTCCACATGAATTTTTGGGACTGCATATATATATACATCTCTAAATATTCCTGAAAATCTGAAGAAATCTTGGTCTTCTATCCAGCTTGAACTAGCTCTTTTATATACTTCTACTGCAAGCTTATTTTCTCCATCCTTTAAAAATTCAGTTATTTCAAATTCACTAGGTGTAAATGTATCTTCAGAGTATCCAACAAATTCTCCATTAAGATATACATAAAAAGCAGTCTCTACTCCTTGAAATGAAATATATGTTTTTTTATTTTTTAGCTTTTCATCTATATAAAAAAATGTTACATAACTGCCTACTGGATTGTAAGTCTTTGATATATATGGAGGCCTTAAATCATCATGTCCTTCCCATGGATACATTGTATTAATATATTGACACTTATCATATCCTTGAAGTTGTATATGTCCTGGTACTTCTATATAATCAAATCCACTCACATCAAAGTCTTCCTTGTAAAAATCTACAGGTCTTAAATCTTGATTTTTACTAAACATAAATCTCCAAGATCCATTTAGGCTTTGTTTTAAAGGCATATTCTCTTCTAATTTTATTTCTTCTAATTTTTCATAATAAAAATGATCACTATGAGCATTTATTCTATTTACTTTAAAAATTTCTGGGTTTTCTAGCCATGTTAGTTTTGGTTCTCTTACTTTCATACTTCATCCCATCCTTACACTTTATTAAATCATTTACATTATTAATATTACGGCCTTTTTACTAAAATATCAATATATTTTTACTAAAACACAATTATGAGTTATTACAATTTTCTAATTATACATATGCTTTAATAATACTTTATTTATATATTAATAATATTTTTCATATAAAACAAAAAGTTTACTAAATAAAAATGTATTTAGTAAACTTTTTTTAGTCAGCTTTCACTATATATCTAAATTTAATTTTATTTAATTTTTTTAACACTTTCCCTTATTTTTAATTCAATAGGTAATACTATTTTCTTATGATATTTTCTATTTGAATTAATTTTTTCAATCAATAAATCTACTGCTTCATATCCTAAATACTCGCTTATAAGCCTTACAGTAGTTAATGCCGGAATCATATATTTAGAACTTGGTTGATCATTAAAGCCAACTATACTTATATCATCTGGTATTTTAAGACCAGTTTCAGATATTGCTTTATAAACTCCAATTGCCATAGTATCATTACCTACAATAACTGCTGTAGGTCTTTCCTTTAAATTTAAAACGTGTAAAGCTTCATCATAACCACATTTATATGTATATCTTTCAACACTTCTTAAATACTCTTCTCTATAAATATCTTTGAATTTCATGTATTCTTTGTATTTTTCTTCTCTAAGGTCAATATTTATATCTGATATGCTCTTATCACCATTTGCTCCAATAAAAGCTATTTTTTTATGTCCACATTTTATAAGATAATCAATTGTATCCTTTGTTGCTTTTTCAATATCAAAAACTACACTATCAAATTCACTATCATTAGGTGAATAATCAACAAATACTATATTTTCATTATTAGCATTTAATCTCTCAATAGTTTTTTTATTAAATCTTCCTATAGCTATTATACCCATTAATTCTTTAAGAACGGTTTCTTCTGTGTTCTCATCAATTTTTACTAGACTGCACTTGTTCTCTTCACACTTTTTTTCTACTGAATATCTTAAATTTAAATAATATGGATCTCCAAGCTCCTGTTCATAATCATACCAATATATGATTCCTATTTTTTCAATATTTTTTTCAATTTTCTTTTTAATTCTGCTAGTATCGTATTCAACTTCATCTGCAATTTTCAATATTTTTTCTCTTGTTTTATTTGTTACATTTAATGTCTCATCAAAATTAAGTACTCTCGAAACTGTAGAAACAGAAACTCCCGCTTTTTCTGCAATTTCTTTAAGTGTAGCCATATATACCACCCCTCCTTTTATAAGATAAATATATTTATATTTATCTTATTCATTCAAAAGTTTGCTATCAATAATATTAAAAAATCAATAATTCTATAACAAAAAGCTTTATATTTTTTCCTTTAACTTTTTTAAATATTCATCTTTAAGGCTATTTTTAGCTTCTAGTTCTTTTATTTTTCTATTTAAATATTCAATATATTCAAGGGTTACTTTTGAGCTGCTGCTATTTACCTTATGATCACTTTCAGCTAAATCATTAAGCCATTTTAGAACACTTCTTCCCTTCATTTCATTATAAGAATTATCTTCTTTTATTTTCATAAAAATTATCTCCTTATCTTCTATCTTTAGTGTTATATATTGAATTATAATCCATAATTTTATTTATATAAAGTGAATTTTATATAAGTATTCTTGCAAATTTCAAATTAAATAATATGTTTTTCTTAAATTTTAATTATTTCCAATATGTTTTTAAATAATCCTATCTACATCATATAATCCATATTGCCTCATTCTTTAGTCTTTAATATATTACAAATATTTATATATAATAAGCATTAACTAGCATAATTGCCATACATATAATTTTATCATATATTTAAAATCTTTGTATTCTAAATTAATCATTCTCTTAAAGAAAAAAAGAAGCTGTCATAAAATTCAATGGACAGCTTATCCTATTAATAAATTATATTTTACTAAATTAACAATTTATTTTGCTTAAATTATGCTTTCTATATGTTATTTATATAAAATACCTTGTACATATTCATTTAAATAGTCATCTTCTACTATTATTGTATCCCTGCATTTTTTATGTCCTCTGAAACATCTGTAAATTTATCGAAGTTATTCTTAAAGTCTTCAGCAAGCTTTAATGCTTTGCTGTCATATTCATTTTTATCTTTCCAAAGTCCCCTTGGATTTAATACTTCTGGTGGAACTCCTGGACATGTTTCTGGAATTGATAATTTAAATACTGAATGTTCATAAAATTTAGCATCTTTTAAGGTATTATTTATAACTGCATTTACCATTGCTCGTGTATAATTTAAATCTATTCTACGTCCAATTCCATATGGTCCACCTATCCATCCAGTGTTTATAAGGTACACATCAGAGTTAAATTTCTTTATCTTTTCTCCTAAAAGATTAGCATATATAACTGGATTTAAAAGCATAAATGGAGCTCCAAAGCATTCTGAAAAAGTAGATTGCGGTTCTGTAATACCACGCTCTGTACCTGCAACTTTACTTGTATATCCAGACATAAAGTGGTACATTGCTGCTTCTTTGGATAATTTACTTATTGGAGGCATTATTCCTGTAGCATCTGCAGTAAGAAATATTATTCTGCTTGGAATAGACCCTATACCACTTAGTTCAACGTTTTGTATGTGATTTACTGGATATGCCGCTCTTGTATTTTCAGTAAATCGTTTATTATAATAGTCAGGGCTTCTATTTTCATCTAAAACAACATTTTCTAATAATGCGCCAAATTTAATAGCATTATATATTTCAACTTCTTTTTCTTTATTTAAATCTACTACTTTTGCATAACATCCTCCTTCAAAGTTAAATATTCCATGGTCTGACCATCCATGTTCATCATCACCTATAAGCTTTCTAGATGGATCAGTTGATAATGTTGTCTTTCCTGTTCCAGATAAACCAAAGAAAATTGTTGTACTTCCATCTTCACCTTTATTAGCAGAACAGTGCATTGGTAATATTCCCTTTTGTGGTAGTAAAAAATTCATAATTGAAAACATAGCTTTTTTAATTTCACCACAGTAAGCAGTTCCCCCTATTAATACAAGCTTCTTTGAAAAATCCATTAATATAAATGCTTCAGAATTAATACCATCTTCTTTTCCCTTAGCTTTAAAACCTGGTGCACATATGACATTAAATTCTGGTTCAATTTTTTCCAATTCTTCCTCTGTTGGTCTTATAAAAATCTGATTTGCAAATAGAGCCTGACTTGCATATTCACACACCACTCTTATTGGCATTCCATACTTTTCTGAAGCCCCAACATATCCATCAAATATAAATAAATTTTTACCCACAAGATAATTTGATAAATCCTTATGTAGTTTGATAAATTTTTCTTCTTCTATAGGAAGATTAACTTTCCCCCAATTTATAGTATCCTTTGTAATATCATCTTTTACTATAAACCTATCTTTAGGAGATCTACCTGTATACTTCCCTGTATTGACTACTAATGCTCCATTATCTGATAATATGCCTTCCTTTCTTTTTAATGAATGTTCTATAAGCTGAGGCACTGATAAATTCCTATATATATTCTTATAATTATACAAATTTAAATAATCTAGATTCTTAATCATTCATAATCCCCCTTATAATCATTATTAATTTATATATACTTATTGCATAAATAATTTCAATATAATTCAATTTTTAAAGTTATTCTTGCATTTTTGTGTATTTATATTAAATTTTTGAACCATTATGTATTTATTATATGCATTTTCTCATACAAAAATCACAAAAATATATACTTCGGAGAAATAATTATACCTAGAAAAATTTATACAAGTGAATTTTGTAATAAAAAATAATGCAGATATATTACTTTACTAATACATCTGCATTATTGCATATACTTTTATAATTTATATTTTTTATAACAACTTAAATATTTATAATACATTTCTAATTGTTATTATACTCGTCTACTTCTTCTACATCTTCTAATTCGCTTATTATTCCAATATTTCCACCGTTATATTTAGAAGTGTTTACTTTAAAACCATCAGTATCTTTAATTATATTGCCACCATTATTAAATGTTACTTGCGCAGCAGCATTTCCATCAAGATTTGTAACAACCAGTTGATTGAATGGTATTTCAATATTATTCGCATCAAATGCAAGCTTAAATTCTCTATTCATAAGACGTTTGGCTTGATATAAAAATCCTTCATCTACATTTGCTGCAATTCTTAAATCAACACTGGAGCTTCCAAGATTTTGTACTCCAAGGTATACAGGTGCTACTTTGAATACATCAGGATATTTCTTTTGAATATATGGAATAGTCTTATTTATTACTTTTTCAGCTTCCTCAATTGATTGATTGTAACTCATTCCAATATCACATACAGCAACACTATTTCTTCTTGAAAGGTTTTGTACGTTATTTATATCACTATTATTTACTATTTGAATATTTCCACCAACATCAAGAAGCTGTGTTGTTCTTATTCCTATTTTAGCTACTGTCCCTCTAAATCCATTTATAGTAACAATATCACCTACATTTAGTTGTCCTTCAAAAATAAGAAATATACCTGCTATTATATCATAAATTATATGCTGAGCACTGAAACCAACAATTAAACTGACTAATCCTACACTGGCAAATAGTGCAGTCATATTTACACCAAGTATACTTAAACTTACTATTATACCGACTAAAACAGCTCCATAACCTATTACGCTTTCAAGTAATACCTTTAATGTTTCCTTATGACGATTTTCAAAATGAATAAACTTAAATATAATTGTAGTTACTGTACGAATTATATATACAACTATAAATATGAGTATTATTGCTATTAACTTATCTGAATTGTTTAATATATTCTCTACTATCTTATTAAACTGCCCCATATAAGTGGACATTATTTCTGTCACATTACTTTTTGATGAATGATTTACAAAAGGTATATAATTAGGATGTGTTGCAAAAAATAATATTATTATACCTATTATTGATAAAATAATCCTTTTAGCTGTTAATTTGTTTATACTTTTTTGCATTTTAATTTTTTATCTCCTTGTCTTTCTATTTACTTATTGACCATGCAAAACCGTTATTCTTTGGTAAAACATAATTATCTGTTCCATCAATAGAAGTAATTTCAGCCATGTATTCCCCTGGTTCTGTTGCCGAATTACCCTCTATATTAAAGTTTAGAAGATCTCCTGGCACAATATTTCCCAATACAGCATCCACAGTATGTTTATTATCATCATACTTATAATCCTTTTTCCCATTCCATTCAATTGTAACCTCACGAGGATTTATTACCCATGATACTACCTTTTCTTCACCATTTCCATCAGACCATTCATAATTTTTAGTATTATTCAACCTAATCTTAATTTGATAAGTTCCTGCATCCTTTGCAGACATTGTTCCAAAATACTTAAAATCACCATCATCTATAAATTTTGGAGACTGAATTTTTCCATTATAAGTGGTTTCTTCTATTAATGGTACTGGCGGATTAATAATCTTTTTATTAATCTTTATTTTAAAATCACCTGTATAAGGTTCATAACCTTCTTTAGATACTTTATAATATACAGTATATTCTCCTGCATCCTTGTATTCTGGTACTTTATCTAAGTCTATTTTATCTATGCTTTTGCCATATTTAACAACTGCACCTTCAGGAATATTTTGCAAATCCCCAGAATGTTCTTTTCCATCATAAACTCCATCATAACTCCTAGAAGAAATTTCAAATTTTTTAATCTCCTCTTTTTTATCTTTAGGTTTATTTTCAGTTTTCAGAACCTGTGCTTTAACATCTTTAGTCTCTTTTTTATTTTCTTCTTTATTATCAGTTGGAAGAGCCTCACTAATTGGAAGAACTTCATTAGTAGAAGGCAAAGTATCATAGGCAGTCTGTGATTCTTCAGACACATCTTCGTATTGACTTTCTACCTGTACCATATTTAATTTATTATTAGAGTACGAATTACCTACCCCTACAGATGCCACACATAATGCAAGAGCTGAAACTGCAGTCCCCATAGATGTACCAATTGCAATTGCAGAAGTTTTACCTACTATTTCTTGTTGAACTGAAGATAAATCAGATGAAACTTTTGAGGAATTAAAATTATTTGTTGTATTTGTCGTGTTATTTGTTTGATTATTTTCTTCAGTACTTAATTCATTAGAAAATTCTTTACTATAATCAATTTCGCTTTTTATGGAATTAAATTCACTCTCATGTAAAAACTCACTACTCAAACTATTAAATTCACTATTTCTAAATTTAAGCTCTATATTGTCAAATTCCTTCATTGTCTCTCCATTATATATTTATTATCAAAATTAACTATTATATATAGCAATTCTTTTTAATATATCTGCAATAAATATTTTAATATTAAATTATTCTTTTCTAAGAATATCTACAGTATGTGCACTTGCCCCTAAAAGTTCAGGTCTTTCGCAAGTTGAAAGATGATAATCCATAAATATTTTAAATGTTTCATCATCCATATCACGTAATATATGTCTTATGTAGTCTGCTGGTCCATCTGCAGCAATTATTTTAATTCTATTAAGACCTGCACCATCCCTAATATTATTAATATCTTCAAGTCTCACATAATCATACAAATCCTCTGGTTTAGATACAACATGAAAATCTTCCGTAACCTTACCTGCTGCAATAGACTCTTTAATATGATTTTCCTTAAATCCATATGTAATAATACTGTATTCATTCATCAAATAAGCAACTAAAATTACTCCACCTTTTTTAGTCACTCTTTTTGCTTCACTAAGTGCTTTAATTTTGTCTTCAATAGTATATAAATGATACATTGGACCAAACACTAATGTAATATCAAAAGATTCCTCTTTAAATCTAGATAAATCAAGGGCTGTCCCTTGATATGCTTTAACTGAACTCTTTTTAGCTTTTAGCATCCCCAAATTATGCTTAACAAGCTCTACTGCAGTAACATCATAGCCTTCATTGGCAAGTTGAACTGAATATCTTCCAGTTCCAGCTCCAACATCTAGAATTTTCACATCTTTATTATCACCTATACATTCATGAATATATTTCATAGAAGTTATATATTCTACCTGTCCATGTCTTCTGGTAAGCCTTTTATCTTCACAAAATTTATTATAATGCTTCTCTAATTCTTTTGTCATATTTTTAGTTACCTCATTTAATTAAATTAATTTTATATTTCAACAAATATTTTACTACAATATAGACAAAATATAAATTTATTTATTTTCAAATTATCAATGCAAAATATTCCACAATTCTGCAATAAAAGATGTATTATTCAATTTTAATTTTATAGTAACTCTTTTGACCGTATCATTCTAAACTCCAAACATTTAGAGCGATACACTTTGTATAAATAATCTATATATATATATATATATTTATAAATTATTAGAATAACATTGAGCATCTAAGAATTGTACCATAACCTAGATGCTCAACATTATTTATATACTTCCAATTCATTGTTTTTCATATTTTCATTAATAGCTTCGATAAATTTTTCAGCAATTTCAGGATCAAATTGAGTTCCTGAACATCTTCTAATCTCTTCTAATCCTTCTTCATAACTCATCTTTTTATTATAAGGTCTGCTAGAAGTCATAGCATCAAAACTATCTACTATTGTTAATACTCTTACAAGATATGGAATTTCTTCACCTTTTAAATTACTTGGATAACCTTTTCCATCATATCTTTCATGATGATATAAGATAAGTGGAATAATTACATTTAAAGCTTCTACTGGTTTTATTATTTCAACTCCATTTGCTGGATGCTGCTTTAATATTTCCCACTCTTCATTATCAAGCTTCATTTTTTTAACCAATATATTTTTGCTTATATTAATTTTTCCTATATCATGCATATACGCACCATAAATTAATATATTCTTATCATTTTGACTAAGATTAAGCTTATCAGCCATCATTCTACTATACATTACAACTCTTTCAATATGTCCATATGTATATTTATCCTTTGCATTAATAACACCTATAAGCGTTTTTACAGATGTAACAAGTTCAACATCTTTTTCATCTATGTTGCTCTTAATTTCATCTAAAATTGAAGTATAAGCTTCAACTCTATTCTTATAGAAAAACTTTGCTCTATATAATGCATCATCTGCGCTCTTAATTAATTCAGTATCATTTTTGGCTTTATCAGGATAAACTGACACACCAAATGAAGCTGTCACCTTACCTTTTGGTTGAGTTTCTTCTCCTTCAAAATGTTCATCTTCGATTTTCATTCTTAATCTTTCAGCTATCTTTAAAGCATCTTCTTCACAAGTATTAGGCAATATAATAGCAAATTCTTCTCCACCATATCTAGCACATATATCATTTTCCCTTACATTTTCCTTTATTACCTTACCCATTTTTTTTAAAACATAATCGCCTTTTTGATGGCCATTCAAATCATTATAGTATTTAAAATTATCTATATCTATAAAAATCACAGATACAGAAGATTTATTCTTGCTTGCAATATTAACTTTTTCACTTAATTTATCATAAAAATATCTATGGTTATAAAGCTCAGTAAGTCCATCAATATTAGCTATATTTTCTAAATACTTGATGTGTTCTCTCTCCATCTCAGTATAATAACCTAATGGTAATGCTGTTAACATAAATACTCCGGCTAGAACAAGATCTTCCTGAAAATAATAATTTATAGTTGCATTAGGAAAGAAAATGATATCTAAACTCAAAATTATAATTGAAGATATTATAGCTGAAATAAGTCCACTTTTCTTTCCAAATTGAATTGTAGTCATAATTATTATAAACAAAAATAATAATTTAGCGTGTGTATCTCTAACCCCACAAATTATTACAACAATTGTGAACAACACCATAAACAAACCAATTTCAATCTTATTAAGAAAATTTTTATACTCATTATCTGCTATATTATTAAAAAAGGACCATAATGAATATATAAAAATTAATACCACCAATGGTAAAAGTATATAAATAATCATATGGCATGCATTGTCTTTCCATAACAGATTATCTCTATTTATTGCAGATATAAATGTTTTAGATAACAATATACCCACTAATAATAATGCAGATAACTTAACAACTGCTACAATATTATTAATCTGCTTCTGCTTTTGATTTTCTGTCTTACACATAATACACCTCTATACCATAATGAGGCATATTGCCTCATTATATTTGCTGTTATTCATCTCTTAAGCATTTAGGCTCTTCTGGTTGATAATGAGACCAGAAGCATGCTGATGTTGCAACTATAGATGCAGCTGCTGTAGCTATTGCAGCAATACCTAATAATAATTTATTTTTCATTATATAAATACCTCCATAAAAATTTTAATTAATATATTTAAATATATTATGTCCTGCTTGAGTTAATGAGAAAACCTGCCACACTACTCCACTGCAGATACATAAAATATATTTTAACACTACTGTTTTTTTAGTAATTGCAAAAATTAATAAGCACAATATAATAACCAATAAATACATACTTAAAATAATTAATGATGATTTCTTTAATCTCAATTTCTTTTTCATACTACGTATTGGCTTATTGGGACTATCAACTGGTGCAAGCTTATAAATAAGGTAATAAGCATATAAAAATATAATAATAATTAATAAGCAGACATATAGAAAACTTATATTTATGTTTTTCAAAATACATGCCAGTCCAACACTAAATGTAGTTCCTATTAGTACACATTTTTCTGGAGAACTTGCATGTGCACCACCAGAACTTTTTCTTAATATACTTACAACAAATGAAATAATTAATGATTCAATTAATACATTAAAAATCATTCCAAATATTATTACACAGATAATGTTTATAATCATTTGACTTAAAGCAAATATTCCGTATTTGACTACATCCGCTTTTTCTTTATTCAAATCTAATTCCTTTGCCAAATAGCTTGTAACATTATCACACATAGAACTAATAATATTCATTTTTCTTCCTCTTTTTAATAACGTATATAATCACTGTTATAAATAAATATATTATTAAAGATGGAATCCCACATAAAGTTTTTGTAATATTATTATCCATCAAACTTTGTATATTATTACCAAATAATAAATTTAAAAATAGCATATTTAATGCTTCACAAACAAATAAAAATATGGTGCAAAGCATTGATGCTTTTATACTCATAAGTATATCTACTTTATAAAAAATAGTAATAAGTGCAATCATAACAAAAATATTTATCATAGTATGAACACCATAATTTATTGGTAGTCTCCTTACTAAATATTCAAGTAATGAGAATAAAACGCTGCAAATAACATACTCATTTCTTTTAACTTTTACACCGCATAAAATGTTTATTGATAAAATCAATATAAAAGCTTCTGGTAATGTTCTTGCTAAATATTCAAATAGAGTTAAGCTTAACAATTTTTATTTTCCCCCTGTAAATTAATTTTTTTTATAGAATAGTATATTATAAGAAATACAAACACTCTTATACATACATCTCCAACACTTAATATGGTATATCCTAAATCAATATAATCAGTTAAAAATTTTATATTGGAATTCATACTCCCTAAAATATGAATATCATTAACTCTATGATAATTTTCCAAGGTAGTTCTTCTAACATGATATGACAATGATTGAAATACAGGCATAAATCCACCATTAGCCTTTATTGCAATATCATTTAGTATCCCTCCAAATACCATAAAAGCTGATCCAATAATAGCTTGAACATATAACTTATACTTAAATATTAATCCCCAGTACAATAATAGATATACAGTTGTTGCACTTCCAAATATCTCTAAAATCTTATAATCACCATAATAAGCAAAGAATTGTCCTATTACAGTAATAATTTCAAATCCAATTACAGGATATATTGCCCATGTCTTAAATAAAGGTTTAATATCATATTTCTTTATTTTCGCCCATAGCAATGACAATATTATTGTTTCAAGCATATCTCCTCCTAAGTAAAATATATTTTTAACTAATTAGTAAATTATTGAGCGAACTTATTTATTATAATATTTATCGACTTTTTTTGCTATAGTTTTTTTAAAATATTATATTCACTTTAAATTTAACATCATTTCTCCACATATTTTATCATATCAAAAATAATCAACTTGTTTTATTTTGTCGAATTCATAATTCTAAAAATACACACCTCAAACCATAAGGTGTGTATCTTTATATTTTATAATCAACTTAAATATTTAATATATTTTCCTTCCAGCTTTATCTTTTATACCAGTCATTCTATAAAAATAAGTATTTATTCTATCTCTCCATTCACATGCACTTTCAAGCTGTTCCTTCAATCTATTTAATACATGTTCATAGATTTCTATATCTACTTTCTCTTTAAGTTTCATCCACTTACCTATAAAATTTTCTACATTTTCGTATCCTTTAAAATGAGTATCATATATATGTTGAATCACAGTTTTACCACTTTTTAATTTCTTGGTATAAGGTACATGATGGAAAAATAATATAAGTTCATCAGGACATTTATTTATATCTTCATAGATACTGCTTAATGGGTAATTATATTGTCCACTATATCCTGTACCAGTTTCAACAGTTCTGTCTATTCCAATTCCTCTACAGTCTGCCCTATTATAAGTTCCCCATGGTGAAAATTCATATCCATCAACATCTGGTCCATAATGCACTGTTGGTGTTACCATCCATCCTATTCCAAGTGGTGATGTATAATCTTCATATGTTTTCCATGATTCTCTTAATATGAAGCCTGTATTCTTAATTACCTCTTCATCATTACCTAAAGACTGCTTAATCCATTCTTTAATTATCTGTTCACTTGAAATATCATAATTCCAGCAGATTCGTCCAAAACCATAAAGATTAGCTTGAGCTAAATAATGCCCTGTCCAGTTTTCATCATTGCCAATATTGGCAATGCCAGCAATTCCACTTATTCTTTCACCTGCTTCTGATTTTTTTCCTTCTGCATAGGTACTTTGTTTTAATGCTTCTTTCCACATAGGTACTAAGAAACATACATGCTTCTGCTGTCCTGTATATTCTTGAGTAATTTCTAACTCCATTATCTTATTAGTATTTTGCATTGTTCCAAACAAAGGTGAAAGAGGTTCCCTAACCTGAAAATCCATAGGTCCGTTTTTTATTTGAAGATAAACATTATCCATAAACTTACCATCTAAAGGATTAAAACAATCATACGCTGCCTTTGCCCTGTCAGTTTTATAATCTCTCCAATCTTGCCTACAATTATATACGAAACATCTCCATATAACTATTCCACCATATGGTTTTAGTAATTCTGCAAATAAATTTGCTCCATCTGCATGATTTCTACCATAAGTAAACGGTCCTGGTCTGCCCTCTGAATCGGCTTTAATCATGAAGCCCCCAAGTTCTGGAACTCTTTCGTATATAAACTCTATCCTTTCTTCCCACCAATTTTTAACATCATCATTTAATGGATCTGAAGTATCTAAATATCCTAGAGTTATTGGTGAAGCAAAATTTATACTTAAAAAGACTTTAATTCCCCACTTACCGAAAATATCACTTAAAGATTTAACCATATCTATCTTTTCTTCAATAAGCTCTGTTTCTTCTTTATGCACATTTGTATTATTAATAACTATTGAATTTATACCTACTGAACACAGTAATCTTCCATAATCATTAATTCTTTTTGTATTTTCATTAAGTACATATTCATCATCAAAGCTATCTCTTATAACTTGACTATTAGCTCCTATTCCTATAGTTGCCATTATAGATTTTGTTCTTTCCCTATTTTTTCTACCTTCATATAATATCGAACTTCCAGCATATCCTCTTTCTATAGTTCCATCAATATTATCCCATTGATTTATAATTCTTAAATCTTTTTTAGGATTTTCTATAATTAATTGACTTTCATCATAAGAATTGCAATCAATTAATCTTAAAAATCCAAATACACCATATAGAATTCCATTTTGAGAAACACCTTGAATTCTTATGCATTCATTCTTATCATCTACTTTCTGATACTTTATGCAGTATCCATCATTAACCAGATTATTTTCAAATGTATATTCTAATACTAAATATTTATTATTATCTACTTTACTTTCATCCTCATAAATTAATATTCCAGAAATGCAATTCATATCCAAATCTTTACTTTCAGTATCTAAAACACTTCTATTTAATTCACTTAATGCTGTATCTATTAATTTTCCATTACACTTAACAACAATATTTTTCAAATACTCTTTGTAGCTACTATTGTTAACTCCTTTATGGCTTAACCAGCATGAATACATGGAATTCTCTTTATTTCTCATACTTTCACCTCACCAACACTTTAGAAATTAGTCTAAATATTTTATTAATGTTCTACGTACTGCACCTATTCCAGATATTAATTCTTCAAAATATTCTTCAACCTGTTTTGCAAGACCAACCCTATATAAATCAATTCCAAATATATTTTCATTTGATAATATAGGCATTAAATAACTTGTAAATAATCCTCTCTGACCAAGTTTAATGTCTTTAACACATTCCTTTAAAGTAGATAACATTGGATCAAAACTTAATTCAAATTCTTTCCCTTCATCATCTACACCTAAAAGATACCTGCACCATCCTGCAATAACAAGAGGTATATACTTCAAATCTTCAATTTCTAATTCATCACTATCGACATATGCTTTAATAGTTTCTCCATATCTAATAGAAAGCTTTTGTGAAGTATCTGTTGCTATTCTTTGAGGAGTATCAGGCATAAAAGGATTAGGAATTCTTATATTTATTACTTCATCTATAAAGTCTTTAGGATTAATTATTCTAGGATTTACAACTACAGGAAGCCCCTCTTCATAACCTATCTTTTTCACTAATTCCTTTAATTCTTTATCATTCATTTCTTCTGAAATTCTAGTATAAGATAAAAGACATCCAAATACTGCAAGTGCTGTATGAAGTGGATTTAAGCATGTACATACTTTCATTTTTTCAACTTTATCTACAGTATTTCTATCTGTAAATTTAACTCCTGCTTCTTCAAGCGCTGGTCTTCCATTAGGGAACCAGTCTTCAATTACAAGATATTCACATTCTTCTGAATTAGTAAAATTACTTACATAAGTATTTTTATTAGTAACCTTAGGCTCAACATCTTCAATTCCATCATTTATAAGAACTTCCATTACTTTTAAGTCTGGCCTTGGAGTAATCTTATCTATCATAGACCATGGGAATGACACTAACTGAGGATTATTAATATAATCTTTAAATCCTTTTTCAACTAATCCATTATCTTCCCAGACTTCTGCAAATTTATTAACTGCATCATATAATTTACTTCCATTATGAGAACAGTTGTCCATGCTTACTAAAGCAAGCTTTTTCTTTCCACTTAAATATCTTTCATACACTAATGATGCAATTTTCCCCATATAGCTAATTGGCTTTTTATAACCATTTTTAAAATCTTCTTCTACATCTTTAAGAGTATTATTATTCTTATCTACAAGATAATATCCTTTTTCTGTTATAGTAAAGCTGGCCATTTGAAGAGAATCTTTTCTAAATATCTCCTTTAATCTATCAAAATCCTCTTTGAATTCTGGATCAGCTTTAAGACTTTCCGACATACTACCTACTACTGTCTTTTCTATTGAACCATCACTTTTTAAAATTACAAGTATATTTAAATTGTCGCATGGTCTATTTATTGCATCTATAATTTCACAGTCATATCCTTCTGCAACTACTATTCCTTTGTCAGTTTTTCCTTCATTTAAAAGCTTTTGCTGAAGCATAGCTGGAAAAGCTTTAAATATATTACCACTTCCAAAGTGAACCCATACTGGATTTTCCTTTGTACTTTGAATCATTTTTTCTATATTAAATTCAGGAATATTATAATTTCTGCTTTTCCAAAACTCTTTATCACACAAATTCTTATAATTTAATTTCATCTATAATACCTCCATACTTTTCATGCTCCAATTATATAAATTTAAGAACTATAAACTATTATTTAGATGATTTTTGAAGGCTTTCCCATATACCATTTAAATATGTTGCACCTAGTGCTCTATCATATAATCCATAGCCTGGCATTGATACTTCCCCCCATATATTTCTTCCATGATCAGGCCTAATTACTCCATCAAATCCTGTTTCATATAAAGTTTTCATTATTTCATACATGTCCAATGAACCATCAGATGATAAATGAGCTGCTTCATCAAATTTTCCTTTTCCTTGATATTTAATATTCCTAACATGTGCAAATGGTATTCTTCCCTTTAAGCTTCTTATAATATCACAAATATCATTATCAGGATTCGAACCAAGGGAACCTGTGCATAAAGTAACACCATTGCATGGACTATCTACAGCCTTCATTAACCTTAATAAATTTTCCTTATTTCTAATTATTCTTGGTAATCCAAATACAGGCCAAGCTGGATCATCTGGGTGGATAGCCATTCTTATATTATATTTTTCACATGTAGGAATAATTGCTTCAAGAAAATACTTTAGATTTTCAAATAGCTTTTCTTCATCTACACTACTATACATTTCAAATAATTCTTTTAATTTTGAAAGTCTTTCTGGTTCCCACCCAGGTAATGTAAATCCATTAGACATTGATTCCATAGAAGTCTTTAAATTATTAGGATTAATCTTGTCTATAAGTTCCTGATCATATGATAAAGCTGTTGAATCATCAGGTCTTACTTTAGCTAAATCAGACCTTGTCCAATCAAATATAGGCATAAAATTGTAACATACCATATTTATATTTTCTTCACCTAAATGTTTTAAGGTTTCAATATAGTTTTCTATATATTGTTCACGTTTTCCATTTCCAATCTTAATATCATCATGTATATTTACACTTTCTATTCCTAATAATTTTAGGCCTGCATCTTCCACTTCTTTTTTCATAGCCTTAATTCTTTCTCTGCTCCATACATCTCCAGGCATAGTATCATATAAAGTTGTAATTACACCTTTTACTCCTGGTACTTGTCTTATATTTTCTAAAGTAACACTATCAAATCCAGTTCCAAACCATCTCAATGTCATTTCCATAAGTAATTTCCCCTTTTCTCCTAGCTAATTCTATTATTCTCATACATATTTCTAATAAAAAATCTTATAAAAACTACAGAACTATATCCCATAAGTTCTACAGTTCTTATAAGATATAGTTCTTAAGTTCTGTAAATCCCAAATTTTATAAACTTTTATATACTTAAATCTATACTATCTGGAACTCTAAATTTTAAAATAAGATTTAAAGTTCCAGAAATACTCTTAAGTTATTGCAACTAGAATATTATAATTCAATAATTCCTTCTAATGGTTTTACATTAGTTAATTCAATACTTCTCTTATCTGGTCCACATATACCAGCATAAATTTTAAATTTACTGCTATCTAAAAATCTATTTCCATCATCATCTACAACAGTAAATGAATTCTTATCTATAATCATTGATACAGTCTTCTTTTCACCTTTATTTAGTGACACTCTCTTAAATGCACATAGATTATAATTTCTAACTGCATATTTTGATTCAAGATCTTTAATATAGCATTGTAATACTTCATCTATATTGTAATCACCTATATTTTCAATATCTATATCCACTTTATAATTATCTGAATCACTGCATTTATTTATATTTAAATTATCAATTTTTACTTTTGAATAAGTAAGTCCATAACCAAATGGGTAAAGACTTTCTTCTTCCATGTATCTATATGTTCTGCCCTTCATTGAGTAATCAGTAAATGCTGGTAAGTTATCGCAGTTTTTATAGAAAGTAACTGGTAGTTTACCACTTGGTGAATATTTCCCAAATAATAAATCAGCTAAAGCTTCTCCTCCATGGCTTCCTGGATACCATGCATTAAGTATTGCACTACATCTATCTTCCATTCCACTTAAAGTCATTGCACTTCCTACACCTAAAACTACTATTACAGGTTTTCCTGTATCTAAAATAGTCTTTAATAACCTCTTTTGTGGAGCTGGTAATTCAAGATTTAATTTATCTCCTGCACCTGCACTATTACCTGCATCTCCTTGTTCTCCTTCTATAGCTGAATCTAAACCTAAACATAGAATAGTTACATCAGAGTGTTCTGCCATAGTAACGGCTTCTGCTAGTCTATCATCAGATTCTGCTAAATCTTCAATCTTATCTTTATATAAATGACATCCTTCAGAATAATATACTCTTACAGAATCACCTATAGCATCTTGAATTCCATTTATTAATGTTGTGTATTTTGAAGCAGTTCCAAAGTAGTTTCCACTTAGCATAAGTTCACTATCTGCATTTGGTCCAATTACTGCAACAGATTTAAGTTTTGACTTATCTAATGGAAGTATTCCATCATTCTTTAACAATACCATTGATTTTCTTGCAGCCTCTAATGACATTTCATTATGTTCCTTACTGTCATTTTCTTCATATGGTATATTATTATATTCACAATCATCATCAAACATTCCAAGTCTATATCTTGTAGCCATAAGTCTTTCACACGATCTTGTAATATCTTCTTCACTTACTAAACCTTCTTTATATGCAAGCATCATTTGAAGATATACATTACCACAGTTCAAATCACATCCATTTTTAATTGCTAATGCTGCTGATTCTGTTGCTGTACTTGTAACTCTATGGTTCATGTGAAAATCTAATATTGCCCAACAATCTGAAACTACATGTCCTTTAAATCCCCATTTTTCTCTTAATATATCATTTAATAATGTTTTACTTCCACAGCATGGTTCTCCATTTGTTCTGTTGTATGCTCCCATTACAGCTTCAACATCACCTTCTTTTACACAAGCTTCAAATGCAGGAAGATATGTTTCATACAAATCTTTTTGAGATACTTGTGCATCAAATTCATGACGTAAAGCTTCTGGTCCACTGTGTACTGCAAAATGTTTAGCACATGCAGCTATTTTTAAATATTTTCCTTTTCCTTGAAGACCTTTTACAAATGCAACTCCAAGTTTAGAAGTTAAATATGGATCTTCTCCATATGTTTCTTGACCTCTTCCCCATCTTGGATCTCTGAATATATTTACATTTGGTGACCAAAATGTGATTCCTTTATATATTCCTCTATCACCATGTTTGATATTCTCATTATATTTAGCACGACCTTCTGTAGAAATAGCATCTGCTATTCTTTCTAAAAACTCATCATCAAACATAGCAGCTAGACCAATTGCTTGTGGAAATACAGTAGCTAGTCCAGCTCTTGCCACACCATGAAGGCCTTCATTCCACCAATTATATCTTGGAATATTCAATCTTTCATTTGCTGCAGCTTGATATGTAAGCTGTTCTGATTTTTCTTGTAAAGTCATTTTTGATACAAGTTCTTGTGCCTTTTCTAAAGCCTCTTCATGTGACATTCTCATTTTTTCCATATTATTCTCTACCTCTTTCTCTTAATTTACATCTACAAATATTTCTATAAACTTAATATGCTTATATGTAATTCTTTTCATAGTTTAATATTAGTTTTTTATGGTTGACTTTACAAGATATTACTTATATAATTTTAGACAAATATTATCATTTGAGGTGTTTTATGTTAAAATATGAATCTTATCATTTTGGGGATAATAATTCTTTTTCCTTTTATCATAATATAAATTTTTCTTTCATAAAAAATATTCATAGAAGTTTTGAATATGTTTTCGTAAAAGAAGGACAACTTAATTTAATATTAAAAAACAAAACCTACACTATAACTAAAAACCAAGGTGCATTAATCCTTCCATACGAAATTCATTCCTTTAATACAGATGATTATTCAGATTCATACATATGTGTTTTTTCTCCTGAATACATAAAAACATTTCAAAATATGATTCAAGGTAAATGTCTTGAGAATCCAGTTTTTAATGTATCACCTATGGTACAAGATTTAACTTTCAACACATTATTTAACGACAACGATGATATTCTTTCAATAAAATCATCATTATATATGATTTCATCTGAAATAATTAAACAAACCAAGCTTATTGAGTGTAATAAAACTGATGAAATATTAATCCACAAGGTTCTAAAATATATACAGGATAATTTTACAAATAATATAAGTTTAAAGGATATAGCTTCTAACTTAGGATACAGTTACAATTATCTTTCAAAATATCTTAATGAGACGCTAGGATTATCTTATGTTGATTTTATAAATGAAAATAGGATAAGCCATGCTCTTTATCTTCTAAAGAACACAGACTCATCCATAACTGATATTGCATACATATGTGGTTATTCAAATGTAAGATCATTTAACAGGAACTTTATAAAAATAGTAAAAATAACACCTACAGAATACAGAAATTTATAATGCAAAAGTTATGAATTTCTGTTCTTGCTTTTTTAACACGCTCTTATTTATTTTTTACATACTTTCTTCTTTTTCAATAAAATCTTTTCTATATCTAAAAGGAGTTTTTCCTTTTATTTGAGTAAATTTATTTATAAAATAATCATTATTACTATAGCCTACTTTTTCAGCAATTTCATATATTTTTTCATCACTTCTCTTAAGCATTTCTGCAGCTTTTTCTATTCTAAATTCATTAAGATAATCTTTAAATGAAACTTTATACTTTTTCTTAAAAATCTGCCCTAAGTATGCACTATTTAAATAATATTTTTCACTAAGAGATTTTAAGCTCAACTTGTCCATATAATGTTCATATATTTCCTTATCTATATAGCTTAGTACACCCTTAATAGAATTTTTTCTTAAATTATCTAAATACTCTGCAAAATTTATAGAAAAGTTAGTTAAATTTTTTTCACTATCGCGACTTATAATATTTTCAACATCTAATAATCCTATAAGCTCCAATAATTCTTCTTTATTGCTTTCCTCATTTATATTCTTCTCAATATTAATTAGATTAAATAGTAGATAATCAATATTTATCTTTAATATTTCTCCATCTATATATCCATCCTTAAAGCTTTCATAAAAACTTTTTATACATTTTTTTATTTTGTCTTTATTATTTTCCTCAATACCATTAATAAGCATGTCCATATAATCTTTTTTTACTATCTGTTTTCTACAGCTATCCTTATAAATTTCTTCAAAAAATATTACATTACTATCTTTATTTATTATCTTAAGCATAGTTGCAGTTTCATAAGATTTTTTTATATTATGTATATCTTCCACTGCTTTTCCTACATAGATATAAAATTTATTATTAATTGTCTTTTTAAGTTCACATACCAAATTATTTACATATTCTCGTTCACCAAACACATTTTCTTCTAAAAACTTTTTATCAAATATAAATCCTATGCTATGCATATTTTTTTTATCGTCAAGTTCACAAATCACATTATAATTTCTATTTTTAATTATTTTTACAGTTTCATTATATACATCTAATCTGTATTGATTTTTTTCATCAATTGACATTCCTGCCATATCCACATCTATAAGAATAAACCTAAGATAATCTGATGGTTTTAACTTATCTTCTAAAAACTTAATTGTAGCACTGCCAGCTTTACCAAGTATTAATTTATTTAACTTCATTTGATAGCTGTCATTTTGGGCTTTTTCTATTTTTTGCAAATTATTCTTTTCTACAATAAAATCCTTACTAAATTCATCTAATACACGATTAAGCTCATCTTTTTGTATAGGCTTAAGTACATAATCTTTTACACCATATTTTATTGCAGTTTTTGCATACTCAAATTCATAAAAACCACTTAATACAATAAACTTTATATTATTATATCCATTATCTTTAACGCATTTAATTAGTTCCAGTCCATTCATTACAGGCATCTTAATATCAGTAATAACTAAATCAACAGATTGATTTTTTATTATCTCCATGGCTTCATTCCCATTTGAAGCCTCTCCTATTATCTCACAACCATGATCCTTCCACTTTATTAACAGTTTTAATCCCTGTCTTATAAATGGCTCATCATCAACAATTAATACCCTTATCATCACACTTCCTCCTCAATCTTATCTATATCAATCTTTATTACAATGTCAGTCCCTTTATTTAAAACACTTGTAATATAAAACTCCATTGTATTATTACAATATTTCTGCATTCTCATATATGCATTAAGAAGACCTAAACTCTTGTTATTTTTATATATCTCACTTTCTCCATGCTTTATTTTTCTTCTTATACTCTGAAGCTGTTCTTTATCCATACCACATCCTGTATCAAAAACCTTGATTATAAGATAATTTTCTTCCAGATATGTGTTTACATATACATTTCCATTTCTAGCAATACCTTCTATGCCATGAACACATGAATTTTCTACAAGACTTAGTATAGTCAGTTTAGGTATTTTTATATTTTTACTACTTTCATCTATTTTAAATTCATAAGATAGTTTTTCTCCAAATCTATACTGCTGAATCTTTAAATAACTATCAACAAAATTTATTTCGTCTTCAATTGTAATATGGTCATCTCCCCAATTAATGGTTGTCCTTAAAAGCAATGCCAGTTTTTCAATTATTTCCGCAGTTTCATCTTCGCTTTTTATAAGACTTCTCATTCTTATGCTTTCAAGTATATTAAATAAAAAATGTGGATTCACCTGACTTTGAAGAGCTCTAAGTTCTGCTTGATTCTTAGAAAGCTGAAGAGTCTTTTTTTCCATTTCTTCCTTAAACGCAACCTCTATAAGCTGTTTTATTTTCCTTACCATAAGATTATAACTTCTAATCAATTCTCCAATCTCATCTTTGCCTTCTACACATTTAATTTCATTGAATTCTTCATGCTTAACCATATCAAGATAATTATTTATTATTTTAACTCTATCACCTAATGATTTTGATACTACATATATAACTATTGTTGGAAATACTAAATTGAAAACTACTAAAATTCCAAGAAATATTTTTATCTGGCTATTTTCAGAACTTATAGGTGAAACTTTGTCTGCTGAAATTTTTATTTTCCATGGTTCTTTCAAACTACTAAATTTTATTTCTTTTTCAATCATTACATCCTTATTGGCTACTTCATAAATACTCCCAAAATTTTTATTATCATAATAAGAATCCTTATTTGAAAATAAAATATTGTTTTCTGTACATATATATAAATTATCATTCATTTTCTCATTAAGTACTTTATAAGCTAGTGAATCATAATCCATATCTATTTTCATTATCTTTTCAGTATCATCTTTATAATAGTCTAATTTCCTTACTATACTTAATTCTCTTGGTGACTTATCAAATATTGATCTATTTTTTCTATTATATCCTGTTGTCAATGTCATATTGCCATTATTTTCTTTATACTTTTTATACCAATCTTCCTTTCTAACATCATCTGTAAGTTTAAAAAAATTGGAACCACTTATTATTGTATTATTAGATGTATAAATATTAATTTTATAAACTTTCTGGTTGTTAAAGTAATATTTAATAACATTACTCTGAAGCATCATGTTATATTTTTCATAAAAGTCTTTCTCTTCTTCATATTTAGTGGTTATTAAATCGTTTAACTTAGAATCTGCATATAAGTAATTAGAAACTGAAATTGCTGATTCAACATCTGATTTTATGTTATATTCAATTCTCTCCATAACATGTTCTAAATTTATCCTCTGCTCCTTTTCAAGATTATCTTCTGTTGTAAAGTATATTATAGAATCTGTTATTATTAGAGGAATAAGAACACATGTTATGTATATTATGCTTAACTTTTTCTTTATACTGTAATTATTTAATGTAATAAATTTTCTCACACCTTAGCACCCTTTTTTACCCTTAAATGTATTTTTCAATAATATTATATAATTAATTTACAAAAAAATACAGAAGTTCATTGAATTAAGCTATCTATCTTACATTAAATAATCTAAAAATATAGTATATTAACATAGTAAAAGAATACCACAGGTTTGACCTATGGTTCCGGAAAGCTTTCAGCTATGAGTAGAAAAAAGATCTTATGAATATAGTAGAACTAGTTTTGTAAGGTTAAATATAAAAAACTACTGAATAAAAATGAGAAAAAATTAATTTTGAATAATTGGTAAAGTTGGATTGGAATTTTAAAGTTAATTAATCATCCAAAAGAGCCATTTTAATGGCACTAGGGGATGTTTTGCGATAGACAATTATTTCAATGTGCGAATAGCACAGCCAGTAACAAAGCCTTCAAGGCGCAGAGCAAACCACCCGTTTTACGGGTGGTCATGATTAATATTAATTGTTATAATAAAGACTTTCTGATGGATACACTGGATCACAAGTAACATCAATTCCAAGTTTACTTAATGTATCCTCATCACTTCTAGATAATATTGTAGTTGAATGGGCCTGACATCCCTTAAGAAGTGCTAATTTTTCAATTGCTGCCTGTGCAGTTGGGTTTGTAGCTGCTGATATACTTAATGCTGTAAGAATTTCTTCTAAATTTAATGAATAATTCTTTTCATGGAAAGTAAGTGATTTTAATCTCATTATTGGTTCAAGTATTACAGGTGATAAAAGGAATATATCATCTGAGATATTTGCAAGGTACTTTATTGCATTAATTGTTGCTGCTGCTGCACCATCCATAAGTTCTGAACTCTTACCTGTTAGTATCTTTCCATCTGCTAATTCTATAGCAACTACTGGACATATATCATTTTCATCCATCTTTAAACTTATTGATTTTTCTCTAGCTGGAAGTACAACCTTTCTGTCAGTTTCTTTAAGATTTACTTCTTCCATTATAAGTTTTGATCTGTCGTATGTTTCCTTATCTGCATATCCCTTTTTGTAGTCACATCCTGTTTTAAAGTATCTTCTTATTATTTCCTGCTTAGATGCTTCTTTAACTACATCATCATTTACAATACCAAAACCAACTCTATTTACTCCCATATCTGTTGGTGATTTATAAACCGATTCCTTTCCAGTAATTTTTTCTATTATTCTCTTTAGAACTGGAAAGCTCTCAATATCTCTGTTATAGTTTACTGTAACTTTACCATAGGCATCCATATGGAATGAATCTATCATATTTACATCTTTTAAATCAACAGTTGCTGCTTCATATGCTATATTTAATGGATGCTTTAAAGGCACATTCCATACCGGGAAAGTTTCAAATTTTGAATATCCCGCAGCATTTCCTCTCTTAGATTCATGATATAATTGACTTAAGCATGTTGCTAATTTTCCACTTCCTGGCCCTGGAGCTGTAACAACAACTATAGGTTTAGTAGTTTCTATGTATGGATTTTTACCGTATCCTTCTTCACTTACAATTGTATCCACATCAGTTGGATATCCTTTTGTAGCTTTATGTTTATATACTTTTATGCCTCTTCTTTCAAGCTTATTAATAAAAACTGTAGTTGCTAGCTGACCATTATATCTAGTAATAACTACACTGTTTACTTCAAGATCATAAGCTCTTAAGTCATCAATAAGTCTTAATACATCCATGTCATATGTTATTCCAAAATCTCCCCTTATTTTATTTCTTTCAATATCGCCTGCATAGACACAGATTATAACTTCGACTTTTTCTTTTAATTTATGTAATAATTTAATCTGACTAGTTGTAAAATGAAATTGAACTAATAAAAAATCCATAGTAGATTATCTGTGTTATGATTTAATCGCGAAACA